>CALVEI010000004.1 GCA_944326515.1 Candidatus Gastranaerophilales bacterium | reverse complement strand
AGATATGCGACAATTCCTATTGAGGTAAAAAACAAATAAAAATTTATTAAAAAAACACTCTCAAAATTGAGAGTGTTTTTTATTGCTTTAAATATAATTATCCAAAAGGACTATTAACCTTCGATTAAAGCATTAATTTCGTCAACCATAACGTCAGGGTCAACACCGTGAACTTTCGCACCAGCTTCAAGGTTTTCAAATCTTGCAGCTGCACAGCCAATGCAACCTAAGCCGTATTTTGCAAAAACTTCTAATGCTTCAGGATAGTTTTGAACTATCTCTATTAGTCCCATGTCTTTTGTAACTTTTCCTGCCATAATAATTTATCCTTTCATAATCCAGAATTATTCGTTGACTATTCAGTTAATTTCATTAATAAGATTATACATTGAAAACACAATTCTGTGGAGTGCGTGTGAAATATCTCAAAGAAATATTAATCAGACTCAAAGATATTATACTGCTATTGCTTGCCTTTATAGGTATGGTAGCAACAATTGTGTATGAAAAATATCTCACAAAATGGTATGAACAGTTAAAAGAAACTTTTTATATTCCGCAAGCTCCTGTGGGATTAAACGCTATGGGCGTTCGGGGAAAGTATCTTAATAAAATATACAGGTGCAATTACAGCGCAAACCGGTTCTGTTCGGAAATGCTTTCCCCTGTGGACGACCCGTATCTTATTAACCCGGCTGAACTTTAACTAAGCTTATTTCATATTGTCAACTGACTCCGAACACTCAGTGAACCTGTGCAATAAACAAGTCCGATTTTATCAACAAGTCCGGCACAGGTAACAAGTGCATGGGGTCACTTTCGTAAAATGCTAGATTTTGCGTCAATCGCTACTTCTCATAAATATGCCACAGGCATATTTACTCGGCAGAGGGTGTACACTTCTATAAGTGAATCCGCCTCAGACAGCCGTTTCAACAATTTGTTCCTCTTGTTTTTTGTAAGGAACTGCGTACAACTCTCCGTAAAATTCTTCCTGATACAAATCAATATCAGATTCAGGTTCAGCAGTCAAAAACAGTAACGCAATATAAGCCGAAATTTTATCCAACCCCAACAGAGTTAAAGTATTTAACTCTACTTTTTCTTGAGATTCAAAAATTCTTTTTAAATTTTCGTGCAAAATTTCTACACTCTTTTCGATATATTCGTCATGAGCAAGATTTACGATATCATCAGGAGTAAGTCTTGCATAAGAGCGAACACGTCTTTTAGCACGTTCGTGTGCATTTTTTAAGGACTGTTTTCTGTCTAATTCTTCATAAAATTGTAATTGTTTAATCAAGTCTTTCAAATTAACCATACGGCTTCTGTTGAGCCTTACACTGGTTCTTCTTTGAAGTACTTCATCTAAAGAAATCACGTTGTTTGTGTTAATTTCTTCATCATCCCAAGGATCATCGTTAAACTCAAAATCGTCTTGTGGTTCTTCTATTCCCTCAATTTGGTTTGCATCAATACCCTCAAGCACGTTTGATTTTAATCTCAACAAAATAGCAGCAAATAAAAGTGTTCTGCCTGTTAATCTGAGGTTTTGTGCTTTCATTTGAAACAAATGAGCAAGATATTTATCGGTAACATCAACAATATCAACATTCCAAGGGTCAATCTTACCAGATTTTGCCATACCAACAAGAATCTCAATACCATCAACCTGGTCTGTAATATCTTTTTGAACCTCTGTAGAAGAAATCATTGCAACATCTTCCAAGCTGTTTTCACTATGTGCAACAGCTTCAGGTACATAAAAATCATGATGTAAGTTAGATTCGGCAGTTTCCATGTTTTATCCTAATCCCTTAGTTTTACGCCTGTTACGCGAGTTTTCCCTTTTTCTTTCTGAGTTACGCCGATTGTTCTATTAGCTGATTCTATCATAGGTTTACGGTGACTAACTACTACAAATTGCGTATTTTCTGCTTGAGTTCTTACCATATCGGCTAATTTTTCAACGTTAATACCGTCAAGGTTTGCATCAACCTCGTCAAATGCATAAAACGGTGCAGGCAAGTATTTTTGTATAGCAAATACAAAAGCAAGAGCAGTGAGTGATTTTTCACCACCGGACATAAGGTTGAGTCTTGTTTTTTCTTTGTCTCTTGGTTGCGCCTCGATAGACATACCGCCTTGGAACGGTTGATCAGGATTGTCGAGGTACAATGTGCCTTCACCTTCTGAAAGTTTATGGAAAATCGATTTAAAGTTGTCGTTTATGTGGTTATAAGTATTCATAAACGTATCTTTTTTAAGGTTTTCATAACCTTGCATTCTGTCCATGATTTGATTTTTTTCGTTAGACAGAGTTTCGATTTTAGTTTTTAACTCGTTTTGACGTTCAGAAACTTCGTCATAAGCTTTAATCGCTCTCATGTTAACATCACCAAGCTCGTCCATACGTTTTTGCAGTCTTTGGATTCTACCTGTAATTTCTTCAACAGAGATTTCAATTTCTTGAAGTTTTGAAATTTCAATGCCGTTTTCTTTAAGTTCTTCTTTTACATTTTCTAATTGAGGCTCAAGTTCACGTCTGCGAGCTTTGAACGCTTCTATTTGCTCTGCAATTTTTTCGATATTAAGAACAATAACATTCTTTTCTTTTTCAAGTTCTAGGAACTGAGCGTTAACAGTATCTCTTTCTGTTTGGATTTCAATAAGTTTTTCACCTAGTTCTTTAATCTTGATTTCTAAAACATCTATTTGTTGTTTTAATTCAACAATTTCTGCTTTAAATTTAACCTTATCTTGTTCATATACTTCGTTGTCAGAACCAAGCTTAGCGATTTCTTTTGTTTTTGTGTCGATAACATCGTCGTGGAATACTATTGTTCTGTTAAAGCCGTCTATCTCATTAAGCGCGCGAGCAATAGCATTTTCAATATTTTTAATTTGTTGTTCTTTTTCTTCCGTAAGTTTTTTAAGGTTTTGGAGTTCTTGAGGGCTCATCTTTTCTTCAATTTCCTTGATTTCTTCATCAAGTTTTAGAGCCTGCTCATTGTAAGCCATCAACTTTTGTTCCATATCATCAAGCTGTTTTTCAAGATCTTTGATTCTTGGTTCAGCTTGAGCTAGGAAGTCTTGTTTTTCTTTAATGTTATTTTCGTTGTTTTCTGCGTTAGCAATAAGGTTTTGAAGCTCCATTTTTGCTTTGTTATATTCAGTCATTGTATTTGAATAAGAGCCTCTGACCTTATCAAGTTTCAATTCAAGTTCTGATTTTTTACGTTCTAAATCAGCATAAGTTTTTTCAAAAGCTTTCAATCTTTCTTTAAATTTAGCAAGCTCGTCGTCTTCTGTTTGGCTAAATTTAATGCCGGAACGTTTTTGAGAACCACCTGAGATTGAACCTGATTTTTCAAACAATTCACCTGACAAAGTAACCATTCTGTACTGTCCGATGAGTTTTCTTGCCGAGTTATAATCTTCTACAACAAGAGTTTCGCCTAAAGCGTGGAAAAACACATTGATGTACTCATCATCAAAGTCTATAAGGTTAATTGCAAAATCAATAACACCTTTGTCTTTTGGCAATCTCAAAAAACGTGGCGCTTTGTTGATTTTATTTAAAGGTAAAAATGTTGCACGTCCTGCGTTTGAGCTTTTTAAAACTTCGATAGCAATTCTTGCTGTTTCGTCATCATCAACAACAACGTTTGCCATTCTTCCGCCCATAGCAACTTCCAAAGCCAAAGAATACTCTTTATCAACTTGTCCTAACTGAGCCAACGTTGCGTGAACACCTTTTATTTTTGCATTCAAAACAGTATCAACCGCACGGCCAAAGTTTACGTCCTCTAATGCTTGTTTTTGAGCTTCCATCTGTGAAATTTTACGGTAAGCTGTTTGCACATTGTATTGGACGTCGTTTAACTCGCCTTTAGTTTTATCAAGTTCGTAAAGAATGTTTTCTTGAATAGTTTTAAAGTCTTGAAGTTCTTTACCTAGTTCTTCTACCTGAACTTGAACACGGTCTTTATTGCCGGCAAAATTTTGTTTAAACTCTTCGTATTCTGCAACCTTGTTTTTAGCTTCTTCAACACTTTTTACAAGGTTATTGAGTTCTGCCTCAAGAGGAGCTTGTTTTTTGATGATTTCTGTTTCTTCATCTTTTATTTGCTCCAATTGCTTTCTGAGTTCGTTTCTTTTTGCTAAGAATTTATCAGCTGTTTCACTTAAGCCTGAAACCTCTTGCAATGTTTTTAAAAGGTCGGCTTTTCTTTCTTCTTTTTCAGCTTCTAAATTTTGAATTTCTTTGTTTTTATTTTCAATATTAAGCTGAGTTTGTTCTTTTTTCTTTTTAAGATCTTCTATACCGTTTTTAGCATTCTCAATTGTTTTTAAGTTGTCTTGAATCCCTTTATCGGCATAAACAATTGCAGATTCTTTTCTATCAACTTGGCCTTTAATTTCTTCTACTTGTTTTTTAACCTCGATTTGTTCAGCTTCACCTTTTTCTTTAACGAGTTCAGAGAGTTCATCGAGTTTTGTTTTAACAACAAGAATCTGATCATCAAGTTTTTTTACTTTGTTTTCTTCTTCTTTTTTCTTTTTATTAGCGTCTAAAATACTTTCGTGGGCACGTTCAAGGCCTTTTTTAATCTCGAAGTATTTTACTGTTGTAATTTTACTTTCGAGTTCTGCTTTTTCGTCTCTAAGTTTTTGGTATTTTAGGGCAATTTCACGTTCTGATTTTAACCTTTCAAGAGAAGTTTCTACCTCAGAAAGAATTAAAAGAGAATTTTGGACACGAGCTTCTACAGTGCCAAGCTCGCCTTGAGCCTGTTCTATACGACGGTCAAAATCAGCAACGCCAGCAATTTCGTCTATGATTTTTCTTCTTTCAACATCAGAACAGTTTGTGATAGACATAACGTCGTTTTGCATAATAACGTTATAGCTATTTGGAGTGATATTGTATTTTTCCAAAATTGTATGAACATCAGTAAGAGTAACTATCTTATCGTTAAGATAATAAATTGAGTTGTACCCTTGAGATGATTTTTTAATTTTACGTGCAACGGAGAACTCTTTTTCTTCAGCACCTTCCGGAGCAAAAGTAACTTTTACAATTGCTTCGTTTCTTCTGTTGTGAGTAGAAATCAGTTGCGAAATTTTTTCGGCTCTTAAAGTTCTTGAAGTAGAAAGACCAAGCGCAAATAATACACTATCAATAATATTACTCTTTCCTGACCCGTTCGGCCCTGATATAGTAGTAAATCCCTTTAAAAACGGTATAGTGATTTTACTTGCAAATGATTTGAAGTTATCTATCTCTACTTCTTTAATGTACATTAATTAAACTACTCTAATCCCAAGTCTAGACATACAACTATTTTCTTATAAAGAAACGGTATAGTCAAAAAGGTTACAATAATTTAAAATTAGCGATAAGAAATTAAGACTCCTCTTGAGGCTTTTCTACCAGCATTTTTTTAATTCTTCTACCTTTAAGCTCTAGTACTCTAACTTTTAAGTTATCTATAAGAAGCTCATCACCAACTTTTGCGAGCCTACCAAGTCTTTTTTGGACCAATCCGCAAAGAGTTTCAACTTCTTCTTCGTGTTGATTAATATTAAAGTATTCAAAGAATTCTTCTACTCTCAAAAGCCCGTTTACGATGTATTTCCCATCGCCAACTTGTTTTAAATTGCTTTCTTCTTCATCAAATTCATCTTGAACATCGCCAAATATTTCTTCTAACACATCTTCAAGAGTTATGACACCAGACATACCACCAAATTCATCAATTACAACAGCAATCTCGGTACGGTTTGTCTTGAAGTTTTGCAACAAAGCGTCTGTTGTCATAGTTTCCGGAACCAAAAGAGGCTTTCTAAGACATTGAGTGATTTCAAAGTTTTCATTTTTCATCTTACAAGAATACAAATCTTTTACGTGCAAGATACCTAAAATGTTGTCTATACTATTTTCATAAACAGGGTATCTTGTATATTGATTTTCAAGAATTATCTCTTTTAAAGCATCAATTTCTATATCAACAGGAATAGCAACTACATCACAACGTGGAATCATTATCTGTTTTGCTGTTAAATCAGTAAATTTAAGCGTATTTTTAAGCAAAAAGTTCTCTGTTTCGTTCAACACACCGCCTTTATAACTGGCATCGATAATCATATCGATTTCTTCTTCTGTATGAACAGCATGCGCAGGATGAGCAGGGGGAATATTCAAAAGTTTTAAACACCAATTACCAAAACCGTTCAACAAAAAGATAAACGGAGTAAAAAGCTTAGCAACAAATACAAGCGGCCTTGTCACAGTAAGTGTTGTTTTTTCAGGGTACTGCAATGCTATAGACTTTGGCATCAATTCACCTATTACAACATGCATAAAAGTAATTAATACAAATGCTATTGCCACAGCTATTGTGTGAGATGCAACTGTGTTTGATACATAAGGTAAAAAATCAAACAAAGGTTGAATAATCTTAGCAAGCGTTGCCTCTCCAACCCAACCTAAGCCGATACTTGCAATAGTAATACCCAATTGAGTTGCAGCTATATATTTATCAAGCTCTTTTAAAGCATTTGTTGTTATTTTAGCTGTTTTGTTACCTTCATTGGCAAGTTGGTTTATCCTTGTTTGTCTAACACTAACAAGTGCAAATTCTGACGCAACAAAAAAACCGTTAGCAAGTAACAAAAATAAAATTACAAATAAATTAATTACAATCATATTACCTCTTATAACAATTTTTTATGAAATATTTTTCATTATACAAGAGATTACTATATTGGCAACAACACCTATAAATAGGAGAACTCCAGCATAGCAAAACTTAACAAATGTAAATTTTTGTAATCGGCATACTTTTTATTGTTAATTTTATAAATTTTTGATACTTAAGTCACTACAAGGGTTTCATCATGAAAGTTAACTTTAATTACAGCTTAATTAACTACAATGCAAGCAATGTTATAAAACCTTTTGAAGCAAACAAGCAAGAAAACCACAATAAGCAACTTAAAGAGCTTGGATTTGATTCAAACGGATACTATAACAGAATTTCTTTTGCAGGAAAAATAACAAATAACCCAAACTCTAAACACTCGATAGACCACTACACTGGATGTCTTATCGGGGGTGCAATTGGTGACGCCCTTGGTGCTCCCGTAGAATTTACTTCACTCCCAGAGATACGAAAAAATTACGGACCATACGGAATAAGAGAGTACCTATTAAAAGACAATAAAAAAGCTGAATTTACTGATGACACCCAAATGACAATTTTTACAGCAGACGGACTGATTAAATCTGCTTTAAAAAATCATTCAATACAAAACATTGATTTTCTTGATGTATTTGAATCATACGGGGATTGGTTGAGTACACAACGCAACAACAAAGTTGACAAGGGATGGTTAACAAGACAAAAAAAGCTGTATAAAGTTAAAGCCCCCGGAAACACTTGTATCTCTGCATTAATAAACGGCGAAGCAGGCACTTTAAAAAACAGAATAAACGACAGTAAAGGCAATGGAGGAATAATGAGAGTTGCTCCTGTAGGGCTACTTTACTACAACAATCCATCTAAAGCTTTTAACATCGGAGTAGGCTGTTGTGCTTTAACACACAGCAAACCGGAAGCCTACCTATCAGCAGGTGCGATGGCTTCAATCATCGCATACATTATAAAAGGTGAAAATATTGAAGAAGCTGTTAAGCAAACAATAAAAATCCTTGAAAGAAAAAACAATAACGAAAATGTAACCAATGCCCTAAAAACAGCTTTGCACTACGCAAAAACAAATCTGCTTGAAGAAGATGTAATCCCATCACTCGGACACGGTTGGACAGGAGAAGAAGCCCTTGCTATATCTGTTTATTCTGCATTAAAAAACTCAAATAATTTTTCTAAAGCGATAGAATGTGCTGTTAATATAACAGGTGATAGCGACACTGTAGGCGCTATTACAGGAAATATAATGGGGGCATATTTAGGTGAAAAGAAAATACCTCAAAAATACAAAAACAAACTTGAAGCGAAAACACTGCTAAAAAATCTTGCAAAAGATTTGTATGTAATGCCAAATAGAATCAAAAACAAAGCAGAAAAATATCCTGTTTCCTATTCCATTAAAAAACCGCTAACTTTAAACGAAATTTTAGGAGAAAATTACAAAGTCACAAAGCCTGTTATAAACAAATCTTTGTTGAAAAAAATAAAACAAATACCAAATGTAAATATCTTTGATTACAAAGACTTTTTTAGACAAAAAGATATGTCCACAAATGAAATTGAAAATATTATCTTGCCGGTATCAATGATTAACAAGGAAACAAAAAGCAAAATAGCTTTTGACAAGATGTTGTATTCATTAACGGAACATCTGGAAACCTTAAGAGAAAAAGAAAATAAAAGAATGCTATGGAAAGAAGATACTGTTCAAGCTGATGAATTTTTGTGGCAAATATACGGGTTAATTGTGAATAATGATGTAAACACAGATGATTTGTTCAACTGTCTTGTTGTAATGCTTGAAAGTGAAAAATATTCACTCAAAGACATATCAGATTTTTTAGAAACCCAAAAAAGCAAACCAACCGACTACAAAAAACTGTCACAAGAACTTTTATACAATAAAGATTTAAAGGAAATACAAAAAGACATCTAGATACTCGGTGTTGTTTTTTGAGGTTTGTATTCTTTTTTAAAGAGCAAATCTTGTTTATATTGAATAATGTCATCAATATTCATCTTGCTTTTTAATTTATCAAGTTGAGGAAATTCTATCTTTTCTGCAACTATAGTTTTATATTTTTCGTCTTTTGATATAAAAGGCGCTTTAAAGGCTTTTTGAATATATGTTTTATAATTTTGGGGATTAATTACTTCTAACTTTTTCAACATAAGAACATTCCTTTATCTTTATTGTATAACAACTGCATCTATATACCATTTATTGTTTTCAAATTGTAAATCTTTAATAAACAACTGAGAATTCTTTTGTACGAGAACTTCAGCTTCACCTGACATAGCATTTCCCGGCATTACCATATCAATGCAGCTACACTTTGTGCCTTTGGGTAATGTCAAATTCCATACTATTTTTGAGCCAAATTTCCCCGATTCAACAATATTAGGGTCAAAGCTTGTTGACATAAATCGTTCTTGAATTATTTGATAGTCACTTAACTTGTATGCAATAAGTTTTTTTATTTCTTCACGTGGAGTTTTTTCATTAGCTCTTAGTATATCGCCAAGAGTTTCATCTCCGATTTTGACACAATCAACAAATCCGCAATCTTCACCTCTATAGACATTTATATCTTCTTTAATCGATTGTTTATTCAAATAATTTTCGATTATTTTTGATTCCTTAGGCATCTCTCCAACATTAATTTTTTGAGATTCTGATTTATACAAGCCCATTGCATATTTTTCTTCATCAGAAATTTTTTGCGAATAATTTTTTATCATTAACCTGATATCTTCATCAGGAAGTTTTAGGCCTATTGCATTGTATTCTTTCAAAAATGTTGGGTTTTTATAGAAAAATGTAGCAAATTGCGGATTGTTTTTTGATATACAATTTGCACAAGACAAAAATTCTTCAGAAGCTATGTCTATTTTGCCTGCAAGCTTTTGCATTATCGGTTCTAGTTTGTCAATTTCGTTTAAAACATATTTGTTTCCGGGATTGCCAAGATTATCAATAAACTTATTTATATCTTTTAATTCTGCTCCGTTTTTAGCAAAACTCGAAATTAAAGAAGAAACATTTTTCATCTTTGGGCCAACAGCATCTTCGATTGACATAAGAGCCCAAATTGTCTCGCTCACAGTTGTTTCGTCCTGTGACATTACATTCATCTGGTCTTTTTTTCTCAATATCAAAGAATCAAGCATCGCTTTAAACTCTTTGCTATCATCAGCAATTGTAGAAACAGCACATTCGATATTATCTATTTCATCAGTATCAAAAGCATCAGATTTTTTCAGCTTGTTTAAAATATCATCGATGGTAATATTTTCATATTTTTCAAGATTTTCTTTTAAAATATTTTTAGTTGGAGCTAACTCCACTTTTTTCACGGGCACTGTAACCCCAGCTCTGGCTGCAGAATGTTCAAACACATCAGCAGCTAAAGGAGCAGACAAGCTTTCTTGTGTCAGAGCATCTTTTCCCGACAGAACTCTTTTAGGTCTGACATCAAACCTGGCTATTTTGCTCATTAAAAATTTTAAGTTGTTTCGGCTTATTTTCATCATATAGCTATAAAAGACCTACCCCTTTATTATAATAAAAAATAGACAAAATAAAAAAAATTGCCTTTATAAAAAGGCAATCAAACATTTTTTAACAATTCTAATTTATTTATAATTTTTCGCAATCATGTGATTGAATATATTCTCTTGCTTGAGTATCAAAATTAGAATTCCAGCTTCTTTCACCGATTTCGCAATTTGTATAATATGCTTTACCAAACTGTATATAGCATTTTTGAACAGCATCAACTTTGCAAGCATACGCTTCTGTATTATCAGGAGTATAAGTACATTTTCCGTTTTGAATTCTTTCTGCTATTTCTTCTTTAGTTTGGTAACAACCACCATAAGAACCGTTACCAATTTTATTTAATTGAACATAACAAGTGTTGTAGCTATTGTCTTTACATTCAAATTTTCCTGGTTTTGCACCCACAGTATTAAATATGTAGTTAATATCCTCAATATTGAGTGCAGCATAAACCATGTTGGCTGTTAAAAACAACCCTAAAAATGACAATAAAAAAATCTTTTTCATTTATTTCTCCTTAATATTATTATTTTTTTTTCTTTGGTCTAATTACAGGCAAGAGTGAATTTTGCGGATAAAAGTCATCAACTATACCCAACGGTCCTTGTATAATAAAAAATTCTACCATCTCGCCTTCATCAACTCTTAAATCAGAAAATGGGATTTTCATCTCCATAAAATCTTCAAAAACATGTTCTATACCATTTTTAAGCTGTAAAACCCACAAATTATCACGAGTAGCGTGTGAAAGTTGAGCATTAAAATAAAAATTCTTAAACAAAGTAAGCTTAACCTCACTGTTATATGGTTCACGCAACAATGGAATAATTGTTTCCGTTTTGTTAATTGTTCTTATTGGCGACGCAAAATAGTGTGACTCTGACTTGTTTTTAAAATAAATATAAATCTGATTAAAGTCTTTAAATCCCTTATCTTTATCCAAGATAAATTTATTTATATCAAATCGCAAATAAAGATTGTCATAATCATAACCAAAATATATTTTATTAAAGAATCTTTTTTCCTGCATAGTCGGCGGAGCAGGTATTTCCAAACAACCGCCATACTCCCATTTTTCTTGAGGATCTTTACCATTAAGCACAAAATTGTCAAACGCACCTTTTGGGTATCTTGAATGTGTTTCTATATAGTTAGAAAGAGGCGTATCAAGATAAGACGGCACAGGTTTGTTTATATACTTATAAATATTCTTTAGGTGTTCTCTAAACATGTGGTCGAATATATCATCTTGACCTGAATCATTAGGTTCACCATACCACCAATACCAGTCACTGCTTTGAGAGATATATAGCTCTTGCCAAGCAGCATCAAGGTTAGGTGCATCAGGGTTTGCATTTTGAAAATCCATCAAATCACATCTTGCTTTGTCCATATAACTCCAAGCAAGATTTTTTGTTGGTTCACCTATCCAAAGCATAAAATCTCTGTTAATCCACGAACCTGCATGAATATGATCAAGAACAAAAGCAGTCTCTTCCTTATCCATTGCATTGACCTCGTCAATATAATCACTGACTTTAACAACCTCTATGTCTTTGTCATTTATCAACAAACCATACAAAGTTTCTAAAAACTCATGCCCGTCATTTACATAACTTTCCCAGCAATTTTCTCCATCCATTGCTATTGTGAGCAAGTGTTTTGGATTTGGAGAACTTTGCAGTTTCTTTTGTGTAGTTTTAATCCTGTCATACAAATCATTTGCGGCTTTTATTGGGTCATGATTTGGATACTCAAAACCAATAAGAGTTGGAATTACAGCATCTCTAAACAAAATATTTATACACTTGCCATTATTTTTGTATTTGTAAGACAATGACAGGTCGTATGGATCTTCTAAATATCCTCTAAAATCTCTTACAAATTCTTTTTTAAGAGTTTGTTCCAATACGCCTTCATCAGAGATAGTCCATTTTATGCCCATATCCATAAACAATTTTAGAGTTTTTTCACTTATACATTGTTCGGATGGCCACATTCCTTGAGGACGTTTTCCAAAAATTTCTTCAAAGCGATCAAGAGCCAGCTTAACATTATATTTAGCATCCTCAGTCATATCAGAATGAAGTTCTACAACCTCTGCATTTTTATTAGACTTTTTAACATCATTTATGTCCAACAAAACAGGTAAAATCGGGTGATAATAAGGGCTTGTTGATATTTCGATACGTCCGTCTTCTTGATATTTTTTATAAGCAGGAATAATCTCTCTTATAATTTCTCTTTGCAGTTCTATAATACGGATTCTATCTTCGAGTGTGAATTCTCCGTTCTTTTTGTTAAAAAAGGCTTTAATTTCTTCGTTTTGACGATATATAGGGTCAAACCATATAAGGTTAAACCAAGCCATAATATCCGAATAATCTTGATTTGAAAAATCATTTATTCCCAGTTGTTGCGAATCAAAACGCTTGTCATAAAGTTTTTTGTATTCTTCATTAGGCAATACCATATTTTTATAATTTGCATCAAAAAAGTGGTTAAGAATAAACTCTTTTTCGTCATCAGATAACTCTTCAACAGGAGTAATAGTTAATTTTGAATAAATATCGTGACTTCCGTTATAACCATAATCATAAATGGAAGAAACTAACATCGGCACAAGGTTAAAGTTGAGCTTTAAATTTGGAAACTTGTCCATTATAAGCAACATATCCAAATAGTCTTTAACCGCACGAAGTCTAACCCATGGCATTAAATAAATGCCATTACGTTCTGATTTATAAATCGGTTGGTGCATATGCCAAATAAAAGCAACCGAGAATTTTTTACTCATTTTTACCCCTGTTTTTTCTTTTGATATGGGAATTGTAGCATAAAATTGCATTATTGGTTTTATTTTTCAGGCAATTATTTTCTTACAATTGTTTTTATATATATGTAGGTTAAGGAGTTTTTATGTTTATAACAGGTTTGGCACAAACTAATACAAACATATATGCACAAACGGCAAGAAATTCTTCTGCTGTGTCTGTACCTGGCGATTTCAAATCAGAATCTGCAAACAAATTTATAGAATACTCACAAAAAAAATTGGAATATTCTTCAAAAATGTTTGAAGATATGTCTAAAATCTACGATACAGCCCTTTATATAACTCAAAACACAAAATCCCTAAAAGAAATGGGTTGTATTTCTTTACAAAACATTTCTGCTAAAGCTGAAATTTCACTAAAAAATATCTGCAAAGCAGTAACAAGTACCTTGTCAGGTTACACAAAAGAAATAGGTGCAATTTTAAAAGATGACTCTCTATCAGAAAAAGAAAAAGAATCAAAAATAGAAATTGTTCTTGCAAAAAAAGATGCAGTAATTAAAGAAGCAGAAGCAAAAGCTGATGCTTTACTAAAAATCTCAGATGTTTTAGTCAAGCTCGCTCCTGTATTTTTGACATTAAAAGATGCAGGTGTGAATACCGATGAAATAGCTGAACCGTTAATTCAAATGGTAAGTTCTATAAAACCCGAGCCTACTTCACTAGATAATGCAAAAAACATTAAAGATGTAAAAAAACTATCAAAAGAAAATTCAACAAATATTTTTGGTAAAAACTCAAAAGATTTGATAAAAAACAATGCAAAAAACATTGATGAAAAAATTGAAAACGCAAATAAAAAACTCAACGACAAAAACATAAGTAAAGAAGAAAAAGAAACAATAAAAATAGAGCTTGTTGCATATAAAGAATTAAAATCTTTTTTATCAAAATTTTAAAATATATTTTGGTATAAGTATCATTTTCAATAAATACATATCAAGCAAAAGATGGATTCCTTTTTGGTTTTAATCATATTAAAATCGTATTGTTACTTATGTAAAAATATACAATCCCCAAAACAAAAAGGAAAATAATGAACAAAAATACTATAAAACTAATATTGGTTATCTTAGTTTCTTTAGCTGCTTTGATATTGGTTATAATGGGCTTAAAGAATGTAAAAGTTGATGATTTTACACCGGCTGCAGTTATTTTTGTAATAGATTCTTCTGCCTCAAACCAAGAAAAACTTGATGAACAAAAGAGTTTTGTTACTCAAACTTGTAAAAGACTTGATCCTGAAGACCAAGTCAAAATTATTAGAGTTTCAGAAGACGCTTATTTGATTTATGAAGGTTCTGCTCTGAACTCAAGAAATATAAGAAAATCAATGGATGCATTTACTCGTTATGATGAAACCGAATGGGGCACCGCATACGGAGATGGCATAGACAAAGCAGTTTCCTATGCAAAATCAATGAACAAAGAAGGCTACACTCCGGCTATTGTTGTTGTGGGTGATTTGGAAAATGAAGGCAAAAAAGCTAAACAAATAAATTGGAATGATTTGCCTCAGCAAATCCAAGAAATAAAAACAAATATTCCAAAATTTGTTATGATGTTTGTATACGCACATCCTCAAAAACTTGATATGGTAAAAACAAAACTTAATTCTATTTTAGGAGAAAATAATCTTATTATTTCTACAGAACAGAACATTGATAAATCACTAAATCGTTTTTTAAACGCTATTGAAAGATAACAGAAAGGTAAGTAAAATATGGCAGTTTTAATTGCCAACCAATATCAGAAAAAAGTTTTTAACAAAATGCTTATCACAATCGGTTCGTCTGCCGATTGTGACTTTATTGTTGATATAGGCAGCGGAAAGCTTGTTCTTCAATATTCACAAAATCACAACAAATACGTGCTTTTTAATCCAAAAAACGAAAACAAAAATATTCTTTTTAAAGATATGCAATTAAACAGACCTATAGTGATAGAAGACGAGCTTAATCTTTCTATTGCAAATTCTAATGACTATATTGCAATAAAAATGGTTAAAACAAATCAAGAAGGCTATAGCGAAAATATTTCAGCTACAGAACAATTAAACAATGCAGATTCAATTACAGGCACAAAAACCATAACAGACAAAGCAAAAGAAGAAGGAGCTAATATGTCATTAAAGGGATCTATTGAACAACAAAAAACAACTCTCGAAAAATATAGAGCCCCCATAATAAAACAAGTAGGTTTTGCAATTAATGACCTTAAAAGCAGATTGTCATTAAACACAAAAGCTTCTATTTTTACACATATTGCGTTATTCTTTTCTTCGCTTGTTGTTGCCTTTGGGGTATCAAATTTTATAACAGGTCTTAGAATAGAAGAAACAAAAAACTTTATTAACCTTCCAACAAATATAAAAATCTTGGTATTATTTACCGTAATCATATTTGGCTTAAGCCTTATATTAAAACAAGGTGTATTTTTATATTTCCAAAATCAAAAGAAAAGAACACAAGAAAGCCAAAGTGCAGAGACATTTTTTCTTTATTCTGCAGGCCTAATTTATGCAGGTATTTATGCAATTAACTTAATTTATTACCTCACAATAAATCCGATATTTGCAATTTTGATGTCACTGTTCTTTGTTGGTTTGAATATCATTCTTGCAATCGCGTGCGGTTACTTTAAAAACGTTGGTCATAATATGTCTTTTGAACTTGATAAATACGAGTACAGAGAAGATTTTGAAGCAGTGATGTCAGAATACAGATTCTGGATAGAAAAATACATAAATACTCTGAGCGAAAATAAAATCAATAATTTAAAAGATAAACTATTCAACCTCAATATAAAATCAGTTTTTGAAATTATTCTTGGTATCATAACTGCACCATTTTTGGCATACGGTGTTTCAATTACGTTAGCAATGTGTTTTCCTGATGCAGCAGGTTGGGTAAGAATTTCAGGTTTACGTTTCAGTCCTGTATTTTTGACACTTGCAACATTTTTAATCATTTTCGCATTTTTCTCTTTTGTAAATGCCTTTGTTTGCATAAGAAGAATTCAATCGTCAAATGTAATCAAAAATGATGGTTTTAGCGATTATCTTACACACGGCGTAAATATTCTTGGTATCCAAGGTGTAAGAAAAATCGAAGCTGAAAAAACACGTTCTTTGATAATAGGTTGTGCAATTATCTTTATCGAATTTACAATGAACACTTCTTATTTTTGCACAGAAATAGGCGGAGATTTGCAAGGTATTTTATTGAGTGTAATTGCAGCCTCTGTTCCAACAGCATTGTTAATGGCAGAAACTTATATGTTGAGCCAAACAAAATTTGACATTTTAGCAATAAATGATTTACTTGCCAAAAGAGATTAATCACTAATTTATGCAAAAACTATTATTATCATTTTTAGTATTCATATTTGTATTAACAACCGTAATCGTAATAATGAATCCACGATTACACAAAGCAGTATCAATTCCAAATGCCAATACAGATATTGCACTGCAGAATAAAGAAGTTATCGCTAACAAAACAAATAAAATTAAAAACATAGACACACTAAAAAACACTAATACTCATCTCAAAAATATAGATAATATAAAAACAGAAAAAGACCTGACCTTAAAGAATAAAGATAATTTTAAGAATATTGAAGGACAATTAAATAATATAGACAACATTCAAGACAATAAGATTCAATTTAAACATCACGAAGAATCACCATTTCTAAAAAAAATAAAAGAACGTGAAAAATATAGAATAAAAGAATTTGGAAAGTACGTACAAAAATCCCCAGACACAAAAACAAGCAGTACTTCACAGCTACCCAAAGTTGCAATTCCTCAGCAAAAAACTAATTACAATTATGAATATCGTCAGCAAACTCAACCTGAGCCACAAAGAATACCCCCTCAAGAAAGTCCTGACGTAACAATCTCTTGGAACATATGGAGAAGCAATTTGGGTAATGCAATTGCGGATGATTTTGAGCAGTGGGCAAAGGTAAATGGAACATATATGTTTGTATTTAATGTAGATAGATACAGGCAAATATCGAATCCTAAAGTATTTTTAATAGGTTTTTCATATTCTCCGGAAAACTTATCAGCAGCCTATTCATATCTAAACCGCCTCTCCGGCAGCCCTATTTTAGAATTCCCTCAAGGCAGCAGAAGAGAAAAAGTCAGTGCCATTTACACAATACTAATTAGTGATCATACAAGCGATAAGAGTTTAGATGCCAGCAATTTTTCGGACTACGAAACATTACGCTAATATTTAAAGCAACCTATCTCATGGTCATTGACAACACCTATTGCTTGCAAGTACGAATATACAATAACCGTTCCAACATATTTCATTCCACGTTTTTTTAAATCTTTTGAAATTTTATCAGATAGCTCTGTACTGACAGGCAATTTATCATCTGTATTTTTAACTATTTTTTTATTTGTAAATCCCCAAATATAGTTGCAAAAGCTTCCATATTCTTTTTGTATTTCAATAAAAATTTTAGCATTGTTTATAGACGCAAGTATTTTATTTTTACTTCTGATTATTTTTTCATTTTTTAAAAGTTCATCTATTTTATTTTGGTTATAATTTGCAACTTTTTGTACATCAAAATTGTCATAAGCTATACGAAAAGCTTCTCGCTTTTTTAAAACAGTCAACCACGAAAGTCCTGCCTGAAAAGACTCTAATATCAAAAGTTCAAACAAATCTCTGTCATCATATTTGGGGACACCCCATTCTGTATCATGATATTTTTTGTATATTTCTGATTTTTCATCAACCCAATGACATCTTTGCATTTGTTTTCCTCTGCTTTAAAAACTCATAATATTTGATTATACTGTCTAATTATAACAGCATCACTACAAAAACAATAAAATGATATACACGACTAAATATAATACACCTATCGGCAAAGTCTTAATTGCAAGTGACGGAGAATATATAACAGGTCTTTGGTTTGAAGGGCAAAAGTATTTTGCGAAAAATTTAACAGGTAAAACAACAAGCCAAAACGATAAGTTAGAAATATTTAATGTAACTAAAAACTGGCTTGATAGATATTTTAATGGCAACAATCCTGATGTTAAAGAATTAAAAATAAAATTAGAGGGGACACAATTTCAAAAAGACGTATGGAAAATCTTATGCCAAATCCCCTATGGCACAACTACAACTTATAAAAAAATTGCCCAAGCAATTGCAAAAAAATACAACAAAGCAACAATGTCTGCTCAAGCGGTTGGTAATGCAGTAGGACATAACCCTATTTTAATTATAGTTCCTTGTCACAGAGTTATAGCATCTGACGGTAAATTAACAGGATACGCAGGTGGAATAGACAAAAAAGCCAAGCTTCTTGAAATTGAAAAAGGGTAAAAAATAACCTTTTCCTACAATGAAAACACTTATAAACTTTGCCAAAATAATGAGTAAAGGAGATAAGTATGCAAAATCCTGTTTGGTATGAATCGCTAAAAAAACCGTTATTTACTCCACAGCCGGAATTATTTGCCCCTGCTTGGATATTTTTATACGGTTTAATTACCTTATCTTTATTTGTTTATATTTATAAACAAACTGACAAAAATAAAACTCTCGGTTACATATTTTTTGCAATCCAACTTTTGCTTAATTTAAGCTGGAGCCCTGTATTTTTTCATTTTCAAAATATAAAATTAAGTTTTGTGATAATAGTTTTACTGGTCTTGTCTATAATTTTAACAATGGTATTCTTTTACAAAATATCAAAAATTGCAGCAGCACTGCTTGTTCCATATCTGCTATGGACTTGTTTTGCACTATATCTTAACTACGGAATAATGGTTCTAAATCTATAGTTCAAGCCACAAAACATCATAAGGTTTAACCCTTAAGTGCATTGTCTTGTTTTTTAAAGAAAGGTTAACCCTTACGTTGTCATCATTAATTAAATTTTTAAGAACCCTAATATGACCGTTATTCTTCAAAATAATATCAACAGGCAACGTGATTTCTGCCACCAGCTTTTTATCCGAAAGATTGTTTACAACAAGTATTTGTTTGTCTTTGTCTTTTCTTATATATGCAAAGTTATGAGGAGATTTTGTATTCAATAATATAAGCTGTCCTCTAGACATAACGGGTAGAGATTTTCTCAATTTGATAAGATTTTGAACCTTTTTATAAACCTTGCTGTTAAAAGCATAATAGTCTTTAGCTGAGCCATAGAACAACTTGTAAGGAATTTTGCCTCTGTGGATATCTCTTGAATCAAAATAGCTTAACAACTTAGATTTTGTTTTAGATTTCTTTTGGTTGTCTTTTCTTTCTTTTTCGCTTTCTTTGGCGTTTTTAAAGTTGTTTGCAGCACCGACTTCATCACCGTAATAAATTATAGGAACACCTGGTAAAGACATCAAAATAGAGAAAGCAAGTCCTATTCTGTCAGGGTCATTGTCAAGAAAATTTGCTAATCTTCCGCTAACCCCAAAACCTTTTCTAAAATCCGCACCTTTTTTCACAAGGTCGTTATGAATAATTTCTCTAATTTCAGGTGTAACCATCTCTAAAGTGAGCTCATCGTGCACCCTTAAAAACATAGCCCAAGCACCTGATTGAGGAATTGCAGGAGTTTCTTTGCTGGCATCTATAAAATATTTTTTATCCTGTGTAATCAAACTTGCCCAAATAGCAGGCATAAAAGGAAAATGATAAGCTATTTGCGCTTCATCTGTTCTTTTTAATTCTTTAGTTTTGTCATTTACTTTTATATCAACAGTTCTTTCCTTACCGTAATAAGGCAATATATCTTTAGGATGCTGACAAGCTTCTACCTGAATAACTGAAGAAGGAGCAGTTGCTTGAATATAATTACTTAAAAGTCTTATTATAGCATGTGTTTTAGGCTGGTTTTCGGCATTTGTACCGGGAGTTTTTGACAAATATGGAATAGCATCCATTCTAAAAATATCAATACCAAGATTACTCCAATAGCTTATTGTTTCAAGACAATAATATAAGACTTCAGGGTTTTCCCAGTTTATATCAAGCTGAAACGGATAAAAAGTATGATAAAAGAAATAATCTTTATTGTTTATTGTTACCTTACGCCAATGACTTTCAGTGTTTTCAGGGAATATTAATCTTCTTTTTGAAACACTGCCGTCTTTTTCAAAGTACTCAATTACTGTTCCAAGTTTTTCATCCTGATATTTTTTGTACAAAGGCATTTCATCAGTAACAATAAAATAATCCAACTTTGACAAATCGCCTTTTTCTATTTGTTTAAACCACTCGTGTTCTTGTGAAAAATGGTTTAATACCAAATCTGCTTTTATTTTAAAACCATATTTTTTAGCTTTAGAAATAAAATCCTTAAACTCTTTCATCCCGCCAAGATCAGAGCGAACATCTCTTGGGTTTTTCACATCAAAACCTGCATCTTGCATCGGAGAATCAGCAAAAGGCAGCATGTACAAAGTTGTTACGCCCAAATCTTTTAAATACCCAAACATCCTTTCGGTATCTTTAAATGTATTTTTAGTATCAGGGTTTGCAACACCAAACTGATCCGTATAGAACATGTAAATAATTTCATCTTTATACCAATCAGATGAGCGGTTTAAATCGTTATTTTTTAAATTTTGCGGACGTTTTTTAACAGATTCTGCTGCAATTTCAACGACTTTATTATATATCTCATCACAGCGTTCTTTACCGTAAATTTGGGCAATAGAATCTTTTATTTCCGCTTCAAGTTTTTGAGGAATAACAAACGGCTCCACTTGTTGCACTGCAACATTTTTTTGACTTGAAGCTGAAGCAGAAACAGCTTCTTGTGCTTGCGCACAGTTTACTGTTAAAAAAGATAAAAGGAGTAATGAGGTAACTAATTTTTTCATGGCTTTATTTTATTACATCCGTCATTTTTTGTATAACTAAAAGAACATAAAATTAATAATTATTAATATGATTAAAAATTCTATGTTCTTTCAAATTTATATAAAAATCAGAATATAACAATTACCCGAGTATCGATTTTAAATCTTCTTGAGGGGTTGTTACAGGTTTTATTTTGTACTTATCCACAAGAATTTTAAGCACATTAGGTGAAACAAAAGCAGGCAATGTAGGTCCAAGTCTTATATCTTCAATACCTAAATATAAAAGTGTTAACAAAATACATACAGCTTTTTGTTCATACCAAGAAAGTACAAGAGAAAGAGGCAAATCATTAACACTTACATTAAAGACTTTTGACAATTCAACAGCTACTTTAATTGCACTATATGCATCATTACATTGCCCCATATCAAGCAGCCTTGGTATTCCGTTTATTTCTCCCAAATCTAAATCGTTAAATCTGAACTTACCGCACGCAAGCGTCAAAACCAATGTATCTTTAGGAGTTTCTTTTACAAATTCGGTATAGTAATTTCTACCAGGCTTTGCACCATCACAACCGCCTACAAGAAAAATATGTTTTATAGCACCGGCTTTAACTCCTTCTACAACTTTATCTGCAACAGACAAAACAGTATTATGACCAAAGCCAGTCGTTAAAACATCACCGCCATTGATACCTGTCATTTTTTTATCTTCTTGATACCCGCCAAGCTCCAACGCTTTTTCAATCACAGGAGTAAAATCTTTACTATCACCAATATGCACAGTATCAGGGTACCTAACAACAGAACTTGTAAAAACTCTGTCTTTGTAGCTGTCTTTAACAGGCATTATACAGTTTGTCGTAAATAATATCGGAGCCGGCAAATTATCAAATTCTTTTTGTTGATTTTGCCACGCAGTACCAAAATTACCTTTAAGATGAGGATATTTTTTTAATTCAGGATAAGCATGACAAGGCAACATTTCTCCGTGCGTATAAATATTGATACCCTTGTCTTTAGTTTGTTCCAAAAGCATTGCCAAATCTTTTAAATCATGACCTGTCACTACAATAAATGGGCCTTTTTCTATATTGGTTGTAACTTTTGTAGGCACAGGATGACCGTAAGTTTCTGTATTTGCTCTATCTAAAAGCTCCATACATTTTAAGTTTATTTCACCTGTTTTTAAAACTAAAGATAAAAGTTCATCAGCATTCAAATCTTTTGAAATAGCTCTTAATGCTTCAAAAAAGAAACTATCAACATCTGCATCACGATATCCCAAAACTTTTGCGTGATGAGCATAAGCAGCAACTCCTTTTAGACCGAATAAAATCAAAGATTTTAAGCTTCTTATATCTTCATCTGTGTTCCATACAGAAGAAATGTCAAAATCAGTCTTACCGGTAAGGTCAATTATCTTTTGTACTTCATTTTTTATAGACTCTGCATCAAAATTGACGTTTGTAATTGTAGTAAACAAACCATCTACTAACAAATCAGTATTCTTGTCATTTACAACAGCAACGTTAGCCATATGTATTAATGCACTGGTTAAATCATCTTGCAAATTTGCAACATCGGCAGTTTTTCCGCACACCCCCATATTTGTACAGGCTGAACATTTTGCAGTTTGTTCGCATTGAAAACAAAACATTTTATTCATAAAGTATCTCCTTATCTATTAACTTTTAAAATATAAACTTAATCTACAAATAAATCTGTTGCACAAGCAACGAAAAAAAGTATAATCTTATTTATGACAAAACTGTTTGACGGAATAGAAGAAAAAGATAAAGAAACACTTTTTAAATGTTTTAACGCGGTTAAAAAGTCTTTTTTTAAAGATGAAATAATACTGGAACCCGAACAAAAAATTGACTCGATTATTTATGTTTCAAACGGCTGCATAAAAATTATCAAAGATGACTTTAACGGAAATAAAATAATCATTGATACAATAAAAAAAGGAGAAACTTTTGCAGAATCAGTTGTTTGCTCAGGAATAAAAAAATGCCCCAATTTTGTTTATGCTCAAACAGATGCAACTTTGTATTTTATAAATATCGAAAAAATATTAAATCCTTGTACTGAGGCTTGTCTATTTCACAAAAAATTATTACAAAATTTGGTAAAATCTATTTCTGAGAAAAATTTGTTTTTAAATCAAAGAATAGAATTACTAACAAAAAAATCTTTACGAGAACGAATATTAATTTATCTGAAAAAACAAAAAAACAAAACTAATGACAAAATTTTTGAAATACCTCATTCTCGAGAAGAAATGGCACAATACCTTGGCGTAAACAGAAGCGCACTATCTCGAGAATTATGTATTATGAAAGCTCAAAAACTTATTGATTTTCACAAAAACAGTTTTAGCATTTTAACTAATTAAAAAATTCTTTACAAAACCCGATTTTAAAGCAAATTTCATGTATTTTGAGTTTTGTACAAATATCGAAAAGTGTAAGGAATTCAAAATGCAAATCAACCCTCTATTACCTTTAAGCAAGGTTCAAACCAAACAAGCAGAAACAAAAGTAACAGAAGAACAACAAAAACCAGTTGAACAAAGCTCATCAAACTTTCAACTAAGATCAAAATTTAATGATCATTTGTTATCGTTTAAAGCTCGTGTAGATAAAGGGCTTGAAAGATTTTACGAAACAAACGAAGAACGAATGCCTATTACGGTAAGACGATACGTTGATGCACTGGAAGACAAATCAAGACTAACCCCGTTAGAAGCACAACAAAGAGCTTTTGATAAACTAGAAACTGCGCAATCGGTAGAAGATATCAAAAAACATTTTGCTGACGAACCTCTTTTTGCTGAATTAAAAAATCCAGAAGATACAAAAGCAACAAGAGGTATTTTGAATTCTATTAAAGAAAATAAAGAATTAATAGAACTTTATGACAAAGGTATTTTAAAAGACAAAAAAAATCTCACGGTTTATTTGGTACAAAAAGTATTTCTTGAAGGAAAAACTATTGACGAAATAAACAAAGATTTAGAAAACGACCTCGATGAAGATTTTAAAGCAGACTTCAAATTTAAAAACAATGATTCAAAGTATGTTTATAGTTCAACATTAAAGGCATTGGGAATTAAAACACCGCCGTTTGAATACCAACAATCATTGAGATACACAAGAGAAGGTTATTCTGATGAAGTAGGTGAAAAAATTTCTCAAGGACAACGTGCTTTTTGGGATTCCTTATCAGAATCCGAAAGAACAGCTCGTGCTAAAAAATCTGTAGAACAGTTTGAAAATTGGTGGAATTCTCTAACTAAAAACCAAAAACTTGATATGATTGCTGACCAACTCAATGCAATAGATATGCTCAAAGAGTTTAAAAAAGCAGAAAGAGCAGAAAATAAAAAGAACCCGCCAAAAGCAAAAGAAACAGAAGCCGAAAAAGTTGACGAACAAAAAGATAAACACACAAAAGTAGGCTCTCAAAAACTTAGCAAAGACGAGCTTTTTATAAAATGGGCAACAAACAATTTAAAAATGTTTGAAGCTAACTTGTCAGAAGCAGAAAAAGATACGCTGCATTTAAAAAGAATGCAAAGACTTGTCAGCCGTTGGGCACAGATGAGTCCTGCAGAAAAAACCGATTACATTTCAAAAATGAAATCAGGTTCTGAGCCATTGCGTTATGCAATGATTGACGCCTGGAACCATAGTACCGATTTAATAAAAGACTTATCAATACACCTTAAAGAAAGTCAAATTTTTAAACCTGCAGATTTACTTTATTCAACCCAACAATTCAGTGAATTCCAATCACGTGTTATGACAGAATTTTGGGACGGTCATCCAGAATATGCAAAATCTTTAGGCAATAAAATCCAAGAATCTCACACTAAAATCCAAACTGCAATACAACGCGGAACATTTGAAGAGCTCAAAAAACAAATTATGCGAGACAAAAATCAACGTATAAAAGAGCTTGAAAAATTCAAAGCCCAAAACCTTCCTCAAATAGAAACACCAAAGAATCAAGATACAAAAGCGCCCAATTATATCAGTGAATTTAAACAAGCCTATTTAAAAGAAATGAGCCCAAGATTGCACAATATTCCTGATGCATACATGAACGAATATTTCCAATCAATAGAGTCACTGCCAAAGGAACAAGTAATTTCTTGGACAAAAAATCTTAAAGGCGAACTACTTGACAAAGAAGATGAAATAAACTTGGGCAAACTTATGCAAGCCGAATCAGAACTTTCGGCATTTGAACAAAACAGAGCTCTCGAAGCTGCTATAGCTCCTGTTTTATATCAACATACACACGATCCTGAGGTATTTACTCTATCTTTTTCTGACGTAAAAACAGCAATATACAAACTGGAAATTGGTGAAAATCCAATCCAATTCTATTCTACAAGACTAGGCAAAAATTTCTCATTGCCAGTAGTAGAAAAAGTTAAAATAAATAAAGCTGCAATAGAAAATGCCTATCGTACATTAAGACAACCACTTGATGACACAACTATAGACGACATTATCCACTATTATTATCATACGGAAAAAAGCTTATATGTAAGCCAAGAAAAACTGCAAGAAACCAAAGAACATTTAAAGGATTACATAAAAAAATATAACAAATCTGCATTAATTATATTCTCTGATAAGAGTGCATTTTCTCCACAGATTAAAGATGCATTTTACAGAAAATTTATCTCAGGACTTCCCAGAGAAATAATGGAAGGCCCTCTTAAACCTTCTATAAAATCATTAGAAGACTTCAAATATGAAGAAAAACTAAAAACAGCAAGATATATGTATGGCAAAAAACTTGATTTTATCCCTGAAAAATTTATGGATTCTTATTTTAGTGAACTTGCAAAACAAATAAGAGAAGGAAAAAATCAAATAAACATTGATCAGTTTATTGAACTTAGCTGCCGCAAAAGAAAAACATCATATGATCACGGCAAGGTTCTCTTCTTTGACAAACTCAATATGACGGTAGAAAACAAAATAAAAGCACTCGCTATGGAACAAGCACTAGCGGATATTTTGTACGAAGCAACCGGCAATGAAGAAGTTTTCTCAATGGGACTTGAATCATTATGTGATAACCTTGAGGTTTTGGCACTTGCTAAGAAATACCCATCCGGCGAAAAATTCTGCCCTGCAACTCCACAAAATGATGAAATGACACTTGTTGCAAAGAAAAGACCGGTCCTTGCCAAAGTTAATATGCTTTACAAAGACTATCAAGACCAAATCACAGATTGGACTAAAGAAATAGCAGAAGGTAAAATCAAAGCAGATTGGGAAGATTTGCTATATATTCTTAACCCTGAAGATAACAATCCACAAAAGGATTTATTAATCGCCCAAAGAATGGGAAGATACGGTATTTCTCCAAGAAAAATAAGTTATCATCCTAACGGATTTTTACCTTATTAGTTGATTAATTTACAAACTCAATAGGCATATATTTTGTGCTTAACATAGCTCCCAAGAATCATTTTAAACTCAAAAAAGAAATGATATTATTGTCATGGGTTAAGATATGTTTAAATTTGCAAAATACTTTTTCACAGTTTTTTTAATCACAGCTATTTTACCGTTAGTGCTGATGTTTTTATGGAATAATTCACAAGTCCAAAAAATGCATGCGTTAATGTCTAAAAACGGTTTAAGTAACGGTACCGCTAAGCTTGAAGAAAATTTAAAAAACAACTTGAGTATCCAAGAAGGCGAAATACTAAAAAAACTTTATTACGTGACATCTAACCCTGTTGGACTTAGAGAAATAAAAAACAGCTTAAAAGATTATTCAATAAAAGTTGTACCAAAACCTGTCGCAATGCCTGTTTCTTTTTATGAAGATAAAAATGACACTCTTATTTCTTGTACACTTTTACCATTTGCGTATAAAACAAACAGCCTAAAGATTTGCAAACCCGTTGATATAAAAAAACTCAGACCCTCAGGCCCTTACAACATAGAACTAAGATTTGAAAAAACTCAAGAACCATATTCATACATAAATATTGCAACAGACCCAATGTCTTTACAGTATTTTGATAAAAAAACTTTTTTGGCCGAAAGACTATTCAAATCAAAAGCAAACAGTTATAGCAATCTTTTGGAAATAAAAAATGAAAATAACGAAACAATTGCTTATATAAACATATCACTTGCATTCAGACAAAGTAGAATGCAAATAGACAATATTTTAACAGGCTTGATAATTCTAATTATTGGCATAATCTCAAGTTTCATAATCGGTATGATTGTTAAAAAAGTCTTTGTATTACCCATTATGGCACTTTCCAAGGCAACCAAAGAGATAGAAAAAGGCAACCTTAATTTCAGATTAACAACTACAAACAATCAAGAATTAATACAAAATATTTATAACAGTTTTAATGATATGGCAGAGAATCTTGAGACAAAAGAAAATCTAAGACAAAGCTTTATCTCAAACCTCACCCACGATTTAAGAACACCATTGGTATCACAAGCGCAATCACTAGAATTAATCTCTCAAAAATTTAAAGAAATCGGACTCCAAAATGAATATGAATTGGCAGAAAGTCTGGCAAAAAATAACGAACATTTACTAAAAATGGTAAATCTCATACTTGAGTCTTACAGCTTTGATTCTAAAAAGCTTAGATTAAATATTGAAAAAGTGGATTTAAACAAAATAATCTCAGATTGTACAGATAAACTTAAACCATTAATAGAAGACAAAAAAATACAAGTAATCAATAATATCTATCAAGGCGGAACCCAAATTGATGCAGATTTATTTCAGTTAACAAGAGTTTTTATGAACCTTCTGTCTAACGCAATAGAAAATACAAAAGAAAACGATTACATAAAAATTAACGCACACTATAACGATAGCGATGTGATAATCACAATAGAAGACAACGGCAACGGTATCGCGCCTGAAGATTTAAAATTTATTTTTGACAGATATTACTCTGGTAAAAGCTTGGAGCGCAAACTCGGGTCAGGCTTTGGGCTCAGTGTATGTGAAAAACTGGTCAGCATGCATAATGGAACTATAAATGTTGAAAGCGAAATAAACAAATACACAAGATTTACTATAAAACTCCCGCAAAACCAAAATAAAGAGGATAAATAATGGAAATTTTGATTGTAGAAGATTACTTGCATACAAGAAAGACTACGGCATACGGATTAAAAATAAAATTACCAGACGTAAATATATCCGAAGCTGATAACGGACAATCTGCAATAAATTACATAAAATTAGAACATAAACCCGATATTGTCCTAATGGACATATCAATGCCAATTATGAACGGTATCGATACAACAATGCATATAAAAAACATTCTACCTGAAACTAAAGTCATAATGCTGACCTCTTTTAATGAAAAAAAATTAGTATTATCTGCCTTTAAATCAGGAGCCAATGCCTATTGTCTAAAAAATATAAAACTTGATGAGTTAATTAACGTTATCAAATCTGTTTTAAACGGTGCAATATGGATTGATCCTTCTATAGCACAATTTATTCTTGAAATTATACAAACCAATGACATAAATACTGAATCACAAGAGAATGATGGTTATGATTTTGATTTAACGGCCAGAGAAAAAGATATACTCAAACTCGTTGCTCTTGGAAAATCAAACAAAGAAATTGCTGATGAATTAATATTATCCATACACACCGTAAAAAATCACCTTAAAAACATTCTTCAAAAATTATGTGTTGAAGATAGAACCCAAGCTGCAATACTTGCAATAAAAGAAAAACTCGTATAAACAACAAATGACTCCGTGGGGTCATTGTTGTTATCAAAAATAAAATTATAATTAAGTATGTAAAGAGAAATCCCTGACACTATATCAGAACAGCTCACACTAACTATCACATCAGTTCAGTTGAAAATTCTCTTTTAAAAAGGCTATTCTTCCCTGTGAATAGCCTTTTACTTTTATTTGTATAATAAATTTAAAAACAATTGCTATGCCTTAAAATTCATTTTACCTTTATTAGCTTGCGCTGTATTTGATTGTCCAGCTTGTCCTGCTTGAGCCTGATTTGTTTCGTTATCAGTAGGTTCAAACAAAGTTTCCATATCTTGAGTTTCAAAATTAGGTAGAGTAATTCCATTTTCATAAGCATAATCTTCTATTGCAGAAGTCCCTTGAGATATAATATCATCAGGAATCCCCAACTGTTGATATTGGAATTTTTTTTCAATGTCTGTATAAACGTGACCTGATACGCCATTAACTGATAAACTCATAATTTTTCTCCTTTTATTCAGACTACAATTATCACTTACAATCTTAACTTCGGATTTTTTTATAAAAAGTTTATAGCCCTATGGAGTCATCTTCACGAAATGTTACTTTATCTTTTTCAAAGAAGACAAGAAATTGAACTTTTCAACATCTCCATCAACCTTGGTTAAAAAGACCTGACAATCTTTTTCTTCTGCATCAATTGGTGGTAATTGGCTCAATTCGGCAGAATAATAAAGACTATCATTTCTACTGTTCAAAGGAACCCTATTAGCAAGGCTGTTAAGTGAAATATTTCTTAAAAACCCAGCAAAACCTTTATTTTTATTACTAAATTTCGTGTAAATTCTTAAAGATGCATCTCTTGTCACAAGGTCAAAACGACCAACAATAAAAGAACTTAACTGCTCTGCTGATGATTTAATCATAATTTTTTCAACAACATTATCTTTCATTACAATATCACCAACGATTTTATCAAAATCCCCTTCAGGAACATTAACTAAGTCAAATATTGTAGAAGGACTTATCATTGCCATCGGATTTCTGAACAATGCAGCAAATTTTAGAGCATATTCAACAAGCCCAACTTTTGCGATTGTACCATTTTTTACAATAAATCGAATTCTACCGTTAAGTTTTAAAGAATCATCTGTATTAATTTCTATCAAACCACTGGCTTTACCTGTGATTTCTCGTTTTAATGCAAGCAAAGTAGTTGCAATAAGGTCTGAGTTTATATCTTTAACGCCTAATGTTAAGGAGTAAATATGCTTTTTCAAATCACATAAAACTTTCAAAGAAGATGTACCTTCAGCAAAATCAAACTTATTTGATTTAATTTGCAATAAACCATTACCATCAAGAGTAAGATTAGCCCACAAATTACCAAATTTTATATCTTTGTAAAAGCCTTGAACAACGTGCAATATACATCTTTCAACAACAATCAAACCTGTATCAAATGTATAAGCATCATAGCTTGATTCATCCTCGTCAGAATTATCATTTTGCAAAGAGTTAGAATCTGCAACAACATCCTTTTGAGTTACCGTTGACACTTGATTTGTGTTTTGTTGATTCATAGAAAGAATCATTTTTTCAACATCAATGTTGTCTATGGTCAAATTGATATCTTTAACAACAACAGGCAAAATCAAAGAATTTTTAAAATGTCCGTTAAAATTATATTTTGAACGTTTAAATCTTCCATCTGCCTTTATATATATAAGATTTTCGTCAGTAGAAAAACTTGCATTAGAAATTCGTAACCTTTGTGATGGAATACGAACCTTTTTCATTTCCATGTTACCTTTTAATTGAGGAATTCCATTGTTAACAACATAATGCATATTGCCAGCAATAGTACCTTTTTTAAATAGTTTTTGACCTATTAAAACATTTAAAAATTCACTCGGTAACGGTTTTGGAATATTAAATCCCAAATCAAGAACTTCCGGTATAGGTTTTGAACAGTCTACATTACCACTAACAGTAAGTATAGGCTTAATACCTTTAGAATTTTTATCAATAATCTTAGCAATATAATAATTTATACTTTTTATTTGGAATATATTATTTTCAAAATGAAAATCTGCTTTTAATGCTCTATCCCAATTAACAGGGCTTAAAGATGCACCTTCTATAAGAATATCTTTGCCTTTTGCAAGTTTAAAAAGCCAAGTAATATCAATCTTGTTATATTTTGATTTTACATAAAGAATTGTGCCTGAATCACCACCTGTCAATGTAAGCTTGCAACCTGCAACTTTAGAAATATAGTCACTTACAAGTTCATTTGTTGCAACGCCTTTTACTTCAATATTAGTGTCAACTGACTTCATATAATCATCAACCGTACCAGACATTTCGACACGATTCTTTTGACTTTTACCATAGTATCCGACAAAATCCTTTAAATATATTTTATTGTTATCAAAAGTAATTAAACCTTTTTGTGCAACAACCGGTATATTATTAACAGGTATAAGTTTTAATCCTGCTTTATTGATTTTAATACTGCCATCAAGGCCTTTTCTCTTACTTAAATTAATCTTAAAATCAAAACTACCATATATATCTTTATAGAATGACAATAACTCGTCACCGTTTGGCATAATAAGATTTGAACGCAAAAGCTGAATTATATTTTTCAAATCAAAATTATCTGCATACAAATTAATATCATAACCGTTTTTTCGATCAGCAGAAGCATTAATAAATATCTTAGACTTGTTAACTACCAATATACCTTTGTCTATTAAAAGTCTTTTATCTTTGATATAGACAGTGTCTCTGTCAGATAAGAAGAACTTGAGTTCTTGTGATTTCTTTTTAACAACTGCAGCTATATCAAAACGAACAAACTTTGGTTCTCTTGATTCAGAAATTTCCAGATTACGTGCATCAACTTTTATTGAAGTATCTTTATCTAAATTATAAACAATCACACATTTTTTTATGTATAAGAGAGAATTGAACCAATCTATAGTCCAATCAAAAGGTTGTTGTTCCTGTTGCGGCTTTTGTTCACCTGATAAAGTCATTAGTTTATTGACATCAGCAAAAATATAATCAGCACCAAGTTTGTTTAATATAATTGTTTTTTCTAATACTTGGGCAAACGAAACTGATGAATCAAAGTTTTTCAAAGAAAAATAATTAGTTTTATCTTTGCTTATGCTGATTTCTTTGACCTTAAAATCAATATTAGTGTTTAAACCTGTTTTTAAAACAGGTGAATCTATATTTACATCAATTCCAAGTGTCTTAGCTGCATTTTTCTCTACCAAAGTTATTAACCTGTCATTTGAAACAGCATAAGGAATAACTTTTAAGTATATAAAAAATGGAATGCTAATAAAAAAGCATAATAAAACTAACAAAAAAACAGATATTTTTAAAAATTTTAAAAGATTTCTCATATCAAATAAATTCCAACTAAATAAAACACAATTTCTCAAGAAAATTATAACATAACAAAATTTGTGATATTATATAACCTATGAAAAAGATTGTGGTCATTTTAGGTTTATTTTTTTTAATTGCGTCTAATACATTAGCATCGTATTGCGCAGAACAATCATTGCCAACAATAAAAAATACTGATGTGACTGTGTTTGGCAAAGACAATAAATTCGGACTGAAAGACAAAAAAGGCATTATCCTTGTCCCTGCTGAATACAAAAAACTCATCCGAGTAGGAGAAACATCTTGGATTGTTCAAAAAGGCAGTAGATATGGCCTAATTGACAGCAGAGGTAACTATCTGGTTAAACCTAGATACAGACACGTAGAACGTATACTGATTAAATACGTAAAACTTGGCAATGACAATGACTACGGGCTTTATGACGAAACAGGAAAAGCAATTATCCCACCGGAATATTCCTCAATAGAACCACTATTTGGTGATATGTTTTTAACTTGTCAAAAATACAAATACGGTATATATGACATAAACGGAACTAAGCTTTTACCTAACAAATACGATGACATTTATATGCCAGATCCACATTCTTTAAGAATAAGATACCTTGGTGAATGGTTTGAAATAGAAAAAGCACAAGAAAATGAAATAGCTATGCCAGAAGACTCAGAAAAAGTTACCATTAATGATAAGGAATTCAAAATAACTTATTTAGTTACAAATACAGGAGCTATTTCTGGATATTCGGCATTAACAGTAACAGACTACATATTAAAACTATTGTCTTCAATATCACCCGCATATGAACAAACTATAGACGAATTAATGTTTTCACAAGGAGCTGAAGGCATCTCCATTTTTGTAAAACTAAGCTGGATTCCTAAATTCCCTTTTACATACGTAAAAAAATACTACCAAACATATAGAAACCCCAACAATGGTCCTCTTTCTGATATAAGAAGCGATTTAAAAAGACAAATTAAGTAAAATTTGTGTACTTAAAATAAATTCAATTTAAAAAAACTTAACAAACATGTTTAAAAACTCAAAAAAATGGGAATTTATATAATATGGTATGGCAGTATAATAAATATACAACTTTTATATGTAACGAAATTGACACATTATTCAAAAAAAATTAAAGTATTTTTATATAATGCCGATATCTATATTGTTTTTTAGCAAAATATGAGGAGCACTGCATGCAAATTAATAAACAAAAAGTTGAAAAATTTTTAGCTTTTACTCTTGCAGAAGTTTTGATAGCAATGATTATCATTACATTAATGACACTTGCAAGTATTCCTGTAATTAAAAAATCCAAGGAATACAGAGAGGTATCCAAAGATAAAAATACTTGGATGGCAATGTATGATCAAAATAACAACTTAAAGGTGTACGTTGACGGAAACCCAAGAGATGATTTAGTCGTTAATTCAGGTTCAGAACAATATGCAAAATTCATACCACCTAAAGGTGTAACAAGATTTAACGTGACAGTAGTAGGTGGCGGCGGCGGCGGTGCTGCTGGAGAAGCAGGTATTGGACAAACAAAAACATTTTTCCCTGAAAACAACGGGGAGTATTTTGTGCCTGCTCGTGACGGACTATATCAAGTAGTAGCAGTCGGAGCTGGTGGCGGCGGCGGCGGCGGCGGAATCGGCTGCTCAGGCGGCGGCGGTTTTTCCGGAGAGTTAATCGTTGCTACAGCAGAACTCAAAAAAAATATTGCATATGAAGCAACTGTTGGCCAAGGTGGTCAAGGCGGAAAATCACAAAAATTTGCAACAATCATCGGGAAAACTCTACTTTGGGGTGGCCTTGTAGTTTCTTTAGCTGGTGGTTTCTTAACCGGTGGAGCAACATGGGCAATCACTGGAACAATAATTGGTACCGCTGTCGCTTCATCAGTTACAGGATCACTTGTTCTTGCAAATCAGCCAAAGGATAGAATGGACGGCGGCGGTGTAGGATTTGGCTCCATATTCCATGGTAGCAATGTTCACATTGTTGCATCAGGCGGATGTGGTGGTGAACACGTAAGACCCAAAGGTTGGTTATTGAAATGCAAAGGCGTTAAAAAAAACAAATACGCTTGTGACGGCGCTGCGACAAATATTTTTGGAGCAACTCGAGCAGAAGGATCAGGCATCAAGTCTCACGAAATATTATCACAATCTTGGAAAGAAGCTGAAAATAAGAAAAAACCTGCCGGTTATATATGCAAAAGAAATTCAAGCGGTTCACTTCATTGCGTTACTAGAGGTGGAAACCTTAACAGTTCTAAAAATATAGATGCAACTAAAATCGAATCTATCTTTAAAGATGTAGATCCTGCTGAATTCGGTGCTGGCGGTAGAGGCGGCGCAGGACAAGGCTCAGGCAGTAATGCACAAGATGGATTTATCCAAGTATACGAAATCGCAACATATGGTGGCGGTGCAGGACAAGCTGGAGCTGTTTCGTTCTATACATATACAAAGTCTCCTCTCGAAAATGGTGAAGAATTTGTAAAAGTATATCCTGGCCGTGGTGGCTTTGGAGGCCAAAGCAGTGCTGAAAATGGAAAAGACGGTACGTTCTCACGTTTTGGAAACAGAATCATTGCAGATGGAGGTCTTGGTGGCCGTATAAGGGCAACAAATATTTCAAACTCAGAAGACCTTGAAGCTGAAGGTGAAGATGGAATCCCATCTTCCATACCAACAACCCTCTCTGATCAGATTAAATACCCAGGAGCAAACTTCATTAAAGATATCTATGGTGGGATAAAGCATAACAAAAGCTGTACAACTAATGGTAAATATGATGGATTGGGTCAAAGCTATGGTGCCTCAAATATATCTTGTCAAACAAATGATATCCTAATACCTGGTAGTGGCGGAGCTGGTGGTGGAGCCAAAGGCACAGAAAGCTACGACTTAAGCAAAACCATTGCTGGCAAAGGTGGAAATGGAGCATCAGGTATAGTAATAGTCACCTGGTAATAACAAATAATTCAAACTCAAGCATTTACGATATGCTCGAGTTTGAATTTCTAAGAATAAAGAATATTTGGAGTAAATATAAGTTATGAAACATAATAAAAAAGCATTCACCTTGGCCGAAGCCTTAATATTACTATTGATTGCTGCTCTAATCGCGGCAGCGCTTGTCCCTGTAATAACAAGAAAGCATAAAGAAGTTGAACAACACGGTAAATGGATTTGTTCAATAAATAATAATGGGAAACATGTTATAAAAACAATTTACAGAGGCAAAACTTCTGATTTTATGGCAACAGGTTCAGAATGCATATTTAATCCACCAGCTGATGCAAAAAACTTCACTATAAAAGCTGTCGGTGGTGGCGGAGGTGGCGCTGGCGGTAAACAAGGTGAAATTGAAGCAATTTACGACTCAGGCATATCAGGTTCACTTACCTATGCCGGTTCGATAAAAAAAGACGGACACTACACAATTAGTTACGTTGGCGCTGGCGGAGGCGGTGGTGGAATGGCTTGTGGAAATCCACAGAGTTATGTACCTATTGACCTATCTGACGAAGATGTTTTTTTACAACAATCTAGATCAACTCAAAAGATGTGGGACTACCAATCACCAAATAAAAATGATGACTGGAATTGGGACATGGAAAACCAAACAGTTGATAATGACCGTTATAACACTTGTAAAGGTGTTGGGGAATACCCTGACAAATGTAATATTAAAAGTCCTACTACAGATAAAACATATGCTTACGGTTATTTTGACAAACCAGTTACCGGTTTTGAGTATAAATTACTCACTCAAAATGACAAACATTTTACAGATAAATATGAAACACTTGGTAATGGTGGTAGCCACAGATTAACAGATGCAAAAGGACAATTTACAACACAAACTGCTAATGCATACGAGTTTAAATACCACTATCTTGATAATGCTGGTGATTTAAAAGGCAGAGCCCTTTGTTTTGCCGAAAAAAACTGGGTAACATCCAAAAACCAGGGTACAGATATAATAAATGATATTTATCAAACAGGTATATATCTAAAAGATAAAAACAAAAATAACTATAAATGTTGGAATCTTCCGGGACAAGGCGGTAAAGCTGGGACTTCTGGCAGTGTTGAATTAGAACTTAAAGCAGGACAAAGTATCTACGCAACAGCTGGTAAAGGCGGTAAAGGAGAACAAGCATACAGCACTCAACAGCTCAGTTTATTTTTGCCTTCATCTGGCAGCAGCAACTTGATGCAAAGAATTTTGTACGTGAGAGATGGTTCTGAAGGCAAACAAGGCGCAGACACTATAATCGATTATGGAGAAGGCAACAAAACAATTTCTGGTGGTTCTGGCGGAGCTGCAAGAATAAGAAAAACAATAATTTACAAAAATATTCCTGTAATGGAATGTGCAATAACTAAAACAACTGCAAGGTACCCGGATCAAACCAATTGTCCAAGTGGAAGATACGAGTCTGCAAGTGCTTGCAATTACCCAAAAGGATGTCATGCACAATATCACAAAGATTGCAAAACTTGGGGCACTTGTACATATACAACAACAAACGAAGATGGAACAACAACAGAACATTCATACACTTGCTGTGAAGAATATCACCCAGAATACTATACGTGTTACACAGACTACCACTATGGACCAAAATATAAACCAAGTTCAGATTGTGTTCAAACAGTAAGACCGAGCTATTTTGTTCAGCCATATAACTCATCATTGGGATTGATATCAACATGCCAATATTCAAAGAATATTGGAGCAAATGAAAGTACTCAGTACGATCACTTGGATTATCCTCAAATGAACAATCCTATTGAAGAAGTAAAAGCAGAAACAGATGCAGATGGTGATGTTGATTTTAACATCGCAGCTGCATATGGATTAAAAAAATATCAAGGAGGACCTGGCTCTGGTGGCTACGGAGTCGGAGAACTCACTAAAAACTACATTAAAGTTGATAAAAATAGCGGTAACACTTATGCGGAAATGTATGGAGAAGAAGGCCAAGACGGACATATATTAATTGCAAGCTCAAGTGCATACGGCGGAACTGGAGGACAAGCCGGCCAATATGTCAACACCATGCTGAAAAAAATAGGAAAACTCAGAATTACAATTGGAGCACCAGGAATACCATCTCTTAAAAACTATGAGCAGGATGGTAATGAAGGTGGTGAGACAATAATCAAAGAATACTCAAGTGGCAACATAATATTCCAATTACAAGGCGGCTATGGAGGTCAAGCTAATAAATTAAAAGCAATTGGAACTAACAAAACAATTGCCGGTGGTGATGGTGCCCCTTCACCGGTTGAAAACGAATCGAACAGAGCTAAAATTATACCATATGGTGGTATGTCTGGTACTAATAGTAATTTAACAGGTTTTAGTGCAGCAATCCACTCAATATGGACAAGGCCAACAGCCAGTGCATTAAACGGAGCATATATACCTTTATCCGGTATAATAATGACAGGTGGACACCCACTTGACATGACCTATGGAGCTGGCGGTGGCGGCGGAGCTGGCGGCGAAAGCAATGCTGGCAACGGCGGTATTGGTGCACCAGGTGCAGTAATTATTGAATGGTAATTAATGATAACTAGAACAAGGACCTAAAATGAAGAATAAAAAAGAAAATTCAATAAATGCGTTTTCATTGACCGAAATACTTGTTACAATGTTCATAATTATGCTTGTTATCATAGCATCAGCCCCAATGATAACAAAGAAAAATGCGAAAAATAAAAATCCGCATGGCATTTGGGAATGCTATTTGGATGAAAATGGTAAGCACGTTAGCAAAACCACAATTAACGGTGTCGAACAGACAGCATTGGGAACAGTAAATGAAGAATATTGTCTTTTTGAACCACAAACAAATGCGAAAAATTACACTGTTCTTACAATTGGTGGCGGCGGTGGCGGCGCGTCAGGAACATCTTTTTCTATCGACAAAACATCTTACGGAACACCGGTAGGATATACAATACCAGCTGATGGAAATTACGACATATTAGTTGTTGGTGGTGGCGGTGGCGGTAGCGCTTATATAGGAGGAAAAGGAAACAAAGGTGGTGCTGCCGGTGGTGTAGTTACAAAAACTGAAAAGTTCAATAAAGGCACATATTGTATTTTGGCCGCTGGAATGGGTGGGATAGAAGGTGGATCCCCAAGCTTAGAAGAAAGTGCAAGTTCAGGTGAGGCCGACCCAGCTACATGCACATCGGCAAATCCAAATGCAGCTTGGAAAGAGATCTGTAACGGCAAAGATGGAGATACAAGCAGATTTTATTCAAAATCTGCAAATATTTTAATAGAAGCAACTGGAGGCAAAGGTGGCACTTACACAGGAATAGCCCAACCAGGCACAGAAATATGTGGTACTAGCGCAAGACCAAGTTCTTCAACCGGTGGCAAATTGTTTCTTGGAGGCAACTGCACAAAAGCAAATGATTTTTTTGGTGCATCGGGTAATCTATCTGCCTCATTTGGTCACGGCGGAGACGGATCAACGACTGATTTAGGATATCCGGGACATAATGGAATAGTTATGATTGTATCAGCCGCACACCACAGTGGCGGTGGAGGAAAGAGGGGTTCATCTTCTTTCACAACAATTAACCGTATCACAGAAAGTGTAATTGTCCACGTTGGTCAAGGTGGAGCTGGCGCAACAACAGAAGATACAAATGGAGAGCAGGGACAAAACTCTTCATTTGGATACTATACAACAGCTAAAGGTGGAGAAGGTGGTACCATAAGATATAAATCCACCACAGAAAATACTGGCCTTGCTGGAGAAGCTGGAGCTACATCACCTTATGGAGGAATTCTAGCAGGTGGTGGACGCACTGTCGGGGCATTGGATGGAACCAATAAAATGAGCGAAAATGAAGGCCATGCAAAAGCTGCTGAAAATCAGTATGGAGCTGGAGGCGGTGGTGGCGGTTCAGTTTCGAAGAACACCAGCACATCTTCTGAAAAATGGGGAATGGGCGGCAGAGGAATGCCAGGGTATGTCCGAGTTGAATGGAATTAATTTTGAAAGGTATTTATAAATAATGAAAAAGTATGATGCATTTACTTTAATGGAAACAATGATAGTAATAGGCATTACAGCTATTTTGATTATGCTGTCATTAAAGATATATAGAAACGCCGATGAGAAAGCATACGGGAATTTGTATGAAAAAGCATTTAAGACATTAAATGTTGCAACATATAATATCCAGATGGACGTTGATAATTACAATGCCGAAAAAGATTTAGAAGCTCAAAAAGAAGGAAAATCTGGAGCAGATGACAAAGACAAAAAAAGGTTCCCATACATAGATTGTACTGGTTCTTCTTGTGATACAACATACCCAACTACAGCGCAATTATGTACCGCTTTAACAGGAAATGAACGTGGATATATAAATGTTTCAGGAAGCACATCTTGCACAGAAATGGAAAACTCAGTATTTTTAACAGGTGAAGGTATTAGCGAATCACCATCTTTTACAACTACAGACGGAATGAAGTATTATTTAACAACTTCTAGTGATAGTGACTACTTTTTTGTATGGGTTGATATAAATGGAGCAAGAAGACCTAATAGTAGTAAATACACAACGGGAAATAAACGTCCAGACATTGTACCTTTTATTATCAATAAATCTAATGGTTTTGTTGTTCCTCAGGGTATTCCAACTTACGACCCAACATACTTAAAAGCAAGAGTAATTTCTGCACACCCTGACTTAGATAAAGAATATTCTAGCCCTATGACATTTTCTGAAGCAAGAAAAATTGCATTTCAAGGCAAAAATTGGACACTAGATCCATTAAGTAAAAATATTACTGATTTTGATCAAACTTTACCTGAGAATTACACAGCCAAAGCTGATTTAACCAAAGCAAGTATTACTACTACTGCGACTCAATTAAAGTGCAACAATACAACTGGCTACGTAGTTACCAGGGATTTTCCTCCTTGCACAATAGAAATAAGTATGAATACTTTGAAAAGATAAAAAAATCCCCCTTTATTGACGATAAAGGGGGATTTTTTTAATTATTACCTATATCTTTTAACTTTTGACCAGACATAAGATTTTGTTCTATCTTTTCTAGAGATACACCTTTTGTTTCTGGTATAAACAAAATTGTCAAAATAACAAAAAGTATATTTAATGTTGTATAAATCCAGAATGTTGCCGCGATACCAAAATGATTTATCAACGTCAAGAATGTTGCACCGATAATCATATTGCATCCCCAGTTAGTTGTTGTTGAACACGCAACACCAAAATCTCTGCTTTTTAACGGTTGAATTTCAGAGCACAAGATCCAAACAACAGGTCCGGCACTCATGGCAAAGCTTGCTATCGTGAATAATGTCATAATAACAGCCACAATAGAAATCCATAAAGCATCAAAGCCTGCATTTATCATATATAAGCAAACGCCAAGCAAGAAAGTACCAAGAGCTATTCCTGCAAAGCCTATTTTCAATATAGGTTTTCTGCCTGATTTATCAACAGTTTTCATTGCAATTAAAGTAGCAAGAACATTTGTTGCCCCACAAATAACAGTTGCAATCATTTGTTGTTCAGTATTTGCAAAACCAGCATGTTTGAAAATTTGAGGTGCATAATACAAAATTACGTTCATACCGGTAAACTGTTGCATTGCTTGCAAGAGCATACCCAAATAAACGGCTCTTCGGACATTTTTGTTAGCTTTAAACAAACCCCAGCCTTCTTGTTTTACTTTAAGGCTTTCATTGATTTCAGACAATTCATTATCAGCTTTTTCATCTGTTGTGCTAAGCATTCTTAAAATATCTTTTGCTTTAGATATCATACCTTTTGATGCAAGCCATCTTGGGCTGTCTGGAAGGCCAAACACTGAAATCATAAGTAATAATGCGGGGATACTTATAACACCCAACATCAAACGCCAATGTCCGCCATAGCTGAAGATAGTATCAGAAATAAAAGCAACCAAAATACCTATAGTCACCATCATTTGATACATAGAAATAAGTTTGCCTCTATCTTCTTTTTCTGACATTTCAGAAAGATATAACGGTGCCACATAAGACGCTATACCAACGGCAAAGCCCAAAAGTACTCTTGAAACCAAAAGAACAATTACGTTAGGAGCACAAGCTGAACCAAGAGAGCCCAGTACAAATAATGTAGCTCCTGCCATTAAACTTTTTTTACGCCCTAACTTGAAGGAAATCCATCCTGTTGATATTGCACCCAATGCTGCGCCAAGCATCATCGTGCTGACTACCCATTCTTGCAACCTGCTGCTTAAATCAAAATGAGTTGTAATGAAAGGTAACGCACCTGATATTACACCAATATCAAGCCCAAAAAGCAAACCAGCCATGCCTGCTGCAAAAGCAATAAAAACTTTCATCAGCTTAGCTTTTTTTACTCTTTCATCGTGAGTTACAGAGTTTTGCTCCATAGTAAGCTCCTTTAAAAAATAATAAACACTTTTTGACCCTATATATATATTATTCCCATTTTTTAATACTTTTAATCATATAAATAGTATATTTAAGTCTTTATTTTTCAAAAAAATAAGTAATAATATAAATAAGGTGGATTATTATTTATGAACAAACTCGAAAAAATCAAACATAGCTTAACAAACGGAGATTTTAACAAAACCTTTGAAAAGCTCTACTGCACAAAAGAATTTTCAAAAAACATTGAAAGATATCTTAACATTTTAAACGGGTATGAAAAGACCTTCGGTAACTGTGATGAAATAAGATTATTTTCTGCCCCAGGAAGAACAGAAATAGGCGGAAACCATACTGACCATCAAAACGGATGTGTTATTGCTGCAAGCATAAATCTTGATGTAATCGCGGCAGTTAGCATAAACAATGAAAATATTATCAGAGTTCAGTCAGAAGGCTACCCCTTAGACGAAATAGATTTAAACGACCTAACACCTAAACAAGAAGAATATAACCAAGCAAAAGCACTGATTAAAGGTGTTGCAGCTCGTTTTAAAGAGCTTGGCTTTGATGTAAAAGGGTTTAACGCATATACCTCATCCAACGTATTAAAAGGTTCAGGACTGTCGTCTTCTGCTGCATTTGAAGTCTTAATCGGAACAATAATAAATTCATTATTTTGTGAAAATAAGATTTCAGCAATCGAAATTGCTCAAATCAGCCAATATGCGGAAAATGTTTTCTTTGGAAAACCCTGCGGGCTTATGGACCAAATGGCATCATCTGTAGGCAATATTGTTTCAATAGATTTTAAAGACACAAAAAATCCTGTTATTAAAAAGGTTAATTTTGATTTTGCCTCAAGCGGTTATGCACTATGTATAATCGATTCCGGTGCTGATCATGCTGATTTGACAGGCGAATATGCTGCTATCCCCGAAGAAATGAAAAAAATAGCTTCTTACTTTAACAAAAATATTTTAAGAGAAGTATCAAAAAATGATTTTATAAAAGCAATACCAAACTTACGTCAACAATACGGAGACAGAGCCGTTTTAAGAGCTTTGCACTTTTTTAACGACAATAAAAAAGCGGTTGAAGAAGCAGAATGTTTGGAAGCAAAAGATTTTGACAAATTCTTAAATCTTGTAAAAGAATCGGGTCAATCATCTTACATGTACTTACAAAATGTATGTGTTTGCGGTTCAACTAAAGAACAAGCTGTTGGAATTGTTCTTGCCTTCTGTGATGAATTTTTGCAAGACAAAGGTGCATTTAGAGTCCACGGTGGTGGTTTCGCAGGTACGGTTCAAGCTTTTGTTCCTTTAGAATCTTTGCAGGAATTCAAAAATAATATCGAAAAAATCACAGGCAAAGACTCTTGTCATATACTCTCAATCCGTCCTTACGGAGGAGTTGAAGTAACACAGTTTATAAATTAAAGCAGGTCAATATGGTTCATAAAGCAATTAAACAACTCGTAAATTACGCTCTGAACAAGGGCCTAATAAAAAAAGAAGACGCAATATACACAACAAATCGTATATTGGAAGTTCTGCATATTGAAGACTATGAAAATCCTGAAATAGATAATAATGTGGAATTGCAAGCCATATTAAAAGAGCTTACGGATTATGCTGTAGGTAAAGGTTTAATTGAAGACAGCATTGTATATAGAGACTTGTTTGATACAAAGCTTATGGGGTGTTTAGTCCCGCAACCTCATGAAGTTATAGACGAATTTAACAAAAGATATCAAGATTCACCAATATCAGCAACAGACTGGTATTATGAATTTTCTCAAAACACTGATTACATAAGAACATACAGAATTAAAAAAGATATGCGTTGGTCTGCTGACACTGAGTACGGAAAAGTTGACTTATCAATAAACCTTTCAAAACCAGAAAAAGACCCCAAAGCGATAGCTGCGGCAAGATCAGCAAAACAAAGCGGATACCCAAAATGTATGCTTTGTGCGCAAAATGAAGGCTATGCAGGTAGAATTAACCACCCTGCAAGACAAAATCACAGAATTATCCCAATAAAAATCAACGACGAACCTTGGTATTTTCAATACTCGCCTTATGTCTATTATAACGAGCATTGTATTGTTTTTAATTCACAACATATCCCAATGGTTATTGAAAAACAGACATTTAGAAAACTTTTTGATTTTGTAAAATTATTCCCGCACTATTTTCTCGGTTCAAATGCGGATTTGCCTATTGTTGGCGGTTCAATACTTTCTCACGACCATTTTCAAGGCGGTAATTACGAATTTGCGATGGAACGTGCTGAGATTGAGTACCGTTTTACTGTCAAAGGTTTTGAAGATATAGAAACAGGTATAGTAAAATGGCCGATGTCTGTTATAAGAATACGTCACAACGATGAAAACAGACTTATTGATTTCGCAACACACATTCTTGATAAATGGCGAAATTACACGGACGAAACTGCCTTTATATTTGCAGAAACAAACGGAGAACCCCACAACACAATCACTCCTATTGCCCGCAAATCAAAAAAAGACGGCTTATATGAACTAGATTTAGTCTTAAGAAACAACATAACAACAGAAGAACATCCTCTTGGGGTTTACCACCCGCATAAAGAGCTGCACCATATTAAAAAAGAAAACATCGGTCTTATCGAGGTTATGGGTTTGGCTGTGTTACCTTCAAGATTGGATAAAGAGCTAAAAACTCTTGCAGAATTAATTATAGAAAAGAAAAATCTAAACGATAATCCTCTAACTCAAAGCCATGCAGCTTGGGCAGAAGAATTTTTGAAAAAATACGACAATATAACTAAAGAAAATATAATGCAGATAATAGAACAGGAAGTCGGTGCTGCATTTGTAAAAGTTCTTGAATGTGCAGGCGTATTTAAACGCAGCGAGCAAGGGCAGGCTGCGTTTAAAAGATTCTGTGATTGCTTATAGTCTATCTGATAAAGTTTGTCCAGATTTTTTCTTCTCTAACAGGTGGTTCAATACCTGAGTTTTTACCTGCTTCGATACATTTTAAAAGCCAAGCCAGGTTTTGAGCGAGGATTCTCATAACTTGCAAACCTTCTAAGTCTTTTTTTACATCCTCTGGTGTGCTTCCGTGAACCATGTTCCAATAATTTGAAGAAACGACAGGCATATTGTTAATTGTAAGATGTTTCATCATAGCGTCTATTGAGGCTGTAGTACCTGCACGTCTTGCAGAAACAACAATTGCAGCCGGTTTGTTTTCTAAAAACTCTTTGCCGGCAAAAAATGCTCTATCCATAAATGATAGTATTCTTCCGCTTGGGTGTGCATAATAAACGGGAGAGCCAAAAATAAATCCGTCAGCATCTTTTGCTTTTTCAAGAAACACATTAACAGTATCTTTATCATAAGCACATTTGCCTCTATGATCTCTACAAGAAAAACACCCTATACAATCTTGTATTGCTGGTATACCAACGTGAAAGATTTCTGTTTCAACACCTTGTTCGTTTAAAGTTTTAGCAACCTCACTCAAAGCTGTATAAACACAACCTTCTTTGTGGGGGCTTCCGTTTACCAAAATTACTTTCATACAATTCTCCTTATTAACCATTATTTAAAAAACAACAAGTAACAAACATAAATTACGATACCGGCAACAATAGTCTCTGCTATTTCTTTCCACAAAGGTTTTTTGCCATTATCCAAAGCAGTATTTTTTTTATTATACTCGTTTTCGTTTAAATCATCTTCTTTTTTATTTTTACGTTTTGATTTCTTTTTCTTTTTTTCTTTTCCTTGCGAAAGTTCTTTTTCTTCTTCTATCCATTGCTTTTTCTTAGCTATATATTCTTCCTGCAAAGAAATTTTCTTACTTTTTTTACCTGTTATCAAAAGTTCTTCATCAAAAACTTTATTCAAAAGTTCTTCTGATGCGCCGCCTTTATAAACGGCAAAATTAATTGATGCTTCAAACGCTCTTTCCAAACATTCCAGTGCATCTTTTCCGTCATTTGATACTTTTATCGAGTGAACGGCTTTGTTACCTGCCTTTTTTAAAAAATACAAGTCATCAATAAACTCTTTTTCTATTTCACTTTGAGAAGGAGTATCCTTTAAAGTTGCCAGGATTTGATCAAATGTATCAGACGGATTTACTCTATCGCCCATAACCTGTCTGCACAAGTGCTCACCAAGACGTCTTGTTTGTGCCATGCATTGTTCAAAATATCTGTCTCTAAAAAGGTTCTCTGCATCAACTGCAATAATATACAGGTTTTCGTTTATATTTTTTAAAAAATCAAAGTTACTCATAAAATAATTATATTACAATTTATACTTTCTTCTAATGGAATTTTTTATTAATGCTGATACCCTTATAAAAAACATAAGGAGAAGATATGTCTGAACCAAACTCTAAACTACCAAATTTAAACACTCAAACAGAAGAATTTATATTAGCATTAGAAGCCCAAAACAACAAACCTTTGTACAAACTCACCCCTACTCAAGCAAGAGAATTTTTACAAAATTTGCAAAAAGAAAGTTATAAAGAAATCCCTGCCGATGTAAAAGATATAACTATTTTCACTGACATAGCAGGCGATGTTAACCTAAGAGTAGTAAGACCCAAAGGCAATGAAGAAAAACTTCCTGCCATTTTATATATCCACGGCGGAGGCTGGGTAATAGGTGACAAAAACTGTTTTGACATGTTAATAAGGAAAATAGCTATCCACACAAATTCTGCCGTATTTTTTCCAGAATATTCACTTTCTCCTGAAGAAAAATTCCCTAAGGCTTTGGAACAAATCTATGCTGTATTGCGATATATTTATGAGGAACACGAGGAATTTAATATCGACAAAAACCGCATTGCTATAGCAGGCGATAGCGTTGGTGGCAATATGGCGACAGCAACCGCAATAAAAATAAAAAATGACGGTGGCGCAAATCTTTTATTCCAATGTCTTTTTTATCCTGTAACAAATGCTGATATGGATACACACTCATATGACCAATTCAGAGACGGACCTTGGCTTACTAAAAAAGCTATGGAGTGGTTCTTTGATGCTTATGTACCCGACAAAACCATTCGAGATGACATTTATATATCCCCCTTACAAGCAGATGAAAGTGAGTTGGCAGGCCTGCCACCGACACTTATTATCACAGCAGAAAATGATGTATTAAGAGATGAAGGCGAGGCTTACGCAAGAAAGCTCGATTCTGCAAATGTAGATGTTCTAAACGTAAGAATTAATGGCACAATACATGACTTTTTGATGCTTAATGCACTTTCTGACACAGAACCTGCTAAAGGAGCTTTGATGTTTGCTTGTAAAACATTAAAAAAAGTATTGCATAAATAAATCCCCAGAAAACTCACTATAAACTTATTGCAAGAGAGAATTTTTAAGTCATAATTTATCTATGAAGACAGCCATATTTAAAGTAGAAGAATGGATGAACGAATACGAGAAATATTCGTTGTTTGATTTAGGCAATACCACAGTACAAAATCTTTCGTTAGACGAATTATTTGAAATTGCAAACGAGAATAAACAAAATTATTTAAACAATATTTGTTCACAAAAACTTGGCTACGGTTATATAAAAGGCTACCCAAAACTTAAAGAAGGTATATCAAAACTCTACAAGACATTGTCTCAAGATGATATTATCCCAACAATAGGAGCAGCAGGTGCTAACCATCTTGTTTTTTATTCTCTTGTAGAACCCACAGATAGGGTTATTTCTGTCATCCCAACATATCAACAACTATATTCGATACCTCAATCTTTTGGTGCTGATGTTCAATACCTGCACCTTACGCAAGAAAATAAATTTTTACCTGATATTAACGAGCTGAAAGAACTTGTGACTTCAAACACAAAACTTATATGCTTAAACAATCCAAACAACCCTACTGGCTCGTTGATTCCTGAAAAAAAATTGCTTGAAATTATCGAAATTGCAAAAAGCGTAAACGCATATATTCTGAGTGATGAAGTGTACAGAGGATTAAATCAAACAGATGAATACACACTTTCTGTAGCTGATTTATACGAAAAAGGCATAAGTGTTTGCTCCATGTCAAAAGTTTTTTCACTTGCAGGTTTACGTCTTGGCTGGATTGCATCAAAAAACAAAGATGTAATTGAAAGCTGTATTCATCACAGAGAATACAATATGATTTCCTGCTCTATAATCGATGAATGTATTGCTGCATTAGCATTACAAAACGCAGACAAAATTATTAAAAGAAACAAAAAAATTATACGTGAGTGTCTTTCAATTTTGGATGATTGGGTGCAAACTCAAAAACATTTTTCATACATAAAACCGCAAGCGGGTACTACTGCTTTAATTTATTACGATTTTGATATGACATCTAAAGAGTTATGCGACAAATTGGCAAAAGGAAAAGGAGTGTTTTTAACTCCCGGATTTTGCTTTGAAACAGAACATTGTTTTAGGGTAGGATATTGTAAGAACCCTGAAGAGTTAAAAAACGGATTACAAAAAATAAGAGAATTTATACAAGAAAGCAATCTAGAATGACAAATACTTTAACAGAAAATCAATCAGAAAAAATTATTAATGAAAAACCAAATCAACAAGAGGATTTTTCAACAAAGGTTAATATTCTAAAAGCACTTGCAATATTGCTTGTTGTTTCAGGACATTTGGAATTTTCTTTGCTTGGAATGTTTACACCGTATTCTTTCCAACTGGCTTTGTTCTTTTTTATCTCAGGTTATCTGTTTAAAGACAAATATATTGACGATGTTTTTACCTTTGTAAAAAGAAGAGTTCAAACATTGCTTGTTCCTTACTTTTTGTACAATGCTTTTTATCTTGGCGTTACGGTTTTAATTGCAAAACTTACGGGACACTTCTGGGGAAAAGAAATTACACTTAAAAACTTTTTTATTACCCCGTTTTTAAACGGGCACCAGTTTGATTTATCATGCCCGTTGTGGTTTGTTACCCAGTTGTTTATGACAATGATTGTATTTTTGTTCTTGTTTAGAACACTCAAAAAATCAATAGACAACAAATATTTTCATCTCACTGTTTTTACGATTCTTGGAGTGTTAGCTATACCTGTTTCAAAAATATTTCCCGTTGACCCAATGACACTTGTTGTAATAAGGACAATGTTCTCAGTGTTTTTTGTATATCTTGGATACCATTACAAACACTATATAGAGCAACATATAGATATTTTTACGGCAAAGTGGTTTGGCGTTATTATTGTTGTGCAATCTTTGTTATGGATGTTCAACAGAGATTATGACCCCGAACACGGAATAGGTTTGAGCTATGTGCTTGTGTGGGCAAGATTTGATCAACAGTTAATAGTTCCTATAATAACCGCTCTTACAGGTATTTGGGCTTCTCTTTTAGCTGTAAAAATAGCTTACCCATACGTAAAAGATATTAAATTTGTCAAACTTATGGGAGAAAACACATACCACATAATGGCCAATCATTTGCTTGTTATGTATGTTATTACTGCGATTTTTCTAAAAATTAACGGTATTCCGATTGCCGAACGAGCAAACCACGATATCTATTGGATTTACAACCCCGTTCAAACAACATATCTTTATTTTGTTTTGACAATGGTTATTTCAACATATATTGGAGTCGGGTTGAAGTTTTTAAAAAAGAAATTTTTTACCTTTGAAAAAGCAAAATAGAATTGCAATAACTTACCCGAAGAAACGTTATACATTAAACAATGTATTGAAAATACAAGTGTTTATGATACACTTGTAAAAAAGGGGGTTGTATTCATAGTCTCGCTAAGAAAAAGTTTTTTAGAGTCGTAAAAGTTGCACCAGTTATTGCGATAATACTTGTGTTTGCGCTTTGTATGCACTATTCAAATTTTCTCTTTGCAAGCATCATAATTACCTTACCTATTACAGTGTGGTTCTTTAAATATGAATTAACTGAAATTATAACAAAAAAACCAATTCCTAATAATTGGTTTGGCTTTTGTGTTGTATATGTCATTCTCAATGTCGTGACCTGTCCTATACTTGCACAAATACCTAATTATTTACCTGCTAAACTCCATAAAAAACTTATTACTAGAAATATAGAACAAGAATTTGAAAATATTTTTCAAAATTATAGTGTTAACAAATTTGATTCAAAAGATTTAGGGAATAGACCTTGTGACATAGAAAATCGATTTACTTATATATTGGTTAATATCAATCTCATAGAAGAAACTAATAAAAACATTCAAAATAGATACGCAAATTTGAATGAAAGAAAAAAGGTTTATGAAAACAATTTAGATAAAGTCAACAAAAGAGCACAAATAGCTAGTGAAACATTTTTAATAGACATTCCTCCTAATATCACAGAAACAAATATAGAATTAGAAGGTCCATATAACAGAATGAGACTATGGGCAAAAGAAATTGAAAAAAACATAGAAAACGACAAATGCAACACCACCTGTTCATTTAATCATATTGATGCATCTTCAATAAAAATAGTAGAAGAAATAAGTCGCATACAAAGAGAACAAGATAAAATAAATAAACAATTAACAATATATGAAAAGACTTTTGATAAACTTGAGTTAAAACAAAGAACAAAAGAAAACCAATTATTAGCAAAAGGCTTTTAATTATTTTAATGTATATGTTGTATATATAGCTTTCGACAGAAAAATATGCTAGAATTTTCTAAGAAAAGTAAAACGGAGATTGAATTATGGCAAGAATAGTAAGACCATCATGGGCAATAAGATGTGTACAATCCAGCTGCAGAGAATTGTTTGAAGTAGCTATTTTAGAAGACGGTAAACAACAAGAAGTTGTATGCCCTAAATGTGGTGAACACTACTTATACCCAGTTTTACCGGATGATGAATCAGAACAATAAAATGTTTTATCCAAGACCGGTCACTAACAAAAGATATTATCAGTTTAGTGAGTACTTAAAAAATAAGTTTGGCAAAAAGGTTTATAAAATAACCCTTGATGCAGGTTTTAACTGCCCGAACAGAGATGGCACAATCTCGTCGGGCGGTTGCATTTTTTGCGATGACGGAGGAAGTTTTTCAAGAGCACATGACTCTCACCTTTCTGTTGAACAACAGGTTTTAACAGGTATAGAAAACCTTTCAACAAGGTTTAAAGCACAAAAGTTTATGTCTTACTTCCAAGCATATTCAAACACGTACAAACCTGTTGAAGAACTAAAAAAAATATACGATGAATCTCTTTGTCACAAAGACATTGTCGGAATTTCGATAGGAACACGTCCTGACTGCATTGACGAACAAAAGTTAGATTTAATCGCCTCATATACTGATAAATACGAAACCTGGATAGAATACGGTTTGCAATCAATCCATGACAAAACTCTAAAATTTATCAACAGAGGCCACAACTATCAAACTTTTTTAAATGCTTATAACCTGACAAAAGAACGAGGAATAAATGTTGGAGTGCATGTTATTTTAGGCCTACCGAACGAGACAAAAGAAGACATGCTTGAAACAATAAAAACTCTCGCAGATTTAAATGTCGATGGAGTAAAATTTCACTGCTTATGTATATTCCCAAATACAAAACTTTTTGACATGTATGAACAAGGACAAATAAATCTTCTCGAAGAAGATGAATACATAGACATAGCCTGTGATTGTTTAGAACTATTACCGCAACAAACTACAATACACAGACTCGGCGGCAACGGATTGCAGGCAATAAAAGTTGCACCAAAATGGCTTAACAAAAAATTTGAAATCCTTAATAGAATAGATGCGGAACTGGAAAAAAGAAATTCGTATCAGGGTATAAAATTCGACAAATAATTTTAATATCCTAAATAATTTAATATTCTCCAAAAACCAGGTTATATTTGATTTTTTAAGAATCGATTTTGAAAAAATAAAGAATCTTTATACGGATATAAAGATTAGATAAAGAAATCAAAATTTAGTAAAAATTTGCTTTATAATGTGTACAACAATAAGAAAACACATGGAGAATAAAAATGCACGCAGATTCTATTAAATATTTTTTAACTCAATTAGAAACAGCAGATAACAAAAGCAAAGCAGAAATCGAAAACATGTTAGTAAATGTTGGTTCTGCAGCGGTTCCTGTTTTAGTTGAACAATTGCAAATAGCAAAAGGCGCTGTAAGAGGTGTTGTTGCTATGTCTTTAATCAGAATCGGCGAAGCATCTGTTGATTGCCTTAAAAAAGTTGCAAAAGAAAATAAAGATTTTGAATGGGTTGCTAAATACTTAATCTCTGAAATTAAAGGAGAATTGGCAGCTTAGTTTTTTTAATCTAGCCGAAAATAAAAAATTATAAAAGGATTGTCGTATCAAAAGACAGTCCTTTTTTAGTACAAGTGAGGTAGCAAAAAAAATCTTATTTAAGTTTTATTTCAAACAAATCTGTACACAAATATACAAAATATTGAGGAATGTAATACATTCTACTATATTTCTTGACTTTGAGTTTATCAAGCTATTATCATAGATTATGAAGAATTAGTGAGGTCGCATGAAAAGTTCAACATTATACAGATCAAACCTTTCAAAAGAAAAAATGGTTTTACTTGAAGAATTGAGAGCAAAATCTCAAAACACATCTATGGAAAGCCATACTCCTGATGTTTACATCAGACCAGCAAAAGAAAAGGAACTTGATGTTTTATGGCAAAACTTTAAAGTAAACCAAAGAGAAGAAAAATCTCCTGGTGTCTTCTTAATTACAGGTTTCATCGCAGGTGCGTTGAGCATGTTCTTAATGACTGCATTATTGAGCTTTAGCTCTAATGCATTGAATGAACGTAATAATCCGGATACACCTAAGTTGGTGAAGAAAGTAAAACCTGCTAAACCTGCAAAATTATCAATCATCCCTGCTGATCAGGCTGTTGAAGAAGTAAAAACAGTTGCTCCTGAAACATACACTGTTAAATCAGGTGACACTCTTGCAGGCATTGTAGTTAGATTCTACGGAAAGTATGATCCGGCTAAAATTACGAAAGTTATGGAAGCCAACAAAATGGCAAATCCAAATGCTTTGTCAATCGGACAATCTTTGATAATCCCAATGGATTAAAACAAATAATAAAAAACCGGTTAATTATAACAACCGGTTTTTTTATGCAAATTTTTAACCTTTCCAAGCTAACAGCCTTATGCCTTCAATATTAGGGTGAGCTGTTGTATAAATATTAAAATTGTGTTTTGGTTTGTTATATTGAATTAAAAACTCTTTGCTTTTAACATCTTCAACACACGTATCATAGCCGAATTCATCTTTGATGATTTCAGCAAAAAACTTTTGATCCTCATTTAAGGACAAATCTTTTGTGTTTTTGACGATACGCATACTACCATTTTATACTTTTGTATGACATTTTACAGCTTTTGTTATACAACTGATATAAAATTGATACATTACGTTACATGCCAACTAGTATTTTTTATTTACCAAAGATTGGTGAGCACAATTTTCTAAATCATCATCAAGCTCAACAAGCTCAATTTTTTCTTTATAACGTTTGTGCAAAGCCAAAGAAATTAAATAATCAGCAAAGTGAGGGTTCTTAGGCAAAAACGAACCATGCAAATATGTACCAAAAACATTTTTATATCTGGCACCTTCTGTCTTGTCTTTTCCGTTATTTCCATTTCCAACTTCTACGTAAGCTAACGGTTGAGTTTCGTTTTTCAAATATGTTAAACCACTGTGATTTTCAAACCCAACAAGAGAATTTGGCTCAACAAATTCACATGCTGCAGTAACATTGCCAATAAATCTTTTATCACCTGCCACAGTGAAAACATCCAAAAGACTGATACCTTCCAACCTATCTGCATTATGAGGTTGGTAATAATGCCCCAAAAGTTGATACCCGCCACATATTGCTAAAAATACAGCATTTTCATCACGGGCCTCTTGCAACGAAGTTTTGTGTTTTTGTAATTCTTTTGAAACAGCTATTTGCTGTTGGTCTTGTCCACCGCCAAGAAAATAAAAATCATATTTTTTAATATCGATAGAATCTCCAATACCTATAGAATCGATATTAACATCGATATTACGCCATTCGCAGCGTTTTTTTATAGTCAATACGTTTCCCCAATCACCATAAATGTTTAAAAGTTTGGGATAAAGATGCGCAATATTGATTGTATAATTTTTACTATCCATGCTTTAATTATTACAAAAAATTTTGTTTTAAACAAATTTTAGTTGTATAATTGTTTTGTTGAAAAACGACTAATCCAGAACAAAGTTCTGCGTGCCGTATAGAGATTTTCAACACTAATTATTTGAAAATTTTACATACCCATTGGGTGAGTGGCACTCTGCCGAACAAAAGCTGACTAAATGTCAGGTTTTGTGAGAGGTCGGTAGCGCAGTTGAAAATTGAATATTTCGTTTGGGTGAGTGGCGCAGTGGTAGCGCAGTTGACTCTTAATCAATTGGTCGTGGGTTCGAATCCCACCTCACCCACCATTCAAAAAGACTCCTTATTGGGAGTCTTTTTTGTTACCACTTTTCTCTTTCGAACCCACTGTAATTTAACGGGACATTTTATCTGTACGCATAAAAAGATTATTCGGCAAAGTTGGCGTTGTGTTTAAGTTTTAGCGGTCGGAAGTAATCGTTTTATATGTTACAAAACGGTCTTTTGATGGTCATCATTGTCCGATTACTGTCCAAGAATTGACTTAAATTTTCTATTTTAAAACCAATGTTATAGTCTATTTCGCCCTCACAATCTAACTTGTACGGCTAAAACGATTATTTGACTTTTGAGGACTATGTGAGTAATTTTAAATTTATTTTTGAGGTAGGTAATTTTTTACAATAGGTCGGATATGGATTTTTATAATTACAAAACAATACGAAAAGTAAAAAATATATAAGCAGATAGTCCTAAAATCAAGATTTAATTATAGTGTCCGCTCAAACTCATTAATTTTATCTCTATATGTATAAATTGGTAATAATAAAAATCTATCAATCAAGTCAAGAATTTCTGAATCTTCTTGTAATTCATAGACTTTTAATATTATTTCAAATAAACTACCAATCTCAAAATTCATATCAGTATTTTTTAAATTTTCTTCTTCTTTTAATTCAATAAATCTATTTATTATCAATTTATATTTATTTAAGTATTGTACATTTATCAAACTTTCATTCAATTCATATATAAAATGTGTATAGGATAAAAATGCATTTGAATTAACTATTAGTTCAAATAATGGATTTAAAAATAATTCTTCAGGTTCATTGTATTGATGTATAAATTTTAGACAGGTTCTTTTTATCTCATTATTATTATCATTTAATAATTTGGCGAAATTCTCTTGATAGAATGTGGTTAGTCTTATTTCTTTATTATTTGCATATTGAGATAAGACTTCTGCTGCACCTATTTTATAGTCTTTATCATCAGAATAAATATATTTTAAAGTTATTTTTTTTGCTTTTTCAAAATGTAGACTATAGTGAGTGAATATACCAGAAATTAGTTTTTTTACAGCAGGAGTCTTATTTTCAATATTTTGTAATAATTTAAAATAGAATTCGAAATTATCAATAGAAGAAGTTTTACCAATAAATTCTATAACAAACCCCGATTGAATAAACTTGTTATCCGATAAAATCAACTTTTGTAATATTGATAAAGCATAAGTCTTATCATAATTATACAATTCATATAATGGACATGTAAAAGCAACTTTAGTTGCTAGGCTTAATGTATGAATTCTATCAAAAATAATATTAAACTTGTCCTTAAAATTTATATCCCTAGATAATATTTTTTTTAATAACCATAAAGCCTGACCATTAGTACAATTTAATGAAACCGTATCTATATCATTATTATCCCATTCATCATTATATTGAGGATTTATTATAAACTGGATTATTAAATTAATACAATAATTTGATAAATGGACTCCATTATCGTCAATAAACGAATTTAGTAAGGTAATTATACTGTGATTAAAATCTTTATAGCTGATATTAAAACAATATTTTATTAAATTTTCTTTTTCTGCATAATAACCAGCTAATTTGGATAAACCTTTTAATATTGCATTAATATAGTATGATGAAGTTTTATTTATATCTAAATCATAAATAAAATTTAAGAATTTTAGTGGTTCTTGTGAGATTATATCCTCCATAACATTAGCTAATTCAAAGGCTCCTCCAGAACAAGGTGAAAAACGACTACTATTAGTTATATGTTTATACATTGCATTTTTCCACTGGTTTAATGTCATTTTAATGGCTTTTTCTTTAGGAATTGGGGATACGACAAGTCCTCCTTCAATTCCTGGTGGTTCTTTTAGGAAAATGGTTGTTTTAAATTTCCTTTGTAATTCAAGTAATTTCAATATTGCAGCCTGATATTTAAGTAATCTTTTTTTATCTAATGAATCTAATAGTTGTGCTTGAACATGATCTATTGGGCTATATCCAAAATGTTTTTGCTTTTTTAAATCTTTAAAATATTCATATTCATCGTTGTTTCTATAATTTAATATTGTTTTAATTAACTTTTCAAATAGATTTTCATTGCAATTTTGCGTGAATTTATTTAATAAAAGCATTATTAAATAATTATGATTTGAACAGTATCCAACATTATAAATGTGAGGATTATTGATAATATATTCAACAATTTGATCTGAATAATCTAAGGGTAGAAAATATAAACTTTTTAAAATGAGAAACAAAACAGATCTATATTCTGAATATTTATAATTTTCTATATATTCCCAATAAGCATTTGGATTTTGTTTTGCAAAAGAATTAAAAGCTATACTAAATGTTTTGAAAAGGTAATCCTCGTATGCATATATATTATTTGAACAAAGGCTATCATATTTTAAACCATTATCGATATACTTTACTGAATGTTCGATACCATATAGTAAATATTTAAAAGTTGATTCTAGAAAAAGTTTAGGTGATACTGTTACATAGTCTTCAATATTATGAATGTTTAAGAAATTAGAATTATTATAACTATCTTGCTTATTTAAATTTTCTTGGATAATTTTATCAAGTAATATTCCATATAATTCAAAAACTTGTTCTGTTTGAATGAAATCTTTCATAACATATTGAAGATGGCCAAATAAAGATTTGATACTAATAGAATTATTTTGTAATAAACTTTTAAGAATATTATATAATCGAGTATTTTTGTATAAATAAGACGAAAATAAAAATCGTGATAATGTATTTGGATATCCGATTAACATTATTTTAGTTAAATTAGTATCGTTTAATTGATTTATTATCAAGTCAATTTTTTCGGTATATTTATCTGCAAACATAGTCAAAAGTTCTGCAGCTTGATTAAAATTTTCATTCTCTATATCTATTAAATTTTCTAAAAGTTCTCCTGTATTATATTGGATAAGGAACTCAGCTTCTTTATATTCATATTTATTTAAAATTGCATTTTTAATTGTTCCCTGAACCGTAATTAAAATATTTATCTCATCGTTTGTTAAATTTTCGAAATTTAAAAGCACATCCAAAATTAATGTTCTTATATGTACTCTGATATTTTCACTATTTAAGATCCTTTTTAGCTCAATGAGATATCTTCTAGTATCAGCTATTCTTAAATATTCTAAAGCTTGTCTAACATTTGATCTAATAAATAGGCTTTGGTCACTCGTCAATATAAAATCATATAAAGATTTTTCTGTATTTGCTGCTAGTGTTCTCGCAAAACAATAATCATAAAATGTTTCGTGAAAAAATGAAATATTTTGTCCGTTTTGACAAAACACACCTTCTGATAATAATCGATTTAAATTAGTTTTGTATCTATCAAAAATGCAATGTGGTGCTGTAAGAATTTTCTTATTATTAAGATAAGTCACCAGTAAATTTATCAGTGAGTACCAAGCTTCATCACCTATAATTGTACATTTACTATCCCAAAATGCATTATATAATTCTATTTTATTTTCGTAATTTAAATTTGTTATATCTGTATTTTCAGATACAGCACATAACATTTGCAAATGCAAGGGGATAGAAAATAATTTAAGAGATTTCGCATTTATTCTATTTGTATTTACTCCAAGATTTACTAAAGTACCTGTAACTACCTCATTTGATAAATCATTTATGAAAAATTTTTCTACAAATTCCTTATTTAACTGGATAAAATCTTTTAATCTTAAATCTTTACTTAAATCAAAGTCACGGCAGGCAATAAGTACTTTTATATTTGTATATTTATTTACTTGTTGTAACAGTTGGTTTATCACAAGCCATTTGTTAACACTTCTTCCGGAAACAGAGCTAAGAGAATCTAATTGGTCGAGAATTATTAAGGCAGGTTTATCTTGAGCAATATTTGCTAACAAATCAACGGGTGAAATTCTTTCATTATATATACATTGACCTAATTCTTCACAATTATTAAAATTATCAAAAATCCTTATATCTATAGGTATGATTGTATAACCATTATCTTTTAATAAGTTATCAACTTCTTTAAGTATAATACTTTTTCCACATCCGGCAGAACCTAACACAAAGAAATATTTTTTATTATCTGACGAATTTATTTTATTAAAAATATCAAATATTTCTGTTCGTTCAATTTTATATTTTCGGTAAAATGACGAGGTTGAATTGATAAAATTATTATTGTAATCTTCTAATTTAGTTAAAAGTTGAGAATTTAAATTATAATCATTAAAAACGAATCCTTTATCTTCTTGTAAATATCTTATTAAATCCAGTTTTGTAAATTTTTCATTATATCTTTCTTGAGAAAAACGAAAAAGTGAACTAAAAATATCATCTGAAGTTGGAGACTTAAATATACAGTTAATCAAATTAATGGTATCTTTTTTTAATGTATTATTATCTTTAATCCTAGTCTCTATTCTTCTTAAAAAATCAAAAATATAATTATCAAGATTATATTGAAAGTCCTCTGAAGTTATATCTTTATCAGTAAATTTTATGCTTGTAATTTTTTCACGTAATTTAGAAATAATATCCTTTGTTTTTTCAGATGTAATCATAGAATTGAAAAACGTAGATTTATTTTCTGCCTTTATAGCTCTAGCTACAATTTCGTCTAGTTCCGTATTGCTTGATGATAGAAATACACATACAGCATTTTTATCTTCATCAATTCTTTTTATAAAATTATGTAAAATCCTCTTGCTATAAAGATTTGAAATTGTCCATTCGATATCATAATTTTTAACCTGTGTACAATACTTCTTTTCTCCTTTAGTTACAATGTACTCATAGCCATCTTTTATTTCATCTGGCTTTTCAAAATAAATTGAAGAGGAATTTTCTTTATCAAGCAATATACGACACATTTCTTCTACTGCCCAATACGATTCATATACATTCCCGGCTTTATCAGCAGAACCACCTTTTAGTGCCATAACAACTCCTTTAGGGTGATTATAGCATAAACAAAGGTTTATTTTGTTGCAATTTAAAAATTAAAATTAAATACAAATTTTATCAATACAAAACAACACAATCCTTAGTAATTGTGTTCCATTATAGATTAAAACGAGTTAATGTATGTACGATGAACAATACGTATGTTAACATTAAACAAATTGCAGAATTAAAAGGTTTAAAAAGTACCCGAGCTATAAGACTTGCAATTAACCAAGGTAAATATATTGCAAGAGAAGT
>CALVEI010000003.1 GCA_944326515.1 Candidatus Gastranaerophilales bacterium | reverse complement strand
GAAGGGACTCGAACCCCCATGAGTTTCCTCGCACGCACCTGAAGCGTGTGCGTCTACCATTTCGCCACATCGGCAAAGTCCAATTGATTTTACAAAGTTCAATAGTTGTGCCTCAGTGACGAAGGTAACCACTTCGTTATTACCCCTCTCCTCGCAAGTGACATTTAGTCACTTACTCGTCGGCAGAGTGCCACATCGGCAAAGTCCAATTGATTTTACAAAGTTCAATGATTGCGCCTCAGTGACGAAGGTAACCACTTCGTTATTACCCCTCTCCTCGCAAGTGACATTTAGTCACTTACTCGTCGGCAGAGTGCCACATCGGCAAAGTCCAATTGATTTTACAAAGTTCAATGATTGCGCCTCAGTGACGAAGGTAACCTATTAATCATTTTCTTGGATTTTGACGTTCACAAGGATTTGCATTCCGCTTCAAATTTTTATTCTAAAAATTTTACACTTCATTGTCCTTGTTCACATAGGCACTGGGGACTGCGTCCTCGGCGTGCCTGTCTCAATCCGCTCGGCAGAGTGCCACATCGGCAAGCTCTACTATAATAAAATTAATCAACTGTTTTTGCAACAAGAATTTCATGCTATCCTATACCTATGATTGAACTTCTTATTCTGTATAGTTTAAAAAATCGTGAACGTACGCTTTACTCTTTGCGTGCAGATATTATAGAAAAGTTTGGCTATTTCACAAAGCCAAGTGTTGGAACTTTGCACCCTGCTCTTAAAAGGTTGCTTGCTTCAAATGTTGTTACTTTGAGAAACGACTATTCCCAAGGTGGGAAAAAGTCTACTTATTACGGTTTAGCTATGCACTGGACAAAAAAGTTTCATGATTTGTTTTTTACCCCGCTTAGCGAAAATCCGACTTTGTTTTTTACAGAAATTCAATCTCGTATCGCAGTTATGTCGTTGCTCGATGATGAGCTAAAACAAACTTTTATTGATGATATTTTAATTAAGCTGGAATCATTTTTGCTTGATATGCAAAATGCGCTTGATGATGAATATATAAAATACGACAATTATCAAAAAGCTCTTTTGAAAAAGAATATAAATGATGTCGAAAATTTTAAAAAGTTTATTCAAGAATTGGAGGGTAATATTTAATGAGTGCTGTTATATCCGAAATTCTTGAAGATTCTATTGCTCAAGAACTTGAATTTGAAAAAGGGGATAAAATCCTTTCTATTAATGGTGAAAAGCCGCAAGATATGATTGATTACCGTTATATGATGTGCAGTGAAGATGTTGAGATTGAGATAGAAAAAGCTAACGGTGAGATTGAAGTTTTTGAAATAGAAAAAGATTTTGATGAGGATTTGGGCGTTGTATTTGAATCAGCTGTTTTTGACAGAATAAAGCCTTGCACAAATCATTGTATTTTTTGCTTTGTTGATCAGCAGCCTAAAGGTTTAAGAAAATCCTTATACATCAAAGATGATGACTATAGGCTTTCATACCTGCAAGGCACTTATGTTACTTTGACTAATTTGACAGAAAAAGACAAAAAAAGAATTGAACAGTTGCACCTTGGACCTTTGTATGTTTCAGTACATACGACAAACCCCGACTTGCGTTCAAAGATGCTTAACAACCCTAAAGCCGCTAATATTCTTGAAGATTTGAAATGGTTAAAAAATGCAGATATCCCAATACACGCACAGATTGTTCTTTGTCCTGGGTATAACGATGGTGAGGAGCTTGAGAAAACTCTTAAAGACTTTGAAAAGTTTAAGTCAATAATTCAATCTGTAGCGATTGTGCCTGTTGGTATTACACGTTTCCATAAAAATGATTTAAAAACTTTAACCAAGGAAAATGCATTGCACGTTATCAAACAGGTGGAAAATTTTAATAAAAAAGTAAAAAAACACCTTGCGATGGCGAGCGATGAGTTCTTTTTAAAGGCGGATTATCCGATTCCCGATAAAAAATATTACGGAAGCTTTTCTCAACTTGAAGACGGAGTTGGGGCATTGAGGCTTTTAATAGACGATTTTGAAAAACGTAAAAAGAAATTACCGAAAAAGCTTGCTAAATCCGTAAAATATACTTTTGCTGTTGCGCAAAGTTCTATAAATGTTTTTAAAGATATTGTTGATACTCTTAATTCGATTGAAAATTTTAATGGCGAGATTGTTGAACTTAAAAACGATTTCTTTGGTTCAAATGTCACTGTTGCCGGCTTAATAACAGGGCAGGATTTAATAAACCAATTAAAAGAAAAAGACATAGAAAATCTTGTTATTCCTTCAATTATGCTTAGAGAATTTACAAATGACTTTTTGGACAATGTCACTTTAGCTCAAGCAGAAAAAGAGCTTGGTTGCAAAATTCATGTTATAAAAGACATTTATTCAACGGCAGAAATAATAAACCTGTTAGTATAGATACATAATTAACAGTTTGCGTCCAAAAAGCATCAAACCTATCAAGATACTTGTCATTGCTGCAATCAAAACAACTCCAGCAGAAAGGTCTTTTGCCATTTTTACCATTTTTGAATATTTGTTTTTGTACAATGCATCAAGCGCAAACTCTATTACAGAATTAAACAGTTCTGCTGTTATAACAAAGCTTATTGATAATATTAAAACGCAATATTCAATACATTTAAAGTTAAGTAAAATTCCTCCAACTATTGCCAAAAAACCGACGAGTAGATGGAATCTGTAATTTCTTTGAGACTTGTATGCAACACTCAACCCTTGAAGAGCGTATGACAAGCTTTTTTTATAACCGCTTGAAGCAAATTTTGACATCTTTACTCACTCTTTGAATTAATTATTTCTTGTTGGATATTCCACATTTCAACCAGAGATTTTTCATCTTGGTGATCATATCCCAACAAGTGTAGTATACCATGAGCAATTAAAAAATATAATTCTTCTTTAAAAGAGTTATTGCCGTGATCTAAAGATTTTGATTGTTCTATTGCTTTGTCCAAAGAGATGATAATTTCTCCAAGGTTAATTTCGTTATCAAAAATAAATCTTTCTTCCTTTGGGCTGTCAGCAAATATTGCAAAAGTTATAACATCTGTAGGCGAATCCTTTTGTCTGTATTCTCTATTGATTTCGTGTATCTTTTCGTTGTCGCAAAAAACAATATCAAAATACAAAAGTCTAAAATCATAATCTTTAAGACAAGAAGCATCAACTAAATTTTGTTTGTTTAAAAAGGTTTTTACCATTAATATAGCGTCATTTGTAACTTGAGCCAAATCAAGTTCTTGATCAAAACCTTCATAGGTGTTTTCAATAAAAATGTTTATTTCTTTAGTTTTGTTCATCTTTTTTTTCTGAGTCTTCTGTTTTTTGTAAGTGTTTTTGTATTTTCTTTTCGATTTTTTCTTCGTCGTCAGTTGTTATTTTATCAGGAGCTACGAATTTTTTCTTTAATGCTTTTTCTTCAAGCTCTTGGATAATGTTTTCGTGATATTTAATTCTTTGGTGGTGAGCAGCTCTTAAGTTTTTACTTAAGGCTGACGCTATAGTTTTAAGGTCTTTTAATGTTAACGGGCTATCCGAGAGTTGTCCGTCGTTAAGTTTTGTTTGAATGATTTTGTTTATCATTGCATCAAGTTCTTCTTGAGAGTGATCTTTAAGAGTTCTTGCTGCTGATTCTACAGAGTCTGCAATCATTAGGATTGCAGTTTCTTTCATATTTGGTCTTGGGCCTGTGTAACGGAATTGTTCTTCTGTAACTTTTTCTTCGCCTTCTTCAAGTTTGGCTTGGTTATAGAAATAGCTTGCAACAGAGTCGCCGTGGTGTTGAACGATGAAGTTTTGTACGACAGGAGGTAATCCGTATTCCTTTGCTAAATCAATACCGTCTTTTGGGTGAGCAGTGATAACCATTTTGCTTAATCTTGGATTGAGCTTGTGGTGTGGGTTTTCAATACCAAAATATGTTTGGTTTTCAACAAAGAACAATGGTCTTTTTAGTTTTCCTATATCGTGATACAAAGCACCTACTCTTGCCAATACAGGGTCTGCTCCGATTGCTTCTGCGGCTGTTTCACAGAGGTTTGCTACCATTAAACAGTGAGCAAAAGTTCCGGGCGCTTCAAATTGCAAACGTTTTAATAGAGGTTGATTGTTGTCAGCTAATTCAGCCAATCCGTATGGAGTAACGAGCTTAAACAAGCTTTCAAATAAAGGAATTATACCTAAAACGATAATACCGCTAAGTAATCCGTTAACGGTTCCTATAAGGGTGTTTGTCCATACTACATTTGAATCTATAGGGTTTATAGAGTTTTCTATTAAGTAAATTATTAAAATAGAAAACAACATTGATAAGCCTACTTCACCACCGATTTTAATTAGGTCGAATCTTCTAGAATATCTTATTTTTGATGTTGCTATTGCTGCGATTATACAAACTGTAATAAACACTGCTGCAGGTTGTATTGGTATTTGTTCTGACAGTGAAATTACTGTTATAAGAATTATTGAAGCAATTACAGAAACTCTTGGATTTGTAAATACTGCTATTAGAACTGCCACTGCAGGGAATGGCAAGAAGTAGAAAGAACTACCTGTAGGCAATACAGTTGCGAGTCCTGCCATCAAAATAGCCAATATTGCTAATACAGAAAGATAGTTTTTGGTTACGTATTGTTTTTCGTAATACAAGAGATAGTATAAAAGTGTTATTACACCTAAAGAAACAAGAGCTAATATACCAACTACTCCCTTAGGGTTAAGTTCTAGTATGTTGTAGCCTGCTTTTTGCAAAGCATCTTTTTTTACTCTTGTTACAGGTTCTCCTGCGAATACTATTCTGTCACCTTTTTCGAATTTTACAACTGTTGGGGCAACTGAGTTTATAGCGTTTTTCTTAGCCAATTCTGTTGCTGTTTCGTCAAACACCATGTTAGGAACTATTACTTGTTCCAACAGGGCAGATATAACTCTTATTTCTCCTTTTGATGTTTCAAAATGAGAGTTTCTTAAAATCATTGTATTTAGGTTGTTTTTTTCAAAGTCTTTTTCTGTAACACCTTGATTGAGTACATTGCTTAGTGTTTTTTTAGCTTTAGCAAGTGTGCTGTGAAGATGTTCGTCTGATGAATTAATAAGATAATTTAGGACATAATCCTTGTTGTAATTGCCATCAAAATCGAAAAGCAACATCATGTCATCTTTTTTCTTTGCATAATTTACGTCTTTGGCTCTTATTTGTTCTATTGCTTTAACAAGTGTTGCATAATTATTTTTAATGTAAGTATCTTCTGCCGGAGTAAGTATCGGCTCTACTTTTTGAGCAATTTCTTTTTTATTTTGTTCTGTTTTAAAAGTATCGACAACTTTTATTGTTTTAGGTGCAATAATTTCTTTTTTACTTGTTCCATCGTCAGCGATTATGCTTTGGAACAGGTAGTATCTTGCACCAAGAGTTGCTGTCATTAAAAAGGCAAACAAAATAAACGCAAGCAAATTCATTACTTTTGTAGATGAAAAAGTATCTGCAAGCAGGTTAATAAATTCAATTTTTTTCATATTTATTCATTTCTCATAATATTTGTTTTAGTTACAGATATTTTAATACTTATATCAATATTTGCAATCCTACCTTAGGATGAGCACTATAAGAGGCAATTTTTGTGCATGCTGACTTATCAATCAAATAGTTGATGTAAATACTTATAAAAACTGTAAAATCATATGTAAGATGTGTTTAAATACGTACAGGAAAGATTTATAAATGAAGATCAATTCCGCAGATTTTACAGATTTTGATGAAAGAAAGCTTACGCTTGCAGAAGTAATAGCAAATCAGCACCCTGTTATAAATGGATGGATTATGCTAAGTGCTGTTGCAATTATAGCTTTGTATGCAATAACTTTTACAACCTTATAATTTTTTTTTAATTCCCAGACATAGCACATTGTGCTAATGTTAAAACGACAGAGATGACCTATGCATCTCTTTTTTTTATTTTTTTGTAAAAAAAAGAGGTGATTTTCACCTCTTTTTATATTTGAACTTTTTCCATTACCTCATCAGGAATATCAAAGTTTGAATAAACATTTTGTACATCATCATGTTCTTCAAGTTTATCCATTAACAAAAGAATCATTTTAGCAGTTTTTTCATCAGTGATTTCTAATGTATTTTGAGGTATTTTTGTGAGTTCTGCACTTGTGTGCTTGAATCCGAGTTTTTCTAAAGTTTCTACAACATTTTGGAAATTATCAGGTTCTGTGATAACTTTGTATTCGTCTTCTTCATCTACAAAATCATCTGCACCTGCGTTGATTGCTTCATCAAAAAGTTTTTCATACTCGTTGTCTTCTTTTGAAAAAGTTACAACACCTGCTGATTTAAACATCCAGCCAACGCATCCTGTTTCACCAAGGTTTCCGTTGAATTTTGTGAAGTAGCTTCTTATATCACCTGCAGTACGATTTCTGTTATCTGTCATTGCTTCTACAATAACTGCAACACCGCCTGCTCCGTAGCCTTCGTATGTTAGTTCTTCGTAGTTTTCAGAAGCACCTGAGCCTGCGCCTTTTTCAATAGCTCTTTTGATGTTGTCATTTGGCAATCCGCCTGCTTTAGCTTTTTCTATAGCTGTTCTTAAACGGAAGTTACCGTTAGGGTCCGGTCCTCCCATTTTAGCTGCAACTATGATTTCTCTTGAGTATTTTTGAAAAGCAACACCTCTTTGGGCATCTACTTTTGCTTTTTTGTGTTTAATGGTTGACCATTTTGAGTGTCCTGACATATATATTTCCTTTATTTATCTATAATGTTACTGCGCCAACGTTTGAACTTTGAACGATTTTTGCGTATTTAGCCAAGTAGCCTTTAACTTCTTTAGGTGCTGGCATTACGAAGTTTTTTCGGCGTTCTTCAAGTTCCGAATCGGAAACTAAAAGTTCTATGCTTCTGTTTGGTATATCTATTTTAATTTTATCACCGTTTTTAATCAAGCCGATAATTCCGCCCATAGCAGCTTCAGGGCAAATATGACCTACACAAAGTCCTCTTGTTCCGCCTGAAAATCTTCCGTCTGTAATCAATGCGACCTTGGCACCAAGCCCTTTGCCTACAAGCATTGAAGTAGGTGCAAGCATTTCTCTCATTCCCGGGCCACCTTTAGGGCCTTCATAACAGATTACAACGACATCACCTTCAACAATTTGGTTTTTGTCGATTGCTTCCATTGTTTCTTCTTCTGAATTAAAGACTTTTGCTTTGCCTTCAAAAGTTAACGCAGAAGGATCTACGCCTGAAATTTTGATTACGGCCCCGTCTTTTGCTAAGTTGCCTTTTAATATACCTAATCCTGGGTTTGATGTAATCGGATTATCCAAAGTATGAATGATTGTATTGTCTGCCCAAGCTTGTTTTGCTATTTCACTTATTGTTAACCCTGATACGCCTTTTGTATCCTTCATTTCCGGAGTGTTGCCGTAAATGGTTTTCAATACGGCAGGGATTCCGCCTGCATTGTGCAAGTCAGTCATTGTTGGTAATGCTGATGGGTCTAGTTTTATTATTTGAGGTATTTTATAACTTAACTCATCAAAATCGTCCAATGTAATATTTATCCCGCCGGAGTTAGCAATTGCTAAAAGGTGCAAAATAGAGTTTGTTGAACCGCCGAGAGCTAAGTCTGTAACTATTGCGTTTCTTAAAGAATCGCGAGTGATAATATCAGAAGGCTTGATGTCTTGTTTTACAAGTTCAACAATTTGCATACCTGACTCAAAAGCGATTTGTTTTTTCTTGGCAGAAACTGCTGAAGCTGTCGCGCAGAATGGCAAACTCATACCCATAACTTCTGTTAAACAAGCCATTGTGTTTGCTGTGTATAATCCTTGACAAGAACCGGCAGAAGGACAACATTCTTGTTCCATTTCGTGGAGTCTTTCTTCTGTGATTTGGCCTGCAGAAAGTTTTCCTATGGCTTCAAATGAACCGCGAATCATTGTAAGAACTTCATTTTTAGAACAACCGTCCATCATTGGGCCAGCTGTTACAACAATACAAGGAATGTCTAATCTTAAAGCTGCAATTAACATACCTGGTGTGATTTTGTCGCAGTTTGTTAAAAGTACAAGACCGTCAAGTTGATGAGCTTCTGCTACTGTTTCAACACAGTCAGCTATTAAATCTCTTGATGGAAGTGAGTATTTCATTCCGCAGTGACCCATTGCGATACCGTCACATACTGCAGGAACACCAAAGATAAATGATTGACCACCGCCTGTGTGTATCCCTTTTTCAATTTGTCTTTCAAGGTCTCTCATTCCTGCATGACCGGGGACTAAATCAGAAAAAGAACTCGCAATACCTATAAACGGCTTTTTTAAACCTTCTTTTGATACACCTGTTGCGTATAGTAAAGAACGGTGCGGTGCTTTATGTATCCCTTTTTTTACGCTGTCACTTCTCATAGATCATTATCCTGTTTGCTAACTACTATTGTTATAGTTAAAATTATACTACAAGTTTTTATGAAACATGGTATAATTCAGATTATGAGTTCATATATAAAAAAAGCTTTTGACATAACAAGAAAAAATATAATAATCATACAACCTTTAGTTTTGTTTTTGATTATTTATACATTTACATCTTCAGCTGTTTTTCAGCTTGCACATAAAATAACTTATATTGTATTTTTGACTGCAAATATTTTGCTTGCTACAGCTTTTTTGTCTGGTTGGCTTTATATGATAAAGAAAACTATTGAGCACAATAAAAAAGCAGAAAATGATGGCTATAAGGATGAAAAAGCTGAGGCAGAAGCTTCGTTAGCATTGGGAAAAGAGTTTTTTCCAGGAGTTGGTGATTATTTTCCTGCAATAACTTTTACTGCATTATGCTATATAGCTGTTTATATGCTGTTATTATTTGTTGCTTACAAGGCAGGTTTACGTTTTATGCCGTCAATTGATATAAACTGGTCTGATTTTATGGCTGCTGCAAATTCTACTCCTGTTGAGATGCAAAAGTATGTTGCGTCTTTGAGCTTTGTTCAGTTGAAAGCTATAAATCTTTGGATGTTTTATATGGGCGGAATTTCTTCATTGTTTATGTTTTTGACAATGTTTTTATTTCCTGCCGCTTTTGATAAAAAAGAACAGTACTTTTTTGTTCCGTTTTCTGCTTTTAACAGAAATATAGTATTTATTTTTAAACACTTTTTTGGGTCTCTTGGTATAATTATTTTCTTGTACTTTTTACAGTTAGTATTTTCTATATTGAGTGTATTTTTCAGTATTAATATAATACTTTCTGTAATTGGTTTGATTTTATCATTCTATTTTGTGACATACGCAATTGTTTTGATATTCTTATATTATGAAGAAGGAAAATAAAAATACCGTAATAGCAATTGTTGGCCCAACGGCGTCAGGAAAGAGTGCTTTGGCTGTTGAGGTTGCAAAGTATTTAGAATCTGAGATTATTTCTGCTGATTCAAGACAAATATTTAAGGAATTCAATATTGCCACAGCAAAACCATCAATAGAAGAAATGCAGGGAATCAAACATTATTTGATTGATGAAATTGAGCCTGTTGAAGAATTTACTGTTGCAGATTTTGCAGACAGAGCGTCTAAAATAATGAACAATTTATTTGAACAAGACAAAATCCCTGTGGTTGTTGGTGGTACTGGTCTGTATTTTAGAATACTTCTTGAAAATTATGATATGCCAAGAGTTGCACCAAATAAAGAATTGCGTGAAGAATTGCATAAAGTTGAAAAAGAGCAGGGCGTTGAAGTTCTGTACAAAATGCTGCAAGATTTAGATCCTGTTCTTGCAGATAAAATGCATCCCAATAACACTGTTAAAATAATACGTGCTCTTGAGGTTTGTAAGACTTTAAATATGCCTATGTCACAAGCTCAAAAGAAAAAAGAGCCTTTATATGATGTTAAATGGTTTGGGCTTGGGCATATGAATGGTGAAGACAGACAATATCTGTACGACAGAACTGACAAAAGAGTTGATATTATGCTTGAACAGGGCTTAGAAAGTGAAGCAAAAGCTCTTTTTGAAAAGTATGGAAAAATATCCAGCTTGATGAATACTATCGGCTATCAGGAATTTATTGAATATTTTGAGGGGGCTTTATCTTATGAGGAAGCTGTTGAAAAAATAAAACAAAATACAAGAAGATATGCAAAAAGACAGCTCACTTGGTTTAGAAAAAACTCAGAGATTGAATGGCTTGAGATAAAAAATAAAACAACTTTAGATATTTTTGAAGAATTAAAACAAAGACTTTGCAAAAGTTGTAAATTGTGAAACAATAGAGAAAAGAAATTGTTTTTCGCATCACTATGTTATGAAAGGGTAAAATATTGTTCGAACGTTTTACAGAAAAAGCAATAAACATAATTGCAATGGCTCAAAAAGAGGCAGCTGATTCGCATACTTATAAAATTTACCCTGAACACATATTGTTAGGGATTTTAGAAACTAAGCATAATATTTGTTCTCGTCTCCTTGCTTATGGGGGGATGAATTCTGAAACTTTTAGAAAACATGTTTATGACAAATACAAAAACGTATCTCACGAGTTTAAGCATACAAATATTGCTTTTAGTATCGGTTCGCAAAAAATTATCAAATTAGCTTCAGAACTTGCTGCTAAAAAAACAAAATCTTATATTATGCCTGAACATATTCTTTTGGCTTTAATAATGGTTGGAGAAGAAAAGGGGCCCGAAGTAAAAGACGATTATAAAGATTATGTTATTGATATTCAAAAATTAAAACAAACTCTTTTGAAGTTGATTGCTAAAAATGATAAGAAAAATGCAGTTCACCCTGAACAAGATTGTAGAAAAGACAGAAGTGAATATTCTACTGTCCAATCCATATTTAAAGAGGGGGAAGCACAGACTATACTTGAAAGAGCGGTTGCAAAGCTTACTGCTTCTCATTATGAAATATTGGGTACGGAGCAAATTGTCCAATCAATTTTAGAAGATTCAAACACAGATGTAACAAAGCTTTTGAATGAATCAGGTATTAGTCTTGATAGTTACTGTTCGAAACTAAAAGAGGTTTCATCAAGACAAGCGGAGTTTGAAGAAAAGCAAATTATATTTACACCAAATGCATTTAAAACAATGTTGCTAGCTTTTGAAACAGCAAAAGAACTTGGTTCTGCAAGTGTAAAGCCTGAACACATTATACTTGGTGTCTTAAAGGCTAAAAGTGGTATTGCTTATAACATTTTTAAAGAACTAAATGTTGTTGATGATGATTTGGCACACAAAATTATTAAACCTATAGAAAAACAAATGCCTGAGACGCTCACTATTTTGAGATTGGCGAAAAGAGAAGCTCAATCTATGAACAGAAATATTGTTGGCAGTGAGTTTATTTTGTTGGGTATTATTGGCGAAGGTGCCGGTATTGGTGCAAAAGTCCTTTCTCAATTGGGTATAACAATTAAAGATGCCCGTATTGAGGTTGAAAAGGTTCTTGGTTACGGAAATTCATACACTTTTGGCGAAGTTATGTTTTCTGACAGAGCGAAGAAGATTCTTGAAATCGCTTGGGAAAAAGCTAAAAAGCACAAAAATTCCAAAATTGAATCAGAAAATCTGCTTTGGGCAATTACTCAAACGCCTGATTCTGTTGCAATGCAGGTGTTGGCAAACCTTGGTGTTGATGTTTTGGAAATTAACCAAGGCATCTTGAAAGAGCTCGAAGCTCTTAAAAACCAAAATAATGCAGAATAAATATAATTAAACTTCTAAAAAGAGCTTTCTACCTACAATATTAGGCTTTCCATTATAGTATCCTGCAAAGTAACCGCCTCTTACAGGTTGGTTTTTGCCGTAAAAAGTAGAACTCATTGAAGAATTTTGCATAAAAGGATTTGTTGACGGGGCAGCAAACGGGTTACCGGAAGCCGGACGAACAGCTGTAATCGCAGTAGTTTGTTGCGGGGTCAATGTTTTAGAAATTAAACCTAAAAGATTTTGTATCATAACAGTCCTTTCACACACCTAATTTATCAACAATTAAAATATACGGATTTTTTACTGTTAGTCATGTTAATTATAATACATTATTAAAAAATGTTAAGTCGGAATTTTGAAAAATCACCTGAACTGCGTATGTTAATATTCTCTAAAAGTGTAAAAATGTTGATGGGACAGGAGATTTAATATGACAAAAAAATGCCCTTTTAATTTTGATGAATGCACCCAAGAGTGTGCTTTGTTTATTGCGCCTGATGATTTAAATGAGTTTGTGTCAAACCGTTTAGCCAGTATTGGTGTGTTTGACAGAGATAAAGGTATGTGTGCTTTTAAAAATCATGCTCTGGCTAAGAGTAGAGAAATATTTGAAAAAAGCCAAAATAATAAGTTTTAGCCATAGCATTATTTGAAAAATTTATTATACTAAAAATATAAGAACCTAATTTGAAAGCAATACATGAGCGATTTAAGTCTTGGTCAATTTATAAAAAATGTCTTTGACTACAGCACAGGAAAACCCGTACAACAACAACCGGGTAAAGTTGCCAACGAAAATTTTCAGCGTGCGCAAAACGAAGCAATGAAAATGGTTCAGCAAACTGCTCAAAATATTGCACAAAATTTTGCTCAACAACAAAATATCTTGCAAACACAGATGATGCTAAAAGAACTTTCTAATATGGAACGTTCTTGGCTTATGAAAAATTTGTTTAACTTCCCTGAAAATATTTCTCAATTGCTTGAAAATTTTGTCACAGAAGGAAAAACTGTTTCTTCTAAGGAGCTTTTAGCTCTTATGTCAAAAGAGCTGGATTTGTCAAAATTGTTGGTTTTGTTGCAAACTAACGGAAAATCAGCACTTGAAAAAATAACAAAAATGATTGCGACTCTAAATCAGTCAGGTATTTATAACACACAGCAGCTAAAAGAGATGTCTGTTCTTATCAATGCTTGTATCCCTGCAAATGATGCTTCTCAATCACAAATATTAAAGAGTTTTATGATAATGTATCTGCCTTGGCTTCCATTAAATGAAAGTGTAGGGTTTAACTTTGGTGCAGATTCTGCTAACGAAGGTGAAAAATCTGTGGGTGAAGATACAATTACGATTATTATTACTACAAAAAACTATGGTATGGTAAAAATCCTTTTGTATAAAGAAACAGACGGATATAACATGGACGTAAATTGCCGTGAGGATTTTCCTAAAGACAGATTTAACGAGGCGGTTAAATCTGATACCTCTTTTGTACTGGAAAATCCACCGACATACACTACACGAACAAAGTCAGAAACTGAAGAAGAAAAGAATGATACAAACATTACTTTTTCAAAAAGTTTAAAAGTTTCTCCTCAGCTTCTGATCATAATACACGCAATTATACGCCTTGTTATGGAAATAGATTCACAAGGCACTTTGCAAGAAAAAAGGAAAGAATCTATCTAGGCTGTTTTTTGAACAGACTCTTTCAATGCCTTTTCATAAACAAGTGATTTTAAAAGACTGTCTTTCAATATTTCTTTTAAATCAGTGTTTTGGCTCTTTATGCCTATTTTAATCTCTTTTCTGTCTGCGTATTTTTTCATTACTTTAAAGCAGCCTTTTCTTTTTCTGATTTAAGAACTTTGTTGTCGTAGTCTATTCTTCCAATCATCTTGTTAAGATGTCTTTGAACTTCTCTAAATTGAGGTAAGCTTAAGCTTTGTGCTCCGTCTGATGAAGCGTTGTCAGGGTCATTGTGGATTTCTACCATCAATCCGTTTGCTCCTGCAACTAAAGCAGCCTTGCTCATTGGCTCAATAAGGTATCTTCTTCCTGTTCCGTGGCTTGGGTCTGCAATAACAGGCAAGTGTGAGTATTTTTTGATGATAGGAATTGCCGCAATATCAAGAGTGTTTCTTGTAAATGTTGAATCAAAACCTTTTACGCCTCTTTCGCAAAGTATAACTTTATCGTTATCGTTTGCCATGATGTGTTCTGCTGCTAGTAAAAATTCTCTTATTGTTGCAGCAGGGCCTCTTTTTAGTAAAACAGGTTTGCCAGCTTTACCAACAGCTTTCAACAATTTGAAGTTTTGCATGTTACGTGCGCCGATTTGGATAAGGTCAACATAGTCGCAGAACATATCTACATCTGCTGTGTCCATAACTTCAGAAACAACCAACATACCTGTTTTTTCCGCTGCTTCTTTCAAGTATTGAAGCCCTTTTTCTCCTAATCCTTGGAAATCGTAAGGTGAAGTTCTTGGTTTGAAAGCTCCTCCTCTTAAAAATTCGCAACCCATTTCTTTTGCAGCTGTTGCGATTTGCATTAAACCGTCAAAATCTTTTTCTACGGAGCAAGGTCCCACCATCATAACCGGCTTTTCCAGTCCACCAACTTTTACTCCGTTTTTAAATTCTATTACAGTGTCCTCTTCACGATATTCTCTTGAGGCCAGTTTATAAGGTTCTTGAATAAGTTTTACTTCTCTTACACCTTCAAAAGATGCTACTGATTGAGGTTCTATCAATCTTTTATCACCAATAGCGGCGAGAACTGTCATTACATCACCGTGGTTTAATACGATTTTAAAACCTTTATTTTCCATGTACCTTTTAACTGCATTGATTTGTTCTACAGTTGCTTTGGGTTCCATTATTATAATCATTTCGGCTTTTTCCTTTGTTTATACGTTACTGCATTCAATAATTTTGTCTGGGCCTACAACTTCCCAACGAGATGTACCCTCTAGAGAGCTGTTTATGGATGTATTATTTGCACATACGACATTTTTTAATGTAACGTTGTCTGCAACTGTTACGTTGTCCCATAAAATTACGTTCTCCATTTTTACGTTTTTTTTTTTTTTTTAATTTTTACCAATTACAACATTGTTTAAAAGTCTTATATCTTCAGGCAATTTTGTGTTTTCTCCGATTACATATACAGAGTTGTATTTTCTTATTGTATTAGGGTCTTTTATCAGAACTTTTTTGTTTAAAGCGTCAATATTAGATTGGATATATTGCTCAATAGTTCCTATATCTGACCAATATGAGTAAATTCTGTATGTGTTTATTTTTTCGCCTGCTTCAAGAAGTTTTGGGAAAACATTTTTTGCAAAATCATATTTTTCGCCTTTAGGAATAAAGTCAAAAATACGTTTGTTAAAGACATAAATACCAGTGTTTATGTAATTGCTTTTTGCTTCTTCTATGGAAGGTTTTTCTTGGAATTCTGAAACGTAATGTTCTTTTGTTGGTACAACTACACCAAAGTGACAAACTTCTGCATGGTCAACTGCTGAAATTGCCATTGTTGCGATGCATCCGCTTTCTTTGTGAGATTTTACTATTTTGTCTAAGTCTGCATCGTGTAATCCATCTGCACTGACTACTATAAAATCTTCAACATCATCAAAAAAGAATTCACATTTTTTTACGCCACCAGCTGTGCCTGATAATGTTTCTTCATGTATATAGTCGAAGTGTATATCAACTGGTGAATTTTTAGAGTATCTATTTTGTATTTGTTCAGCGAGATAATGGGTATTTGCAATAACCTTTTCTACTCCATAGTCTTTGAGTTTTTGTAAAAGAATATCCATTACAGGTTTATTTAAGACAGGCACCAAAGGCTTTGGTATTTTTTGTGTTAATGGATCTAATCTTGAGCCTACACCAGCGGCCATAACCATTGCTTTTTTAATCAAAACGTTTACTCCCCGATTTCTTATATAAAAAACTTAAATAAAATTGTAGTATAAAACGCTTACATTGTACATTTTTTTATACATTATTTAACATTTATACATTTTTAATGCTAATATGATAAATAAATGTTTGAAACAAAACTGTTAATCCACAACGGTTGTAAGAACGCGTTAGATTATATGTACAATTTACGAAAGGGGAAAAATGTTGGATTTATCTCAAACTTATGAAGTTGTAATTTTTTCAATTGGGGATACTAAAGCAGGTACAAAAATGGGAAAACTGCAGTTGAAAAATCTATCGGATGATTCTCTTTTAAATTGTATTTTGTGGGAAGAAACACTTAACAGATATGATAGCAAGTTTTTCAGAACAGGAAACCACCTTAAAATTTTAGGCGGTTCTTATAACGAAAAATATAACAACTGTTTGATTTCCAGTGTTGAACTTGTTAAAGAAGCTAAAATTGGACTCGATGAAGAAGAAAGAAACAAGCTGTTTGATTCTATTGTTGAATATGCAAACGAAATTGAAGAAGAAGATTTGAAAAAATATGTTGTAGGGCTTTTGTTTGAATATGAAGAAAAATTCAAAACAGCTCCTGCTGCAAGATTAATGCACCACAATTATTTGGGCGGTTTGGTTGAACATACTTTTGAGTGTCTTGAAATTTCAAAGTGTGTTATGTCTAGTTTGTACAAAAAAGTTAATAAGTCTTATGTTTATGCGGCTTGTATTTTGCACGATTTTGGCAAAATTTTTGAGTATAAAATTGATTTGGAGTCAGGTCTTATTGAGTATGATGAAGATTTTCCTAAAGAATGGCTTACTCACTCTCAGTGGGGATTTTCAAATTGTATGGCAAATGGTTTTAAAACCGTTGCAAAAATGATAGCTGCTCACCATGGACGTGCAGAATGGGGGGCTATTGTTGATTTGAATGAAAGAGATTTGGATCCGTTGTTGTACCTTATTCACCATATCGATGATTTAAGTGCAAAATATGGCAAAACTGCAATAAGCGATTTGGGCTAGATTATGGGAATATTTGATTTTTTAGGAAATGTTATCCTTGGGATCATGACTATATTCGGAGGATAAGTTGTTGCAAATAAAAAAGATGAGTTATTTAACTCATCTAATAATCAAGCAATAGTTTATAATTAGGGGAATATGAATAGTTAATCTTTTTATTAAGCAAAGATGTTGATAATTTTTTCTTCTTGTTTTTCTTTGCCTTTGTTAGTGTTCATTGAAAAGAAAGAGAACGGATTAGAACCTCTTTTGTCTTTGTCTAATGTTTTAGCGTTAGTTAATTCGATTGTGCCTGGGAGGTTGAAAACATTTTTAATTTCAGATTTTTCGCCTTCAGCAACAGGAGCAATCATTTTGCCTTCAACGTTTTTTTGAACTTTGTTAGCGCCCATTGCAGCCATTGTGTTTAAGTATTGAACGTTAGCGATGAAGTTTTGATTTAAGTTAACATCAAGACCTGCATTTCTTACAGCAACAAATTTAGCTGTATCAAGGTTTGTTCTTTGGCTGTATAAATCGATGCCAACTTCAGGTCTTCTGAATTTTGACAAATCAACGTTGTTTAAATCAGAAGTTGTTGTTTTTGCTTGAGCATTTGTGAAAATTTGTTTTGCAACTTCGTTGATTGCTGATGTGTCGATATAATTTCTGTTTGTATTTAATGTAATGCCAAAACTCATTGCTGCCATACCCCTTATTGCTTGTAATATATGTATCGGCAAATTAATTGGAAACTTAATGATTTTTAGTTTATAATTTACATAAGTTTACAAAATGTGTTATAATCTTATAACTTAACAGTTGAATACAATTAGAGGATTTTAATAATGAACAAAAGCCAATCAACCGGAATTTGGATAGTGGTTATCCTTCTTGTATTGTGTCTTGGGTCAATGCTTTTTCCGGGGCAAACAACCAGCACACAGGATATTTCATATTCTCAATTTCTTGCTAAGGTAAAAAGCGGTCAAATTGAGTCTGTGCAAATAGATAGAGATGTTTTGCTTGCAAAACCTGTTAAATCTAAAGCTGATAAGGTAGAAACTCCTGCTTCTGATAATTCTATTGCTGGTGTTATGGGGGCCAAAAGAGCAGGTGTCGCTCCTTCAATACAATATAGAGTTATGATTCCGATGAATGATAATTCTTTGTACCAAAAATTGGAAGCAAGCAAAGTTGATGTAAATGTTAAAAAACCGAGTGATTCTTCTCAGTTGATTGCAATACTTTCTACAGTATTGCCATTGTTGCTAATCATCGGTTTTGTTGTTCTTATGGCAAAAACATTGCAATCAGGCGGTTCTCAAGCAATGTCTTTTGGTAAAAGCAAGGCAAAGCTTATGCTGGACAGCAAAGTTAAAGTTACATTTAAAGATGTAGCTGGTATTGATGAAGAAAAACAAGAACTTGAAGAAATTGTAGATTTCCTTAAAAACGGTGAAAAATATATTAAACTTGGGGCTAAAATTCCCAAAGGTGTATTGTTGGTTGGTGTCCCTGGTACAGGTAAAACATTAATGGCCAAGGCTGTTGCCGGGGAAGCAGGCGTTCCGTTCTTTTCTATAAGCGGTTCTGACTTTGTTGAAATGTTCGTAGGGGTTGGTGCTTCTCGTGTTAGAGATTTGTTTGAACAAGCTAAAAAACATCAGCCTTGTATCATCTTTATCGATGAAATAGATGCTGTTGGTCGTCAAAGAGGCGCAGGCATGGGTGGTGGACACGATGAAAGAGAACAAACTCTTAACCAACTGCTTGTTGAAATGGACGGCTTTGATGAAAACACAAATATCATTGTGATTGCAGCTACAAACAGACCTGACATTTTGGATAATGCATTGTTAAGACCGGGTCGTTTTGATAGACAAATTGTTGTTCACAGACCTGATATTTTGGGTAGAGAACAGATTTTGCAAGTTCACGCTAAAAACAAACCGCTTGCAGATGATGTTGATTTAAAAGTTCTTGCTAAAAGAACTCCTGGTTTTACAGGTGCTGATTTGCAGAACCTTCTTAACGAAGCTGCATTGTTAGCTGCACGTAAAAATAAAGATAAAATTGAAATGCCTGATTTGGAAGAAGCAATTGATAAAGTAATTGCCGGTCCTGAAAAGAAAAGCAGAATTATTTCTGATGAAGAAAAAGAAAATACAGCTTATCACGAAGTTGGTCACGCATTGTTGGCTAAATTGCTAAAAAATACTGATCCGCTTCATAAAGTTTCTATTATTCCAAGAGGTATGGCTTTAGGTGTTACAATGACTTTGCCTGAAAAAGATCATTTAACCCTTAAAAAATCTCAGTTGTTAGACAGAATCACAATGCTTTTGGGTGGTCGTGTTGCAGAAGAAATCATTTATGGCCCTGATTCTATTACTACAGGTGCACAAAATGATTTAGAGAAAGTTACTGCTACAGCAAGAAATATGGTTACTACATACGGTATGTCTTTCAAAATGGGTAACATGGCATATGGTAAGAGCCAAGAACACGTCTTTATGGGCAGAGATTTTGGGCATTCAAGAGATTACTCAGAAGAGATTGCTGCAGATATAGACAGAGAAGTTAAAAAGATTGTTGATGAAAGATACAATCTTGCTAAAGAACTTCTTTTGGGTAACAGAGATATGCTTGAAGTTATCTCGAAAGAATTGCTTGAAAGAGAAACTTTAGACGAAGAAGAATTTGTTGAAATTATGAAACGTGTTGAAGAAAAAAGACAACATCACGATTTGTAATAAGATAAATTTAATAATAAAAAGCCGGCTTATCACCGGCTTTTTATTTTGTTTTATGTAACTGTTTTTGTTCTTTTTGGAGTGTTTTTAATTCGGTTTTTAAATTTTTAAATTTCAAAATGATAAGTTCATTTACAAATTTTTTTGTGGTTTTTGTAAGTCTTTTATTTGCTTTTTTTGTAACGTTATCGATATTGAAATCTTTTAGATTATATTTTTTTATATCCTCTGCAGTACTTCTTGTTCCTTCTTTTATTGTCTTGTAATTTTTTACGAATGTGTTAAACCAAGCTTTTATCTTTTTAAACAAATTCTTTTGAGGAGGTTCAATTTCTAGTGATTTTTTATAAAAAGTATCCAAATCTTTGCTAAATTTATGTGGGTTTACTTTTCCCTTTTCAACATTGTTAATAATCTTTCTGCCAAAAGTTGTTGCCTTTATTGCCATTCTTGTAACATTAAACATTTTTTATCCTTTCTGCCTTTGCTATGTTTAAAGTACAAACATATTTGTTTTTGCGTTTTTGTTTTTTTTATTAAATATTTTGTTACAGATTGTGGGCTGTTTTATTTCGGTTATGTTTTTTTTATAATTTTTTTATGGAAAAGAAGAATTTTACAAAAAAGGTTTATATAGAAACAATGGGCTGTCAGATGAATAAATCTGACACTGAAAGAATTTTGGGAATGTTATCTCACTTTGGGTATGAAGAAACAGAAGAATCTAAAGAAGCTGATTTATTGATGGTTAATACCTGTTCTATTCGCCAGCTTTCTGCTGATAAAGCATACAGTCTTGTTGGTGTTTGGGGTAAGTGGAAAAATGATGAGCGTCAAAAAGAATTGCAAGGCAAACCTTTTAGAAATATCAAGGTTGCTTTTTGCGGTTGTGTTGCTCAACAAGATAAAGAAAAACTGTTGAAAAGATTCCCATATGTAGATTTGGTTTTTGGTACAAACAATGTTTATGAATTGCCTGATTTAATAAAAAGAATAAATGATGGCGAAAGAGTTTGTGCTACAAATGAAACTCCTAAAAAGTTTACTGATGGAGAAGAAGAAGCAAAATACGAAATCAAAAGAGCAAAAAGTCTTAACGCTTGGATTCCTATAATGGAAGGGTGCAATAATTTTTGTACATATTGCATTGTGCCTTTTACCAGAGGCAGAGAAAGAAGCAGAAAACCGTCTGAAATTTTGGATGAAGCTAAAAAAGCCATAAAAGAAGGTTTTAAAGAAATTACTCTTTTGGGTCAAAATGTGGACAGTTACGGTAAAAATTTGGATCCTGAAAAAGATTATGACGGAAGAGATGTCACTCTTGCCAATCTTTTAAGAGATTTGAATAAAATAGAAGGAAAATTCCGTATAAGATTTGTCACTTCTTATCCTACGGATATTTCTGATGATTTGATTAAAGCGGTTAAAGAATGTGATAAGGTTTGTGAGTTTTTCCACATCCCTATGCAGTCTGGTAATTCAAAAGTATTGAAAGAAATGAACAGAAGATACAACCGTGAAGAATACGGGGTTATTGTTAAAAAAATTCGTGATACATTTGAAAATGTAGCTATTACTTCTGATTTTATAGCAGGTTTCCCCGGTGAAACAGAAGAAGAATTTTTAGATACAATGAGTGCTATTGATGAGTTTGAGTTGGATTATTCAAATACTGCAGCTTATTCGCCAAGAGTTAAAACTAAAGCTGCCAAATGGACTGACAAATTTATAGATGAAGAAACAAAGTTTGAAAGACTTGCCAGACTCAATGAAAAGAATAGACAGGCTTGTTTAAAATCTAACGAAAAATGCGTCGGTAAGATTTTTGAAATTCTTGTCGAATCATATGAGGTTAAAGATGGTAGGATTATCCTTGCAGGGCGTGCAAGAAATAATAAAATAGTACATTTTGAAGGTGGCAAAGACCTTATTGGCGAGTTTGTTGATGTAAAAATTACGGGAGCAAGCACATGGCATTTAAGGGGCGAATTGGATTAGTTAAGATTTTTTTATTACTTTTAGTTATTTGTACAACTTTTTTGCCATCTTTTGCAATGAAAGAAATAAATCCTTACCCTTGGGGGAAGCATGAAAAAATTGAAGTTAAAAAAGTTTTTGATGCTTTGGAGGTAAGGGTTGATTTTAATAAAATGAGAGCACCTGTATATGTTTCCAATTTGGATTGTCACGAATATTCAAGAACCTATACGTTAGAAAATTCCAGAGGCTTTAAATATGTGAGACCTCGTCGTTTAGCAGAAAGAGTAAGTACTCGTGCGACAGATTATGTGTCTTCAATTTTTGAAAAATATCCTAATGATATTTACTTTGTTGCTAATGGGTATGGTTTATTTGCCAATTTGGTAGGAGAGTTCTATATAGGCAATGTAAGCTTAAGTCAGCATTTGATTGAAAAAGGATATTGTTCTCGCGTTGATTAATTCCCCATTGTCTAAAAAGCTTAAATAAACTATACTGTTTTTACTGGACTAAGAAGTAAGGAGATTTTTATGACTATGCGTTTTGATGCTGGAGAAATTATTACGGCAATGGTTACGCCGATGGATGAAAACAGGAAAGTTGATTATAAATCTCTTGAAAAGTTAGTTGAACATCTCATAAATACAGGTTCTAACGCTTTACTTGTTGCTGGAACAACAGGCGAGTCTCCAACTTTAACACACGATGAAGAAGTTGAGATTTTTAATTTTGTAAAAAAAGTAGCAAATGGTAGATGTAAACTTATTATGGGGGCGGGTTCAAATTGTACCGAAACAGCTGTTATGGCTACAAATAATGCTAAAGAAGCCGGTGCAGATGCTATATTGTCAGTCGTTCCTTACTATAACAAACCATCTCAAAAAGGATTATTAAAACATTTTGGCGAAATTGCAAAATCAACTGATTTGCCAATTCTTTTGTACAATATACCTGGCAGGACCGGTATAACAATGGACCCTGAAACTATTGCTGACCTAGCTAATAGTTACAAAAATATTTTTGCTGTTAAACAAAGTCTTGCTAATATGGATACAATAACAGAAACAAGACGTCTTTGTCCTGATGATTTTGTTATTTACTCAGGTGACGACAGTTTAACTTTACCTATGGTTTCAGTTGGGGCTTATGGTGTAATATCAGTTGCTTCTCATATTATAGGCAATCAAATGCATGAAATGTTGAATTTGTATAAAGCAGGAAAAGTTAAAGATGCCACAGATATGCATTTAAAATTATACCCGTTATTCAAAAAAATCTTTATGGCTCCTAATCCTGTTCCTGTGAAAGAGTGTTTGTCTAAAATGGGAATTATAAAAAATTATGTAAGAAGTCCGCTTGTTGAATTGGATGAAGCAGAAAGAAAAGACCTTTATTCTGTTCTAGAACAATATATTTAATAATATCTTTGTTTGTTATAGAATGATCTTTCAGAGGATTAATTATGAAAGATTATCAGTTCTTTTGTGATTTTGATGGTACTATTACAAAGGAAGACACCTTAAACAAGTTTTTAAGTCTTTATGCGGATAAAGAGTGGCTCGATGTTGAGGAAAAATGGGTAAGAGGTGATATCGGTTCAAAAGAATGTATTGAACGTCAGATGCAATTAATTTCCACAATGGATGAAAAGACTATTAAGGAATTTGTAGATTCTATTGAAATAGATTCTACTTTTCCGGATTTTTTGGCCTATTTGAGAAAAGAAAACATTGATTTTTATATAGTTTCAGATGGGTTTGATTATTTTATTAAAAGAATTTTGAATAATTATAATATCTTTGATGTAAAAATATTTTCAAATAATTTAAAGTATGAAAATGGAAAATTTTACACGAAATTTCCATATTTCAGTAGCTCTTGTCAGAACGCTTCTGGTGTTTGTAAATGTAATGTTATAAAATCGAACAGAATTGTTACAAAACGTTTATTGTATGCAGGAGATGGAATGTCCGACTTTTGTGCATCTAAAAACGTTGATATTTTGTTTGCCAAAGGTAAGTTGTTGGAGTATGGTAAAAATACTAAAATTGATAACCTTCAAGAGTTTAAAACATTCGATGAAATCAAAAGCTATATAAAAGCGTTGTAAATAAGGAGAGAAAAATGCTCGACACAAAATTGAAATTGTCAGATGACGAAATCAAAGCAATGGATAAAGAATATTGCTCTTGGGGTGACACGGTGCATTATCACGATGATCAAACTATCTTTAGAGATTGTGAAGGATCATATATGTATGATGGTAATGACACTCCTTATTTAGATTTACAGATGTGGTATTCTAGCTGCAATTTAGGTTATAAGAATAAAAGAATTTTAGATGCTGTTCTTGATCAATATCAAACTATGCCGCAAATTTCATCAAGATTTTTGTATGATTACAAGGCATTGTTGGCTAAGAAAATTGCAAAAGCAAACCTTGACAGATATGGTATAAAAGGTCGAGTTCAATTTAACGTGGGTGGTGCTCAGGTTAATGAAGATATGCTTAAATTAATTCGCAATTATACAAAGAAACCCAGAATGTTTGCTTTTATGGGCGGTTATCATGGTAGAACAATCGGTACAACTGCTGTAACTTCAAGCTACAGATACAGAGAATACTTTGGGCATATGTCTGATACGGCACACTTTGTGCCATTCCCATATTGTTTCCGTTGTCACTATGGCAAGAATTGTGAAACTTGCGGTATGTATTGTGTAAAACAGTTTGCAAAACTTTTTGAAAGTGAATATAACGGTGTTTATGATCCCAAAACAAAAGATTGTGAATTTGGTGGGTTTATTGCTGAGCCTCTTTTAGGTACAGGCGGATATATTGTTCCACCTAAAGGATATTTTAAAGCGCTTAAAGAAGTTCTTGACGAACATAATATATTGTTTATGGTTGACGAAGTTCAAATGGGTTGCTTTAGAACAGGTAAGTTGTGGGCAATGGAACATTTTGGCGCAAAACCTGATGCTATGACATTTGCTAAATCTATTACAAATGGTATGAATCCATTGGCTGGTATGTGGGCTAAAGAAGAGTTGATTAATCCTCAAGTATTCCCAGCAGGCAGAACTCACTCAACTTATGCTGCTAACCCTATTGGTACTCGTGCTGGTTATGAAGTAATGAGTATTTTTGAAGAGGAAAGAGAAACTCTTGAAAAAGAAATTGCTCGTAAAGGTAAAAAATTCTTGGATGGACTTAAAGTTCTTGAAAAGAAATACAAAAATATCGGTACTGTTAACGGCTTAGGCTTTGCATTAAGTGTTGAAGTTACAGAAAACGATGGTTATGCTCCTGCTAGAGAACTTTGTGATGAAATTATTGAGGCAGGTCTTAAAGGTGATTTGTTTTACAAAGGCAAAAAATGCGGTCTTATTCTCAATAATGGCGGATATTTCAAAAACATTATTACAATTGTTCCTCAGTTGTACATATCAGATGAAGAAATTGATATGGCTCTTGAGCTTATGGAGCAGTTGTTTGAACGATATATGGAAAAAGCTTAAAATATTAAAAAAGGTATGTATCTGTGGGTCAGAGTTTAGATTTTGAGTTTATCCATGAAAACAAATGTAAAAGAGCTGTCCTATTATTTCACGGAATGACAGGCAGTCCTTTTGAGATGAAAAAAATGGGGCGTGCTTTATATGATGCAGATTTCGATGTTTTTTGCTATTGTCTTCCGGGACATGGAACAAGCCCTATAAACATAAAAACAGTGCGTTGGGAGGATTGGTACTCTGATTCTACAATGCATTACAAAGAATTGACTCAAAAATACGATGAAGTGTTCCTTGGCGGTTTGTGTATGGGGGCAGTTTTGGCGCTAACAATAGCAAGTGAATTCAAAGAGGTGAAGGGTATTATTTCTCTTTCAACTACATTGTTTTTAGATGGATGGACAATTCCTTGGTACAATTTTTTTATGCCTTTGGGTTTGTATACAATTTTGAGGTATTATTATTCTTTTCCTGAAAGAGAACCATATGGATTGAAAAATGAAGTATTAAGAAAAAAAATTGCTGCATTGCAAAAAAGAAATACAGAAGCGTTGGATAATTATCCTATGTCTTGCATATATGAGCTTTTAAAATTATCAAGATTTGCTCAAAAAAATATGCACAAAGTTGTATCTCCTGTTTTGTTAATGCACGCAAAAGAGGACGATTTAACAAGCACAAAAGGTTCTATTTTTGTTTATGAAAATATTAGTTCTGACCTAAAAAAGTATATAGAACTTGAAAATAGTTACCATCTTGTTGTAATGGATAACGAAAGAGACTTTGTTTTCAATACTTCTATAGATTTTTTAAACAGTCTTTCTTCATATGCTCAAATAAGTCAAAAAAATATATGTGTTAGAAACGAGGATAGTCTCAATGCAAATTGATGTTTCGCAAGTTATTAAAAATATATTGCTTCTTCCTTTGTCGTTAAAGTTTATTATAGTATTTAACATATTATTGATACTAGGGTTTATTATTGGTAAGCTTGTTCTTTACAAAAATGAAAATGCGGTTAAGTTTTATGCCTATTTTTCTGTTGTAATATGTGTTTTGTTTACGTTATATTTTATATCTATTATTTGGTTTTCGATAATTAATCTTTTTGCAGGTAATGCTGTTTATTCCACAATATTTCCTATCTTTTTATTTTTACCATTTATTATTGGGCATTTTGCGTCTTATGAAAAAGTTCATTTTTATACAAATATTCAAATTTTAACATTAATTGTTAGTTTACTTTTAGCTTTGTCATTTATATAGGGTGAAATAATGTTTGAAAGATACAACAAAGAGTTACAAGAACTTAAAGATAATTTTTGCAATAGAAAACTGATTTCTTTGAAAAAAACAGGTAAATATATTTTTGAGGACAATAAAAAGTGTTTAAATTTATCTTCTAATGATTATTTGGGTATTGCAGAAGATAGAAAAATTTTAAAAAACTTTTTAAAAATAGCAGATTTTTCTATGGGTTCTGCATCATCAAGACTTTTGACTGGCAGCTCTTATGTCTATGCAAAGCTTGAGTGTCTTTTAGCTGCGTTGTACAGAAAAGATAAAGCTTTGATTTTTAATAGTGGATATCACGCAAATACAGGTATTATGTCGGCTTTGTTGTCTAAAAAAGATGCTGTATTTTGTGATAAATTGAATCACGCAAGTATTTTAGACGGTATAAAGTTGTCTGAGGCAAAAATGTTTAGATACAAACATTTGGATTATGAACATTTGGAAGAATTGCTTCAAAAAAACAGAAATGAATACGATACGGCAATAATAGTTACGGAATCTTTGTTCAGTATGGATGGAGATATTGCTGATTTAAATAAATTAGTTGAAATTAAAAAGAAATATAACGCAATACTTGTTGTTGATGAAGCGCACGCTTTTGGCGTTTACGGCAATAGAGGCCTTGGTCTTGCAGGGGTTCAAGGTTGTATTGATGAAATTGATATTTTGATTGCAACGTTTGGTAAAGCAATTGGTTCTATGGGGGCTTTTTGTACGGGGCAAGATGTGTTGATTAATTACTTGATAAACAAGTGCAGACCTTTGATTTTTTCTACAGCAATTCCTGAAATAAATATTGCTTTTTCTTATTATGTAATAACAGAAGTTATTCCAAATTTAAGAGTAGAACGACAAGAATTGTTAAAAACAGCCGAAAAATTAAGAGAAAAACTGCTTTCTTTAGGGCTAAAAACTATGGGTAGCAGTCATATAGTACCTGTAATACTTGGTGAAAATAAGATTGCGGTTGAGGCATCTAAAGAGTTGATCAACAACGGATATTACCTGCTCCCTATCAGACATCCGACTGTTGCACAAAATACTGCAAGAGTTAGAATTTCATTAAGAGCAGATATCAGCTATGGAGAAATTGAGGAAATTCCTGATTTAATAAATAAAGCTGTAAAATCTGACTTTTGATAAAATATTATTAATAATATTTGTGTGTATTAATTAAATCGGAAAATCAAGTGAACCAGTATTATCAAAAAGATTTATATGCCATCTTGGGAGTTGAGCCTGATGCAAATGAGGCAACTATTAAATCTGCATATCGAAAACAAGCCCGTATATGGCACCCTGATGTGAATGACAACTCACAAGAAAGCATTGTAAGATTTAAAGAAATCACAGAAGCCTATGAAGTTTTGACTGATACTCAAAGAAGAAGTCAGTATGACATATTGAAGGGCTTTAATTTCAGAAAAGAAAGTAAATATACTGAAAATCAGGCTAAAAAAGCCTATACGGAGGCTAATTCCTCAAAAGAGAGTACTAAAACTTATACGTCAAATTCTGAAAAAAAAGACGAAAAAAAACAAGATTACCACGATAAAAGTTCGTTTTCTCAAGTGTTTGAAAATATCTTGGACGGATTATTTACTTACGATTCCAAACCTAAAAATAAAAAGTCAGATACTCAAAAGAAAAAATTAAAACCAGAAAACGGCAGAGATATAAATTTAAACGTTACAATAAAACTTTCAGAAGCTATATCAGGAACTAACAGAACCGTAAACGTTTTGCATAGTGAAAAATGTCCAAAATGCGAAGGCAGAAGATTTATTAACGGTGCAAAATGTCCTTTGTGCAAGGGAACAGGAGAGGTTTCAATCCATAAAAAACTTAACGTTAAAATCCCTGCAGGCATTAAAAAAGGTGCAAAAATCAGAATTGCAGACGAGGGCAATAAAGGTTATAACGGCGGTAAAAACGGAGATTTATACCTGTTTGTTGATATTGAAGAATCAAGCTTTTTTAAATATGAGGGCAATAATGTATTGTGCGAAATACCTATAACTCCTTTTGAGGCGGTATTGGGTGCAAATATTGAAGTTCCAACTTTATCAGGTAGTGTTTCTATGAAAATACCTCCGTATACTTCTACAGGACAGAAATTCCGTTTGTCACAACAAGGTATTGCTGATTCCAAAGGCAAGTCAGATAAAAAAGGTGATCAGATAGTTACCGTAAAAATTGTTGTGCCAAAAGATTTGACTGCAAAAGAAACTGAGTTGTATGAACAATTAAAAATGCTTTCAAAACACAATGTTAGGGAGAATTTATTAAATGACAAATAATGCTAAAATTGCAGAGATATTTGATTCTATACAGGGAGAGGGGCCGTATATTGGCTACAGACAACTATTTATAAGATTTTGCGGCTGCAATCTTTTGTGTGATTATTGCGATACGGAATTTAACAATGGTGATTTGTATAGTGTAGAAACTCTTTTAAACGAGGTGAAAAAATATAATCTTGAAGCTATTCATTCTGTAAGTTTAACAGGTGGTGAGCCTTTGATTCAATATGAGTTTTTAAAAGAGTTTTTGCCTGAGTTAAAAAAACTTGGCGTAAAAGTTTATCTTGAAACAAACGGAACTTTATCAAAAGCACTTGCTGATGTTATTCAATATGTTGATATAATTTCTATGGATTTTAAGTTAGATTCTTGTGCCAAAATTGGTGATTTGTACAATAAACACGATGTTTTTTTAGAGCAGGCTTCTAAAGCTGGGGTCGAAACTTTTGCAAAGCTTGTTTTTGATGAAACAATAAAAGATTTTGAAATAAACGAATGTATTAAATTGGCTCAAAAGTACGATATTGCTGTTATTTTACAGCCAAAAATGGATGGAAATACAATAAAGGTTTCTCACGATAAAATCATGGAAACCTTTAACTGTTTTTCTGAAAAATATCATAAAACCAGACTTATTGGTCAGGTACATAAGTTTTTTGATATAAGATAATTATTCTCTTCTCAAAAGTGCAATAAGTCTTAGAATTTCTACATAAAGCCATACAAGAGTTACCGTAAGGCCGAATGCGCCGTACCACTCGTAATCTTTAGGTAGAAGGTTTGCTGCACCTTTTTCTATAAAATCAAAATCCAATATTAAGCTTAATGATGCTACCAATACTACTAATCCACTAAATACCATAGCCATAGGTGAAGAACCTGATATAAAAGGAATTGAAAAATGGAAAAAGCTGCCTATTATATCTATCAAATACAAAATCATAATTGCAAAAATAGCAGTAGTGAGTGTTGCTCTGAATTTTTCAGTTGCTTTAATTGCACCTACTCTGTAAAGGAATAACATTGTCATAAATGCAATGAATGTTCCTGAGATTGCTTGTAGCGCAATACCAGGGAATTGTGCTTCAAGCATAATTGATAATCCGCCAAGTAATGCACCTTCTGCAAATGCATATATAGGGGCGATAAATTTTGTGAATTTATGCAAAAATATGGCAGCAAAACCGCTAATTAAACCGACTATTAATGCAATAAACATAATAGTCATTACTTTATCAGCGTAGCCCATTAATGCCTCATAAACCACGGCTGCTGCAGAAACCAGTGCAATTGCAATTAATGCAAAAGTTTTACCAATAGTTCCGTTAACAGTCATTGGTGCGCTGCTTAGTGTTTCTATATTATCTCCATCCATTCTTGATAATACAGGATTTGTACTTCTGAACATATAAAACCTCCGTTTCTACTTATTCAATAGCACATTTTTGGTAAAATATCAATTATACCTACATAAAAAGGAAGTTTATTTTTTTTTGTAAAACAAACTCAAGCAAATCTTTTTTTTCTTCTGCCATTTTGAGATTTGGTTTAAAGCCTATTGTTTTTATTTTGATATCAACAGCTTCCTCTGTTTCATTGGCTTCCATTCTTAATAGCAGATTTTTATGAGGTTTATCAAGTCCGTCAGCTAGTCTTAGTATTGCACCGAGTTTGGTAACAAGGGTTTGGTTTTCTTGTGTTAATTGAGCAAAAGCTTCGTGTTTATTTGTGTCAGGGAAAGAACCTCTATGGTATCTTGCAACATTTGCTATAATTTCAACTTCCTCGTTGGTAAAGTTTTCGATACCTTCGTTTTTTATTATTGTCATTGTATGTTTGTGGTGAGATTTCTTTTCTATGCAGTAACCTATGTCGTGTAACAAGGAAGCTTGTGACAGGTATTCTGCTGCTTTTTCAGGCAGATTTTTAAAATCTTCAACTCCGCCTTTTAACGCAGATAAAATCATTAGTGAGTATTTTTCAACTTCTTTTGCGTGTTCTTTATTTTTGCAATATTTTTCAAATAAATTGGGTTTTGTCATTAGTTCATTCATTTTTTAGTAATTTTTCTATTATGTCCAGCAAGTAGTCTTGATTAAAGTTAGATTTTTTTATGAAAGCATTAACATCAGGCATGTCTTTTGTCAGATGTTCTGTGTCGTATGATGTTATTAAAATTATCGGTATGTCTTTTAATTTTCTATGATTTTTTAGCTCTTTTACAAACATTCTACCATCCATCTCAGGCATTTCCATATCTGATAGAATTAAATCAAAATCATCTTTGTATAAACTTTCAAAAGCTTCTCTTGGGTTTTTAACCATTTCAAAGCTATAACCCCAGTGAACAAGGATATTTTTCAACAATTCTCTTGTTGTCATTGAATCGTCAACAATAAGGATTTTATAGTCTTTGTTGGTCTTTGTTTGCATTTGATACTTTGGTGCGGCAATGAGTGGTTTTTCAACGGGAACATATGTGCTTTTATATAGCTCAGGTATGTTCAAAATCAGACAAACATCTCCGTTTGCAAGAGTTGTTATACCTGAAATGTTTTTAAGTTTCATAATAGGCGGTTCAAGTTTTTTTTGTAATATATTTTGGTCGCCTAGAATTTTGTCAACAATTATGCCCATAAGACTGTTTTCTACATCAATAAGTATTACAGTCTTTTTATCAGAATTTTGATACTCTATATCAGGGGGCAGTTTCATTAAATCGTTCAATGTGAAAAGATTAACAGTTTTTCCCTCAATAACAATAGATTTAGAGTTGTTTCTTACATAAATATCTTTTTCATCAATCCACATAACATTTTTTATTGATGTCATAGGCATTGCAAAAAGTTGTTTAGAAGATTGTATTATAAATGCCTTTAATGTTGACATTGTGATAGGCAGCTCGATAGTTATTTTTGTACCCTGATTGGGGACTGAAAATACTTTTACTGTGCCATTGAGTTGAGAAATTTTTGTTTGTACAATATCAAGCCCTACCCCACGACCCGAGATTTCTGTTACAACTTTTTCTGTGGAAAAACCTGGCCAAAAGATTATGTTCATTATCTGTTCGGCAGATAGATATTCTGCTTCTCTTGCGCTAATCAGATTTTTTTCTAACGCTCTGTTAACAATCTTTTTGAGGTCAATTCCTCTTCCATCGTCGTGTATTTCGATAATAATTTTGTTTTGAAGACTTTTGGCAATGAGGTAAATTTTACCTTTTGGTGGTTTGCCCGCTGCAATACGCTCTTGTGGTGTTTCTATACCGTGGTCTATAGAATTTCTTATTATGTGCATTAAAGGTGCTTTTATTTCTTCTATAACCTTTTTGTCTGCACTGGTTTCACTACCGGATATTAAAAGCTCAATATCTTTGCCTGTGTCTTTTGAAATATCTCTTATCATTCTTGGAAACATATGGAAAATTGTTGCCAACGGTAAAACTCTGATGTTTTTAACCATACTTTCAAGTTGAGTGATTATGACATTGAGTTTTGTATCTTCTTCGTCTACTGATTTTTGCAGACTTAGGATTCTGTTTGTTAGTTTTAAAATCTTTGCTGAATTTTCTTGAAATATGGAATAAATTTGTTTGCTAAAAACAGACAGAGTTGAGTAATCTATTTGATCATCTTTGTTTAGGTATTTTCTGTCGTAGTACTTTATAAAGCTTTGGGACTTGTGGTTGAAGTTTCTCCATTCATTCAAATCCGTAAGTATTTTTTCAAGTTCAGATATATTTTTTTTGTGTTTGATTCTTCCTATAATTAGCTCGCCCATTTGGTTTACTAGTCTGTCGAGTTTTTTTGAATCAACACGTAGTGTTCTTATTGACGTTGTTTCATAAGAGTTGAAAAAGTCTTGAGCTTTTTTTACTGGTAATGCTGATTCGTCAATTGTTGCACTCAAGTTTGTCAGAGGGTTAACTGATGAATTTAAATCTAGCATTTGCTTGATTATATCGAGTCTTTGCAAAACAAGAGAGATATCCTCTTGTTGGTCTTTTTCTTCGCTTGCCATTTTTTCTACGGAAGCAAAGCATTGTTTTAATACTGCGACAATTTCTTTTTCCGGCAGTCTTTTGCTGTTTTTTATAATTTCTAATATTTCATTTAATTTTTTTATTAAATCAGCAATTTCAGAACTGATATTGGTTTGTAGGATTTTTGTTATTGCTTCTTGAATCTCGGGAATTTGGGATAAATTGTTTTCGAGATGCGTTAAACCTTCTTTGATTGTATTTATTTGAGTTGATAGTTCTTTGGGTAGTGTATTTGTATTTTCTGTTATTTCGTTTTTTTCTTCGTTTTGTTCTTTTTCCGTATTGATTTTATTAGAGATTAATTTTTTTATATCTAGTTTACTTATATTTTGTGATTCGTAAATGTTATTCAGATTGTTTAATATTTTGGTTAATTTTTGGTTTAGTTCACTTACTTCATCTTCATTGACTATGTTTGAACTTTGCATTACAAAATCTATTTTTTGTTCTATTTCATTAAGCTCTTTTTTTATTCCAGAGTATTCTGTTTCTTCAAAGGATTCTTTTAATTGTTTTATTAAATCGTCAAAAGTTTCTATATAAGATGATCCTTCTTCTCCTGCCATATTGGTTAATAGCAAGTATGATTCAGAAAGTAGGGCATTTACTTTGTTAATGCTTTTTTGGTGCTCTTCACTGATGTCATTTTTTTGTGTAGTTTCTTCGAGAACTTCTTTTATTGGTACAACTGGTTCTTTAATGATTTGTTTTTCTGCATTTTTTTTAAGTATTGCATCAATATTATCAATTTGTTTTTGAATGTCATCAGTATAGTATTCTTTTTTTATTTTTACTGATTCTTGAATAAGTTCTGACATCAAATCAATTGCGTTGTAAAGCGCATCGGAAATTTCCCTGTTTATTTTTATTTTTTTTTCTTTAGCCAGGCCAAGAACATCTTCTGCTTTGTGTGCAAGACGTTGGATATTATTGAATCCTATCATTCTTGCTGCACCTTTTAATGAGTGGGCATCTCTAAATAAGTAAACAAGAAGCTCTTCATTATTTGGATTCGATTCAAGCTGAAGAAGGTTGTTATTGAGTTTTTGAACTATTTCTTCAGTTTCTCCTCTGAATATATTTAATATTTCATCAAACTCTTCTGGTGAAAAATCCATTTATTTAACCGTTTTCTAGATGTTTTTTAAATTGTTTATGTTTTCAATGTTGTAATTGAAAGTCTTTAATATATCAGACAGGTCGCTTACGTTTTCTTTTAAATCTTTTACAATTTCACCGGACAGTTTTTCTTGGTTTTCTGAATTAAACGAAACATTTTCGATAAACTTCATTAATGTAGAAAGTGTGTTATTTAATACATTGAAGTTTTCTTCGATGTTGCTTGCAAGTTTTACGCCTGATTCAATTTCCTTACTTCCTTCTTCTGTTGCCATTACAGTTGAGTTAGTAGTGTGTTGTATATCGTTAATCAAAGATGCAATTTTTGTAGTTGCTTGTTTTGATTCGTCAGCGAGTTTTCTGATTTCGCCAGCAACGACTGCAAAACCTTTACCGTGCTCACCAGCTCTTGCTGCTTCTACTGCGGCATTTAGTGCAAGCATGTTTGTTTGTTCTGCAATATCTTCAACAAGCCCGATGATTGAACCGATTTGTTGGATGTATTCGCTCAATTCCAAAATTAACTCTGCAATAATTTGTATTCTTTGTTTCAACACAATCATTTTATCTATGTTTGCTTGTACCGGTTTTTGTTCTATTTCTGCATTTTTTAAAGATTGTGTCACTTTGTACAGAATCTCTTTTGAATTTTGTTTTAAAGCAAAACTCAATGATTTCAATTTTTCTACACTGTTAGCAGTTTCTAAAAATGAATGTTCATATTTTGATATTTCGTTCTTTTGGTTAATTGTTAAATCAAGTATCTTGGATGCAGAATCTGATGTTTTCTTTTCTTTGTTTTTAATATCGTTGCTAAGAGCCTTTAGTATCCACTCTCTTGACCAGATGTATTGTCCTATGTAAGCAACAAACAAAAATGATACAATAGAAATCGTTGCAATATTCCAAATTTGCTTAATTGCGACAAAAAGAATCATGACAAGAATTATTATGAGAAACAATATATCCAATATAAACTTTATGTCAGCTCTTTTTTGATAATCAAACTCGTTATTGTCCATAATATAAATCCTATAACTCCTATTATTTTTGGTGAAAATGCAATATAATTATTTTATTACAAATTTTAGTTTATGTCGATTATTAAGTCTTAAAACGATGAAGGAAATATGGAATATAAAACACCTCTTTTAACGATCAATGACCCGAAAAATTTGCATTTGTGTTTTTCTTTGGACGAAAACATATATGCTCTTAATGCACAGAATATCCTTGAGGTTACTTCTTTACCAATGTTGAATGAACCTCAAAAATTGCCAGAGTATATTGTTGGGATACTAAACTATAATGATTTGTTTATAAAGGTTGTAGATATAAGAAAGATTTTTGCTCTGCCCCAAAAAAAATATGAGCTTAACAACAAAATTATTATTCTCAAAGGTGACGAGTCTTTGATTGCGATAATAGTTGATGAGGTAACTGACTTTTTTACTGCATTGCCTTCTAAAATACAGAGGGTGATGGGGGAAAACTTTAATAACATCACAAGAACTTTTTACAAGCTTGATGATAATGTTATCAATATAATTGACATCATAAATCTTGAAAAAGTTATTAAAAAGGCTCAATTTAACGAAAATACAACTCATTATGCAAACTTGTTCCCCGATGATGAAGAATCTGTTTGCATATTAAATAAGAGAAAAAACGAGATTGCATCTATTCCTAATATGAATTTGGATGCTAATGTCTATGGCAAAGACCAGTATGTTATTTTTAAACTGGCTAAACATACTTATTGCATATATTCTTTGTTTGTTAAAGAGTTGATTAACATAAAAAGTTATCCTATTACAAAAATACCTTATACTCCTGATTTTATAATGGGGATTATCAATTTAAAGGGAAGTTTTTACACTGTTGTTGATTTGAAAAAATTCATAGGCTTTGATGCTGATGAATCGGATGAGCTTGAAACAAAAACAGAAGGCAAGGTTATTGTTATTGAATCATCTGAGTTAAAACTTGCTTTGTACGTTGATGATATTGTTAATATTATTAATATTGCAAAGGAATGTATTGAGTATAAAAATGAGCTTAATCTTGATAACCTGTTTATAAACGCAGAAGCATACATAGACAATAACGTCTATAATATGTTGAATATTGATAAGTTGATAAATGATCAAAGATTGTATATAGACAGTGCCAATTAATAAAAAAAACCGTCGGTAGAGTTCGACGGCTATAAAGTAAACAGTTTACGAGTGAGAGTGGAATATGCACAATGTTTATATTATTAAATCGTTTAGTATTTAAAAACTCCCCAATTGTATAAATATGATTATTATTTAGGCTATAATTTTAGTGTAAATAGTAGCGGAGAGAATATGTTGTTTTTTACATCATTAATAATGGTAGTGATATCTTCATATATGATATCTTGTGCAATGTCACCAAAAACGGAGAAAAACAGGTGTTATGGCCCTGCACCATTGTTGTATATGTTGTTGACAATGTTTTCTCAAGTTGTTTTAACAATGGAAGTTTTGTCACTATTTAAAGCAATAAACGAAGTTAATGTGTTGATATTTAATATTTTATTTTTAATTGCAGGTACAGTATTGTGGAATAAAAAATCGAGACCTTTGTATATTCCTCAAATTAAAACGAAATTTGCTCAAATATGGACAGCTCTCAAAAAAGATAAAATCTTAATGATAATGGGGTTTGGTTTTGCATTTTTGATGCTGACTGTTATCTTGCTTGATTTATTTATGCCTGTTACTGGGGGAGACGCATTAACCTATCATTTAAACAGGGCATCATACTGGATGCATCAGGGTAGTTTAAATCACTTTACAATATCAGATGATAGAAACCTTGTAATGCCGATAAATTCAGAGATATTGTATTTATGGAATCTTTTGTTTTTCAAAAATGATATAGGTTTATACTTTATATCATATATCGGATATTTGGCATCGATATTTTGTATTTACAATATATTGGAATATTTTCATTTCAGCAGAAGAAGAATATTGTGGAGTATATTTATCCTGAGTTCATTTGCCTCAGTGATAGTAGAATTATCGAGTTTGGAAACAGATGTATTGATAGCGGGATTGGTACTAAGTTCAATAACATTATTTTTGTATTCAATAAAAGAAAAAAATACTGTGATGATATTTTATTCATCATTGTCGTATGCATTGGCAATGGGAACAAAATCTCCTGCCGTGATAGCATTTCCAGCAGCATTTTTGTTGATAAGTTATTTTGCATATAAAGCAGATAAAAAAGAATTTTATAAGCCGTTAATGGCGTATTTATTATTTTTGATAATAAACTTTATAATATTTTCAAGTTATAACTACGTATTAAATTATATAGATTATGGCAATGCCTTAGGCAGTGAATCAGCAAGGGCAGTACACGGATTTAGAGGTGGATTTAAAGCATTTATTGCAAATTTTATAAAATACATATTTATGTTGTTTGATTTTTCGGGATTTAGGTACAGTGAGTATGTAGGAGAGCATATATTAAATGCAAGAGAATCCTTATTGTCATTTTTGCATATTCCGATGGATTTGGGTGTGGAGATGTCTGACAATAACGAAATTAATAATAAATTGCTGAATGTAAAAACAGGAGTAGGCATACTTGGTTTTTTGATATTTTTCCCTTCTTTAATAATATCGTTGTTTTTGGGAGCTGTAAAAAAACACAGCAAGAAAATCCAGGTAGTATCTGCGTTTGGTGTAATGTTCATAATAAATCTTATATGTTTGTCGTTTTCAATAGCATATATGGTATTTAGTGTAAGGTTTGTGACATTTTTAATAGTAATATCGGCTCCGATATTAGCAATTTCTTATATTAAAAAGACAAATATAATAAAATTACTAATCTTGTTTTTTGTAATGTCATATTTTGTTATTATCAGTGTAAATCTTTCAGGCAGAAATTTTTATGACATTTTTATGACTATATTGAAAACACCTTCTTTGACGCATGCAAGGGAACATATAAGATGTGCTTTATATGTAGGTTATGAAGGTAAAAATGCATATTGTTATATTAGAGATTACATACAAGGGTTGCCTAAAGGAACAAGGATTGCTATTTTTCCCAATTATGTGGATAAAATGTACATTTTAGATATGTTAAACAGCCATGGATATAAAATCGATACATTACTTCCAGAAAATGCTCAAAACTATAAATATGATGATTATGATTACGTAATTACAACTAAAGAAAATTATATAGTAAGTTCTGTTTTGCTTAATAAAACTGAAGATATAAAACTCGATTATTACAGAGATTCATCAGGAAATCTGCAAGTAAAAAATCCTCAATTCTATTGTCTTTATGAAAATCAAAACAGTACTCTTTATGAACTTCCTAAAGGCAATCAGGTTGTAAAAGGTTCCCAGTGCTTTATTAGTGAAACATTTTTTACTGAAAAAGGCTTTAGTCCGTACCGCGTTTATGATTTTAAAAATGAAGGCGGACGCTTGAAAAATTTTGTAAAAATCTATAAAAAATAATGTTGTTATATAATTAATAAGGGTAAATACTAACGGAGAGAGAATATGTTGTTTTTTATATCATTGATAATGGTAGTGATATCTTCATATATGATATCTTGTGCAATGTCGCCAAAAACGGAGAAAAACAGGTGTTATGGCCCTGCACCATTGTTGTATATGTTGTTGACAATGTTTTCTCAAGTTGTTTTAACAATGGAAGTTTTGTCACTATTTAAAGCAATAAACGAAGTTAATGTGTTGATATTTAATATTTTATTTTTAATTGCAGGTACAGTATTGTGGAATAAAAAATCGAGACCTTTGTATATTCCTCAAATTAAAACGAAATTTGCTCAAATATGGACAGCTCTCAAAAAAGATAAAATCTTAATGATAATGGGGTTTGGTTTTGCATTTTTGATGCTGACTGTTATCTTGCTTGATTTATTTATGCCTGTTACTGGGGGAGACGCATTAACCTATCATTTAAACAGGGCATCATACTGGATGCATCAGGGTAGTTTAAATCACTTTACAATATCAGATGATAGAAACCTTGTAATGCCGATAAATTCAGAGATATTGTATTTATGGAATCTTTTGTTTTTCAAAAATGATATAGGTTTATACTTTATATCATATATCGGATATTTGGCATCGATATTTTGTATTTACAATATATTGGAATATTTTCATTTCAGCAGAAGAAGAATATTGTGGAGTATATTTATCCTGAGTTCATTTGCCTCAGTGATAGTAGAATTATCGAGTTTGGAAACAGATGTATTGATAGCGGGATTGGTACTAAGTTCAATAACATTATTTTTGTATTCAATAAAAGAAAAAAATACTGTGATGATATTTTATTCATCATTGTCGTATGCATTGGCAATGGGAACAAAATCTCCTGCCGTGATAGCATTTCCAGCAGCATTTTTGTTGATAAGTTATTTTGCATATAAAGCAGATAAAAAAGAATTTTATAAGCCGTTAATGGCGTATTTATTATTTTTGATAATAAACTTTATAATATTTTCAAGTTATAACTACGTATTAAATTATATAGATTATGGCAATGCCTTAGGCAGTGAATCAGCAAGGGCAGTACACGGATTTAGAGGTGGATTTAAAGCATTTATTGCAAATTTTATAAAATACATATTTATGTTGTTTGATTTTTCGGGATTTAGGTACAGTGAGTATGTAGGAGAGCATATATTAAATGCAAGAGAATCCTTATTGTCATTTTTGCATATTCCGATGGATTTGGGTGTGGAGATGTCTGACAATAACGAAATTAATAATAAATTGCTGAATGTAAAAACAGGAGTAGGCATACTTGGTTTTTTGATATTTTTCCCTTCTTTAATAATATCGTTGTTTTTGGGAGCTGTAAAAAAACACAGCAAGAAAATCCAGGTAGTATCTGCGTTTGGTGTAATGTTCATAATAAATCTTATATGTTTGTCGTTTTCAATAGCATATATGGTATTTAGTGTAAGGTTTGTGACATTTTTAATAGTAATATCGGCTCCGATATTAGCAATTTCTTATATTAAAAAGACAAATATAATAAAATTACTAATCTTGTTTTTTGTAATGTCATATTTTGTTATTATCAGTGTAAATCTTTCAGGCAGAAATTTTTATGACATTTTTATGACTATATTGAAAACACCTTCTTTGACGCATGCAAGGGAACATATAAGATGTGCTTTATATGTAGGTTATGAAGGTAAAAATGCATATTGTTATATTAGAGATTACATACAAGGGTTGCCTAAAGGCTCTAAGATTGCTCTTTTACCTGATGCAATGGATAATACCTATATTGTTGATATGTTGAATAGTCATGGGTATAAAATAGATACGTTGCTCCCTGAAAATGCAGCTAATTACCAATATAGTGATTATGACTATATATTTACGACAAAACAGTTATTGATAAGCACAGTGCTTTTAAAAGAGACAAAAGATATAAAAACTGAATATATTGTTGATAAAAATGGTAGTGCTCATTTCCCAGAGTATAGGCCATTTTCTTGTATTTATGAAAAACATGGTGGCGGCTTTTATACGAGCGATAATTCTGCAAAAGGTGATGTAATAATGGATTCAAGATGTTATATTGATTACAAATTTTTTGAACCTAAAGGCTTTTCGGTAGAAAGAGTATATGAATTTCAGTCATCAAATATTCGATATCAGGCTTATGTGACAATATATAAAAATAATAAGCTTAAAAATTGACACTGTTTTTTGTCAAAAGTAGAATTGATTAAAGAGGGAACGAGGTGAAAGTCCTCGGCTGAGCCGCAACCGTATAGTCGGAATACTCGCAACACTCAGGTGTTATAAAAAACCATTGCTTCGGGATTTAGGCATGGGGTTATATGATAAGTAATACTTATAATTATATCCTTGTTTTCCCTTAGCATAGAGGGATTAAGAACAGGGATAATTTTTTATGGCTCCAACACTTTCTAGAGCATCGAACAATAGAATAGGTACTTGTCCGCACGGTTTACCTTTAGGTGCTTGCCCTATTTGTAACGGAATGGGCGGCGGTGGAAGTGTTAAAAAAGACAACAAGCCAAAAGAGATGTCGTGGAATGAGTGTTATGCTATCGGACAAATGCTTAAGGCACAAAAGCTTGCAAGACAACATACTCAGCAGATGTTTGCTAACCAAACATTACAGGCCCACTTAAATAACTTGCAAACACAAATTAATGCAATGAAACTTGCAATTCTAAATTCTTCTTTGCCAAAGCCTGTAGCTAATGCAGTTGTTTTTGTTTTAGATTCTGTAGTTATGCCTGTGGCAAAAGCTATACAAATAGTTACTAATGCACTACAGACAGTGGTTAATAATTTATCTAAGGTTGTTGACTCTGTTAAACAAAAAATCATTGATATAGCAGATAAACTGACAGCTGTTTTTGGAGAAGCTAAAGCATTTGTTGAAAAGAAAATATCTGACAAACTAAAAGATGTTAAAAAGAAATTGTTTAGTATCTTTGGTGTTGCTGATGTTGAAAATGAAGAAGATGAAGAAATTAAAAAAATTGAAGAAGAAAGATTAATACACGAAGAAAATACTACACAGGAAACTATTTTTCAGACAAAGCAAATTCCCCAACAAAATAACGAAAACCAAGAAAGCGAAGACTAATTAATGAGTTATATAAAGCCATACCAAGATTTAGAAACCCAAAAACAATACAGAAACCAAACTCAAACTCAAAAAAAGAATATATCAGAGTTAAAAGAGGGTGTTGTTGTAAATAACTTGATAAAAGATAAAGAAATGTATTCTGCATCTTTATGTACTGATATTAATAATATGTATGACAATCTTGTTATACCTGATAAAACAACAATTCCTGATACTTTTGAAAACAGAGAACATAAAAAAAGTAAACAAGATTCTCCAAATCGTTCTTTAGTACCTCTTTTGGCAACAACAGTAGGCGTGTTTGCTTTGTTGGCAGGTTCTATGTTTGGTTTGAGAAAAGCTGCCGACATTAAGAAAAATCTAAAACCTTGGCAAACTTTGCAAGAGGTTACAAAACACGTTTCTGTTAATGATGAACCTCATCTTGCAATGTTGTTAATGATTAGAGATCCTAATTACCGAAATGTTATGGGGGCTTTGGGCGTTTTTGTTTTAAGCTCTATAGGTTTTGTTGCTAAAAATTATGTAGATGGTGTAAAAGAAATTTGGGTCAGAAAAAAACAAGCTGATGTTCAAAGAGATTTGCAAGAAAGTTTGATAGAAGTAGAAACAAAAAGTTTTTCAGGCAAAATGCAAATCTTAAGAAATATGCTTGCAGAAAAAGCTAAAGAACTTAATTCTGTTTTACATAAAAATAATATTGGTAATGAAAATACAACTTTTAAAAAATTTATTTCATTTAAAAATTCTCAAAATGCTGCATCAGAAGTGAATGCAAAGGAAAGAAGAAATAATTTGCTTGCTGCTATAGGTGTTGGGATTAGTACTGTTGCTATTGCAATACTAGGGTATCTTTCTTTGAAAAACTTGCACGTAGCTGCTAAAACTTGTGAAGATATTGCATCACAAAGCTTAAAAGAGTACGGGCGCAAATTTTCTGAAATAAAAGAGCCTTCTCAAGGTGTGTTAGAAAAACTCAAAAACAGAATTGTATCTTTAAACCTCAATAAAGAAGAAATGGAAGAGTTTTTTGCAAATCTAAAAAATATCCCCAAAGGTGAATATACTTCCTTTAATGGTGATAAGTACGATAGTTACAAAGATTACGTTACAAGAGAAGTTGAAAAACTTACGGATGAAGGTGCAGAAGCTATTGCAGGTAAACCGTCTAACAAGCCGGTTTTGTTTTCATACACCGGAGATTTATGTTCTCATTTGTACAATATGATTGTTAACCCTCACAGCCCGTTACTAAAAATGGTTTTTGGCGGTATGGCAGCAGTTACAACTGTTGGTTATGTTGGAGCCAAAACGGTAGAGGCTGTTAAAGAGGTTGAAGTAATCAAGGAAAATGCTAAAATAGAGTTAGATTTGCAAAAACGTTTGGTCGGGGTAGAACTCAAGAATTTTGAAACCAAAAAAAGGAGCGTAATTGAGCCTTTGATGGATGAATTTAGAGTTCAAGCGATGCATGGTAAAGATAAAGCAGAGCTAAAAACAAGAGCGGAAAATATTCTGTATGAGATAAAAAACGGTCCTCCGTTCGTATATTCATAAGGAGACTCTTTTATGTTGGTTCAGTCTGTTACTTTTAATCAATTTTATACAGGGGCGATTAAACCTGTTGCAAAGAATACTGATGAAAAAAATTCTTGTGAGTTGGTTGATGCTTTTGCAAAGTCGTTTATTTTGCCTGATGAAAAAGTTAATTATTCTCGTTTTGATGAAAAATTAGCATCTAAGATATCTTCATACAAAGAAGATTCAGTTAATCCTGTAATTGACATGTTGTCAAAAACTGACAATGAAAAAGAAATAACAGCAGGGCTATATTTGTTAAACAGAATAATTGACGCAGGTGCAAAAAATGTGGGAGATACTTATCCTGTAATTTCTCGTTTTAATTATTCAAAATCTCACAATGTTCAGGTTATGTTGGCGGGGATTTATCGTAAAACTTTAGTTCCTGACGCATTTGGCCCTTTGATGACAATGTTTTTGAAAAATTCTCAAAACCCTGTGCAAATACCTTTTGACCCTAATGAAGAGGTTGGGGGAGCAATTCTTGAATATTTGAGAAATAAAAACTCTGTAAATAATTATTCAAATATCTTAAAAAACTGACAAAAATTTTTTTATTAAGGTTTTTACGCTTAAAAAGGTAAATAGTTGATGATTGATAAAACAAATAATGTTTCTTTTAAAGGCATATATTATGTTCCTTCCATAAAATATTTGAGCGATAAAAACAAAGAAAAAGTTCAAGATTTTATTTATGCTGCTAATAGTCATTTTCCTGATAATGATATTTTTTTAAGTTCAGATGAATCAGGTCAGGTATATATGAGAGCCCAAAAGGCTAACCCTTTGCACAAGTTGGCTGATACTGAAATTGCAGCAAAGATGAATATAACATTGCCTCAGCTTGTTGATTTGATAAATTTAACGTCTGCTTTGCAATCAGCACATAACAAAGTCTGGGGTATAAAGGAACCTTTTGTACTTGATGCAACAAAAAACATAGATGAAATGGATTCAATGGATTTAACTTTTCAGTTTTGTAGGACAATAGATTTGTTTAACAAAACACATAAGGATTTAGAAAATTAAAAAAGACCCGATATTTAATTATCGGGTCTTTTATTCTTATCTATATATTAAAGGCTTTTATGTTTTTCTATAATTTGGTTAGCCAATTCATCAATTTTTTCAAAATCAGCTTGTCTTGGTTGACCTTTTACAATTACATAATCAAGCTTTTCAGGTTTGATTATTGTGAACATTTTTTCGATAGTTCCTTCAAGGTTTCCGCCCCAACCGTAAGAACCGATTATAGAATAATATTTTAATTTTGGTCTTAATGCGTTAACTAGGTATGCTGCAGTAACAGCCGCAGGGTGAGGGCCAGCAAGAACCATTGAAGAACCAAGTACAACAGTTGCACAGTCAACAAGTTCCATTGATAGTTCGCCTTCGTCACAGTGAACAAGGTCAAACAATTTTACGTCAATGCCTGCTTGAGTAAGCTTTTCGTTCAATCTGTTAACAAGCATTGTTGTGCTTTCGTACATAGATACATAAGGAACAACAACTTTGTTTTCTACTCTGTCAGATGTCCAATCTGCATACAAATCAAGTATCCATTCAGGTTTGTCATAAATAGGACCGTGGCTTGGCAATATAACTTCTACATCCATTGCTTTAACTTTGTCTGTGTATTTTTTAGCAAAGTTTCTAAATGGCATTATGATTTCAGCGTAATATCTTTTTGCTGCTTCAACAAGGTCTTCTGTATAGTCAGCAAAAAGCTCGTGTTTTGTATAGTGTGAACCTAAGAAGTCACAAGTGAATAACATTTTGTCTTCTTTTAAGTAAGAAAACATTGTATCAGGCCAGTGAACAAAAGGTGCAATTATAAATTGAACAGTTTTGTCACCTAAAGAAAGTTCATCACCATCGTTGATTACGATAAATTTGTCTTCATCAACGTGAAGCATATTTATAACATTTTCTTTAACTTTAGCGTTTGTAACCACTTTTGCTTCCGGAAACATTTCCAATAACATTGGGATTCCGCCTGAGTGGTCTTGTTCTGCGTGGTTAGAGATAATGTAATCTACTTTTGTGATGTTGTTTTCTTGAAGTCTTTTTTTGTATTCATCAAGTTTTTTAGGGTAATCTGTATCAACAATAGCTGTTTTTTCGCTACCTTTGATAAGATAAGAGTTGTATGTTGTTCCTTGAGGAAGTGGAACTAACTGGTCAAACAGTTTTCTGTTTGCATCTTTAGAACCAATGTAAAAAACATTGTTCTTTATAGGTCTGATTTTTAAATCCATAATGATATCTCCTTATTTTCTAAGGGGATTTCACTGCCAAAAATCCTTTACTTGTATAATTTCGGATTACAATATCTGTGTAAATTCCTCTTTTGGGGCGCTACACAATGGACATAGCCAATCCGCAGGTAAATCGTTAAAGGGGATGTTATTATTTTCTTCAGGGTCATAAATGTAACTACAAACCTTACAAATGTATTTATCCATCGTCATTTGCTCCTTTTTGATTTTACCTGAGCAGTATAAAACATTATCTGACAAAAATAAATTGCCGTACAGGGTAGATTAAATATTGTAAATTTGCAAAGCTTTCATATTCAACGTTATAATACATTTATGGAAAATTTGACACCAAAACACTCTAATAAAGTTGCCGTAAAAAAATATGTCTTAAAAAAACAGGAGACAAGTTCTCAATATAAAATAAATTATGATAAAGAACTTAACCCTGCTCAACTTGAAGCCGTAAAAAGCAAAGAGGGGGCAATACTTGTTATTGCCGGTGCGGGCTCAGGCAAAACCAAAACACTTACTTATCGAGTTGCAAGGCTTATTGAAAGCGGCGTAAAACCTGATAATATCTTGCTTTTGACTTTTACTAAAAAAGCTGCTGATGAGATGTTGAATCGTGCTGTTATGATTTTGGATTCTCGTTGCGAAAAAGTTGCAGGCGGTACTTTCCATTCTTTTTCTAATTTTATTTTAAGAAAATATTCCAATTATTTAGAGCTTCAAAACAATTTTACTATTATTGATAGAGCTGATGCAGAAGATGTTGTTAATCATATAAGAAGCAAGATTATTGATAAGCAGGAAAAACGTTTCCCAAGAAAAAATACGATTTTGGATATCTATTCAAAAGCAATAAACAAAAATATGTCTGCTCAAGCTGTTATCGAATCTGAATACAATCAGTTTGCGCATTGTATTGATAAAATTAATGAAATTTCAAAAGAATACATAGTCTACAAAAGACAAAACAGCCTTTTGGATTATGACGATTTGCTTTTGTATTTGAAAACGCTTTTAAGCTCTAATGAAGAAATAAGAAAAAAACTTTCAAATCAGTATAAATACATAATGATTGATGAGTACCAAGATACCAATGCGCTGCAAGCAGAGATTATAAGACTTCTTGCCTCAGAACACAATAACGTTATGGCTGTTGGTGATGATTCTCAAAGTATTTATTCTTTTAGAGGTGCAAATTTTAGAAACATTCTTGATTTTCCTGCAATTTTTCCAAATACAAAAATAATTAAACTTGAACAAAATTATAGAAGTTCTCAAAACATACTTGCGCTGACGAATGAGATTATAAAAAAAGCAAAAGAAAAATATACAAAAAATTTGTTTTCTGAGATTGAATTTAGTGAAAAACCTGCGATTATTTGTACAAATGATATGCAAACAGAAGCAGAATTTGTAGCTCAAAGAGTGCTTGAGCTGCAAGAAGACGATATTTCTTTAAACGATATGGCAGTGCTTTGTCGTAGTGCAAGAATGACATATAACCTTGAAATTGAGCTTGCAAAAAGATCAATACCTTACAGAAAGTTTGGAGGGTTAAAGTTTATTGAAACTGCTCATATAAAAGATGTTATAGCTCATCTTCGTTTTATATTGAATCCCAATGATATTATAAGCCTTAACAGAATATTATTGCTCCTTAACGGAGTCGGCAATCAAACGGCAATGCGACTTTTGCCTATGCTTGCAAAACCGGATGTTCAAACAGACAAGTTGATGCTTCCTGCAAAAAGTTCTGACAGTATAAAAAAACTTTTTAATACTGTTGAAAATCAAAGAAAATTGGTGTTAAAGCCATCTTTGATAGTTGAAAATGTTCTTTCCTATTATGAACATATACTTATGGACAAATATGATGATTATCAAAAACGATTAAAAGATTTGGAACATTTTTTATATTTGTCTCAACAGTATAGCAATCTTGAGGACTTTTTAAGTGATTTGGCCTTAGAACCTCCTGATTCTTCTGTTTCTGAAGTTGAAGACGGGGCTGTTAAAGATGAATATCTCACACTTTCTACCATACATAGCGCCAAAGGCTTGGAGTGGAAAGCTGTATTTATAATTGGTGCAGTTGATGGAAGATTCCCGTCTGTATACTCATTCAACTCTGAAGAAGAATTGGACGAAGAATTAAGACTAATGTACGTTGCTGCAACAAGGGCAAAAAGTTATTTGTATATTACTTATCCTATTGATATGTTTGATCATTCTACAGGCATGGTTTTGTCGAAGCCTTCGAGGTTTTTGGATGATATTGATCCTGAAATTCTTGAAAAATGGTCATTAGAGCTTGAAGAATAAGAAAAAACTTTGTGTGTTTCTATCTTTAGACCCTCTGTAGGTTGACTATATTAAAAAGAGGGGCGTATAATTTACGCAAAGATAGCTTACAAGAGGAAATGTTATGGCTGAAAAGATAGAATTGAGCGTAGCAAAAGGGTTGTTAGAAGAAACTCCCGCTAACGTTCTCGTTTTGAATTTATATGAAGGGGTAAAAATTCCGTCAGGTGCAACTGGAGCTATTGATATAGCTTTGGATGGTTTGATTTCAAAATACGTTATTGCTAAAGAAGGTTTTGAAGGTAAGTTTGGCTCTATGTATGTGTTACAAACATACGGAAAAATAGGTGCTGAAAAAATATTGCTTGTCGGTATGGGGAAGGTGAAAGACTTCACTCCTAACAGATTAAGAGAACTTTCAGCTCAAGTTATAAAAAAATGTAAAAAAATGAATAATGCAAAACGTATTATTTCTGTATTGCACGGTGCTGGTATTGGCGGTTATGATCCGGAACTCAGTGCAAGAATGATTACAGAAGGTACTTTGCTGGGTGCATATTCGTTTGATAAATATAAAACTGATAAAAAATCTAAAAAAATTGATGAATTTGTGATTGTCGATATGGACGAAGATAACTGCAAAAAAGCAAAAATCGGTATGAAAAAAGGTAAGATTATTGCTTCAGCAGTTAATTTCACAAGAGATTTATCTAACGAACAACCTGCTTATGCTACTCCGTCAAAACTTGCTGAAATTGCACAAAATTTGAAAGATGTGGAAGTAAAAGTTTATGACAGAGAAGAAATTGCAAAAATGGGTATGGGTGCGTTCTTGGGTGTTGCAAGAGGTAGCAGCCAACCGCCTAAGTTTATACACATAAAATATGCAGGCAGTAATCAAAAATTAATTCAAAGAAAAATTGCAATAATCGGTAAAGGCATCTGCTTTGATTCAGGCGGTTTGGATATTAAACCACCTTCATCAATGTTGAATATGAAAGACGATATGTCAGGAGCAGCCGCTGTATTGGGTGTTATGAGCGTTTTAAAAGATTTAAAACCATCTTGCGAAGTACACGGTATAATTGCTGCTTGCGAAAATATGCCGGGGGCTTCAGCTTATAAACCGGGTGATATTTTGGTTGCTAAAAACGGCAAAACTATTGAAGTTGATAACACTGATGCGGAAGGCCGTTTAACATTGGCTGATGCTCTTTGTTATGCTTGTGATTTAGAGGTTGATGAAGTTATTGATGTTGCTACGTTAACAGGTGCTTGTGTAGTTGCGCTAGGCAGCGTGGCTTCAGGTGTTATGGGAAATCACCAGCCAACTATAGACAAGTTGATAAAGTGTGCTAATGCCGGTGGTGAAAAAATGTGGCAAATGCCTATGTTTGATGATTATAAAGATTCTTTAAAAAGCGAAATTGCTGATATGAAAAACACAGGTTCCAGAATGGGAGGGACTCAGATTGCTGGATTATTCTTGCAAAACTTTGTTAAAAAAGTTCACTGGGCACATATTGATATTGCAGGTACTGCGTATATTGAAAAGCCGCAGAATGAATTTTGCAAAGGTGCTACAGGAGCAAGTGTAAGAACTTTGATAAATTATATTATGTCTTAATTTTACAGAATAAAAACAAAAAATTGCTTCTTATTTTTTAAGAAGCAATTTTTTGTTGATTATATTTTTTATTTATAAGTAAGGTTATGAAAGTTAAGGTATATTAGTTGTCTGCGTTATTAGTCAAAGGAAAATTAGCTGAATATGTCAGAAAAACAGTTGATGTCGTTACAAAAACACCTTCAGCAAAACCTGTTAAATCTTCTGACGTTATAGCAAAAATGGAGTTAAAGCCTTTGACCTCTGATGTTGTTGAAATATCTTCAGGTTCGATACCTTTTAAGATTTCTGATAATTTGGTCGCAAGAACTACTTCTGAGCAAAGAAAACTTCTTGAATATCTGTACAAAGAGCAGTTTATCAAATTGTCTAAAAATAAAATTCTTCATCCGTATTCTCCAATATTGGATAAAGGTTCTTTATTGCACGGTGAAGTTTATGACCCTAAGCTTTTAGATTCTATTTTAAAAGATGGTTTGATTTCTATTGATTTAGGAAAAGTTTTAAGAAAAACGCCAAACAGTCAAACGACTATTGGGGGTATTGATACTTGGGTCAATGATAAGATGCGCTCTGTTGATGAATATTTTAACAAATGGTTAGCTCAAGCACCTGAATATGCAAATACTCCGTTTAAAAAACTCAATAGACAGCTTTGTTGGCGTGGTGAGAATAAATGGATTGATTTAAGTGATAAATGTGGTAAAAAGATAGTTTTTGTTGTTAATCCGGCAAAACATAAAGAATTGCAAGAAATCACAAAATACAGTGTTACTCCTGCAACTAAGGGGCTTCGTACGACAGTATTTGGCGGGAATATGACAAACCAAAAAGGCAATTGTATGTATGAAACACCTGATTTTGAACGCCATACGTTTATACCTGTGGGGATTCCGTCTAATTATTTTGAAAAAATTGTAGTAGGCAAAAAAATTACTTCTGAACAGGTTGCAGAAATTAAAAACATGATAAAAAAATACGGGCTTGATGTAAAAGTTTGTGATACGTCAGGAAAGTTATTGTAACCTGAATTTGTTTATTATTTTTGTGATAGAAACAGCTTGTAAGAATAAAGTTTAATATAGTTTTTTTATTAAATATTAAAAAATATTAAAAAATTGGCATGGAGAAATTCTCTGCTATGATAATTGTGTTGAGGATATCGTATTAAAAAATATCTAAACTTTGTTAAGAAAAATATTATAATCTTGGGTTGTTAATAATGCAAAAAATTTATATTAACTCCTGGCTGAACATGGATAATTCAGCTTTGGGGCTTGTTCAATGTGCAGATAATGAATTAAAACTTGATTTTACAAATGTTGATGATATTTGTCTTAATGACATTGAACGTCTTTTGGATTTGCAAAAGATGGCTGTTTTTAATGAGGTTAAAATCAGTGTGGAAAATATGAAACCTCATATATCAAGACTTTTTGAGCAAACAGGGCTTTATAAGCTTCTTACTTTTGGAAGTTCATCTTGCTTGAAAATAAGAAAACGTCAGGGGTTGGCTTTTGAGTAAAAATTCTGATGCACAATTGTTTATAGTTGCTACTCCTATTGGCAATAAGTCTGATTTCAGTATGCATGCTGTAGAAACATTGATGAATGTTGATTTGATTGCTTGTGAAGATTCCCGAACAAGTGCTAATCTTATGGAATCTTATGGCATTGATACAAAACTTGTAAGTTATCACAAGTTTAATGAAAAACAAAGAACAGAAGAGTTTTTGAGGCTGTTTAAAGAGGGGAAAAAAATTGCTCTTATCTCAGATGCTGGTACTCCTTGTATATCAGACCCAGGCAGAGTTCTTGTTGAAGAATTATTTAAACATGGAATAAAAATTACTTCTATCCCTGGAGCATCTGCAGTAATTACTTTTCTTTCAATGATTCCAAGAAAAAGTGAGGAATTTGCTTTTGTCGGATTTTTGCCTCGTGTTAAAAATCAGCAAGCAAAGGTTTTTGAAAAATTTGTCAATACGGATATGGTTTTTTATGAGTCTCCAAACAGATTGATTGAAACTTTGGAAAATATAAAAAAATCAAGAGGAGACAATGCCAAAGTTGCCGTTGGACGAGAACTCACTAAAATGTTTGAAGAAGTTAAGGTTGGCACTGTTTGTGAAGTCATTGATTATTTTAAAAACAATATATTAAAAGGCGAGATTGTTTGTACTCTTTATGCTGTTGAAGAAACTGTAGAAAATGAAGCAGAACTTGTTGAAAAAATCAAGAAATTAAAAGCTTTAAATTATTCAGACAAGGATATTTCTGTTATATTGAGCAGTTTGTTTGATTTTAATAAAAATAAAATTTATAAGCTTTCTCTGAGTTTATAAAAAAATGTAAAATTTTAAAAATTAGATTAACAAAATTTAGGGTTTTTGAGTATTACTCTGTTATGAGTATTCAGTTTTCTACACATAACTATTGTAATTCCCGTAAATATTATCCGAATTTTTCCGGTGCAAGAGATATAAACTTAAAGTATATATATGATAAAAGGTTAAGACTTTTGCCGCAGAGAATGCGTGTAAAGGTTGCTAATGCTGTAGAAAATAATGGCGATATATTTGAGCCTTTAAGAGATATTCATTTAAGAACTTATGCGCCGTTGTTGGAATGTAAAACTTTAGGTAAGGCGCAAAATATGTTTTATGAATTTAGAGATGTTTTGCCCGCCAATGTTGTTATTAAACATAAATCACCAAATGTAAAAAAGATTATGGAATCAGTGAAGTTGGAAGATTTGTCATTGGTTTTGTTAAAAGAACGTTGGGGAAATTTAAAAACTCTTGATGAAATTGCTAAGCAATTTGGGTTGAAAAGCAGAAGTGCGATTGCTTGGCTTATGGATATAATTAGAATACCTGATTTTGGCGCAAACTATCATAGGCTTTTGAGTTCTACTGATGAAACTTTAAACAAAAAAATTGCTCAAAAAACAAAAGACTATAATGCAGCGCACAGAGCGTATGTTATTCAAAGAAATCGTGAATTGAGTGCAAAAAATAAAGAGTTAAACAGACAAATATCTCAAATGGCTTGGGATAGGCTTCCTCATATAAAAGAGGCAATGTCAAAGTTAGCTTCAGAAACAACAGGTCCTGAACGTTTTGCAGCTTTTTGGGAAAAGTACCCAGAGTATGCAAAAGAATATGCTCAGATGAAAAAAATTGTTGCACAAGAGTTGCGTGAGTCAAGACACCAATAAACTATATGTAACATTATTATAAATATTGCTCAAAATGATATAGAAAATATAACCTTTTGATGTATAATATTATGGTGAAGTTGCTATTTATTAGATAGGGAATCATCATAAGGAGAAAATATGGCAAGAATTTTGGTATCAATGCCCGATGAATTTTTAAACAAGATTGACCAAGTTGCTGACAGCGAACAAAGAACAAGAAGCGAACTCGTTAGAGAAGCTTTGAGAAGCTATATCAAACGTACAAAACTTCCAAGTCCTCAAAAAGCTTTAAGCAATGCAAAAATTTTAGAAGAAATTTTAGACTAACTTTTAGGTTATGGAAATACTTGCAATTATTCCTGTTAGGGGTGGTTCAAAAGGAATACCCGGTAAAAACATAAAAGAACTTGCGGGAAAACCACTTGTTGCTTATTCTATTGATGCTGCACATAATTCAAAATATGTTACAAGGACTGTAGTTTCTACAGAAAGTCCTGAAATAAAAAAGATTGTTTTTGCATTAGGCGCAGAGGTTGTAGATAGACCTCTTGAGCTTGCTCAAGATGAAACAAAAACTGCCCCTGTTTTGCTTCATATTGTAGAATGTCTTGAACAAAAAGAGGGGTATAAACCAGATATTGTTGTGTTGTTACAGGCGACTTGTCCGCTGCGTAACGCAAAAGAACTGGATGAAGCATTTGATTTGTTTTTTGCTAACGAAAAAAATGGATGTGATTCGGTCTTTGCCGGAAGAGTTTTGGGTACAACTCATGCAAAATGGCGTAAAAATCCTGATACAGATAAATATGAGTGTTTGTATGATTATCGTAATCGTCCGAGACGTCAAGATACCGACAGACATTTTCCATTGATAAGAGAAACAGGTGCTACGTATATAATTAAAACTGATGTAATGAAAAAGGTTAAAGATTTTATTGGTATTCAACCTGAAGTTTATTTTGGTGGTACTTGTGTTGATATTGACACTGTAGATGATTTTGAAAAAGCGGCAAAACTTATTGAACAAAGACGCCAACAAGACAAAGGATGTTAGTATGAATAAAGAAAATAAAGAGATTCTTTATTCTGATTTTGCAAGCTTAGGGAGCGTTATGTCATCTGTTTTGCAAGATTCTAATCTTAAACAGGGTGTGAAAAAGGCTTCTATCTTTAAGTTTTGGCCTAAGGTCGTTGGTAAAAAATTTGAAAAATATTCAAGACCTGAAACAATTAACCAGGCAAATGTTTTGCTTGTAGCTTGTGCTAATGCTGCTGTAAGCTCTGAGTTGACAATGTTTAAGGCTGATATTTTAAAAAAAATAAATGTATATTCAAAACCTTTGGGTATAGAAATTTCTGATATAAACTTTTCTCATAAAATATGGAAAGTTCCTTCTCAAAATGTATCTCAATCATATCAAGAGCCAAAAAATCCTTATAAAAGAGATTTGACTGGTTTTAATCCTGACGATGTTGTGCTTGATGTAAAAGAGGTAGAAGCTATTAGAAAAAGTGTTGAAAATAATAAATTTGCATCTGAAGAACAACGAAAAAAAATGTTTGATGCAATTATTTTGGATTTAAAGATTCAAAAATATGACAATGAACGTAAAAAAACTAACCCATAGAAACCCATAAAATTTGTTTTACAGGTTTTGCCAGTAATATTGCTAAGTAACCGAATATAAAGTCGTAAATCATTTTTGTGCAGCTTTGCATTGCAATCCAGCTTGAAACTTCAGAAAATGGGTCTCTGTGAATAATAGCCATAAGTATAAGATAAAAAATACCAATTATATGGATTGTTAAAATCCCCATTATTGTTGCTTTGGCCGTTGTTGCATAATTGAATTTGTCTTTAAGCATAAAAGAAACAATAAAAACGGCTGGAATATAGGCTAAAATATAACCAAAATTATATTGGAAAAGATAGTTTATTCCTCCACCTAAAGCAAATATTGGAAAAAATGTAAGACCAAGTAAAATATAAATTAAAACAGAAGTAATACCGAATCTGCTTCCGATTAGTGCTGCAATAAACAGAATTGTTGGGATTTGTGGTATATACACACAGTGTTTCAATTTTAAAAAATGAGGGTCGGTAGGGTTAAAAGATCCGAATATGTAATGGTTAAAATCAAACTGAGTAAAAGTTGAAATTATAATCAAAAACACGCACCAACCCATAACTACGAGAGTTCCCATAGTTATACGTAGTTTTTTATTTTCTGCATTAAATGTATCAAGTTCGTTTTTTAAACGTTTTGTGTTCATATTTGTCCTTGCAGTTCTTGAGCTGCTTTCAGTTTATTATACAACGTTTTGAATTTTTCGTACCAAATATTTTCGGTAAACATAATTAAAGCGTTTTCGTTATTGTCTTGATAGTACCCTTTGCGTGTTCCTATAGATTTGAAACCGTTCTTTTCATATAAAGATATAGCCGGAACATTTGATTCTCTAACTTCCAGAGTTATATATTTGATTTTGTTTTTATAACAATCATCGATAATTGCAAATAATAAATTTTGGGCAACGCCCTTTTTACGGTAATCAGGATTAACAGAAAGAGTTGTAATATGGGCTTCTTCAAAAATATGCCAACAGCCTGCGTATCCCATTATTGTGTTTTCTTTGTTAATTGCACAATAATAATGGGCAAGATTGTTTTCAAGCTCATTATAAAAAGATTCCTTAGACCAGTGGTGTTCTCCGTAAGATAGTGCTTCCAATCTTACAACTTCGTCAACATCTGTTTTTTGCATTCTTCTGATTGTTATATCCATAATTGAATATTATCAAAATAGTTTTGTGTAGTCCAGCAAGCTGGGGTGTTTGTATTTATATGTTTTATTTGTTAGAATACACCTGTATATGATTGTGCGTAATGGATTGGTATAAAATGACAGAGTTTGAAATGCCTAAAAAGAAGATTAAACACCCGAAAAAATTTAAAAATCCCAGAAAAAACGGGCCGTTTAAACAATTTTTTATTATGCTGTTTTCTTTTATGTTAGCAGGTTTTATCGGTGTGAATATGTACTTGTCTTCACAACCGCCAATTCAACATTTAGAAGATTTTAAACCAAATGTTGTTACTAAAATTTATTCTTCTGATGGAGAAGTAATAAAGACTTTTACTGCATATAAATTTGAAAAAGTTGATATAGCAGATGTTCCCGACAACATCAAAAATGCTATTATAGCAACAGAAGATAAGAATTTTTATCACCACCATGGCTATGACCCTATTGGTGTAGCTCGTTCTATGGTTGTTAACCTTACAACAGGTGGTTTGACACAAGGTGCAAGTACAATTACTCAGCAGCTTGCAAGAATATTGTTCTTGAGCAATGAAAAAACATTTGATAGAAAGATAAAAGAGTTTATCGTTGCGGCAAGAATAGAAAAGACAATTTCTAAAGACAAAATTTTAGAAATGTACTTGAACAACGTTTATCTTGGTTCAGGTGCATATGGTGTAGCAGGTGCTGCGCAGATTTATTTTAACAAAACATTGAAAGAACTTACTCTTGCAGAAGCGGCTTTGATAGCAGGTTTGCCTCAGGCACCTTCTGTATATTCTCCTTACAATAATAAAAAACTTGCATTACAAAGACGTAATCAGGTTTTGGGCAGAATGCTCAAGATGAGATATATAACAAAAGAACAATATACGGCAGCTTCACAAGAAAAACTCAGATTAAATCCAAATCCGAGCATTTATTCTTTGAACAGGGCTCCTTACTTTGTTGATTATGCAATGAAAGAACTAGAAGAACTCGGGTTTGATGAAACAGAAATTTCTCAAGGCGGGTATAAAGTTGTTACAACTTTAAATTACAAAGCTCAAAAAGCTGCAGAAGATGCTGTTGTAAGAAACTTGGGCTCAGGCGGAAATCGTCAGGCTGCAGTATTTTCTTTCTCGCCTATAACAGGTGAGATATTTGTGTATATTGGTGGTAAAAATTATTTTAAAAGCCAGTATGATCGTGTAACTCAATCTATAAGACCACCCGGGTCTGCGTTTAAACCGTTTGTTTATGCTGCAGCTATTGAAAAAGGCTGGGGACCAAATGATATGTTGGATGATACTCCGATAAACTTGAACGGTTGGCGTCCACACAACTATAATAACAAGTATAGAGGAAAATTACCATTGTATATGGGGTTGACTCTTTCATCAAACGTAATGGCTGTTAGATTGATAAAAGATGTGGGTGTACGTTCTGTTATAGGCGTTGCTCGTTCAATGGGTATAACAACTCCACTTGAGTACGATATGACTATTGCTCTTGGGTCTAATGGTGTAAAACTTTATGAAATGACTATTGCTTATGGCGCTTTTGCTAATGGTGGTTTTAAAGTTAAACCATATGCGATAGAAAAAGTTGAAACATCAAGAGGCAAAGTTATCTATCAAGCACCAAAAACAAGAGTGATGAAAGTGCTGAACTTGAATACTGCCGCAGTTGTTACTGCAATGTTAAAAACAGTAGTAGCAAACGGTACAGGTCGTGCAGCTAATATTGGTGTACCTGCAGCAGGTAAAACAGGTACAACTGATGATAGTAAAGATGCTTCTTTCTACGGTTATACACCTGATGCCGTAACCGGTGTTTGGGTTGGTAATGACGACAACACAAAAATGGGCGGTGTATATGGTAGTACAATCCCTGCTTCTATCTGGAAAGCAACAATGAAAGTTATTACAGAAAAATTCGGAAAATCAGATTTTGATTATCCTGAAGTTGACTTGAAACGTCATGGAAACGTTGATGTAAAAACTATTTCTGATGAAGAAGCTTTGGAAGCGGAAAAACAAAAAACAGAACAAAATGTTCCTAACATTGTTGGCGATGTGCTTGATAAAGAACAGCAAAATAGTTCGCAAACAGCAAATCCTGTTTCTTTCAACAATACATTTTTAGAACCGACTGCAAAACCTCAACCACAAAAGCCTGTTCTAAAACCTGTTGAACCTTTATCTCCTCCGGTTCCACCTTTGCCAAGAATGTAATAAGAGGATATGAATAACAAATAAAAAAGAAGCTTTGAGCAAAGCTTCTTTTTTGTTGCTTTATAAATTAAAAAATCATGTAAAGAAATGATAAATTTTTACAAAATTTGGTTTAAAAATATAAAAAATGGGAATTAAGAATATAGGTGTGAAAGTACGAGGACCAAAAGATATGCCAAAGAAGATAAAAGATGTGAAATGGTTAAAAGCCTTGTCCCACAACGATTTTAAAATCGGGGGGGGGGCGTTGAAAGCCTAATAAAACAACTCTCTAACGTTATTCTGAGCGAATGCGACACTTTGGACCGTCATTCTGAGCAAAGCGAAGAATCTCACAAATTAATTCGTTATGCCAAAACTGCAGTAATATGCTTAGCTTTATCATTATTTGTTACTTTACCAGTTTTTGCAGATACTGTACCTGTGCCTACTCTAGGAGAAAATTCTGCCTATACACTAACAAAAGTTGACCAAGCTGGTGAAAACACAATCACAAAATATGAATGGTCTGATGCTGAAAATAAATATGTTCCTGTATATTATCGTGTTGACTTAAGTAAAACAGAATACGGTCATCCTGAAGTTAATGATGAAACAAAAACTTTCACAATAACTACACCTAACGCAGATGGTACAAGTAGTGCCTTTAAATACGATATTAAATACTACGTTGACAACTCAAGAAAAGCTGCTGATAGAATCACAACAGACCAACAAGGTGCTGATATAGATAAAGACTTTATAGATTTTTCTTCTGCCTCTGGCGGAGCGATTTATAACATTGATGGAACAATCGGAGATATCACAGGCGATTTTATAGGCAACTATGCTCAATCAACCAGTGATTCTGCCATTGGCGGAGCGATTTATAACTATTCATATTCTAATTCATCAGCAACAATCGGGAATATAACAGGAGATTTTATTGGCAACTATGCTCAAGCTTCTTCTTATGCCTTTGGCGGAGCGATTGTTAATAGTATTGGAACAATCGGAAATATCACAGGCGATTTTATTGTTAACTATGCTCAATCTGATTCTTCTTATGCCTATGGCGGAGCGATTTATAACTATAGAGGAACAATCGGAGATATCACAGGCGATTTTATAGCAAATTATGCTCAATCTGGTTCAAAATATGCCTATGGCGGAGCGATTTATAACTATTCATATTCTAATTCATCAGCAACAATCGGAGATATCACAGGCGATTTTATTGGCAACTATGCTCAATCGACTTCAAAATATGCCTATGGCGGGGCGATTTGTAACGTAGGAGGAACAATTGAAGATATCACAGGTGATTTTATAGGCAACTATGCTCAATCAACTGATGATTATGCCCGAGGCGGAGCGATTTATAACGAAACAGCAACAATCGGCAATATTACAGGCGATTTTATAGGCAACTATGCTCAATCTAATTCTCGTAATGCCCGAGGCGGAGCGATTTATAACGATTATGGCACAATCGGAAATATCACAGGCGATTTTATAGGCAACTACGCTCAAGGAAATTCTAATGCCTATGGCGGAGCAATTTATAACTATGCAGGTTATAATTCAACAGCAACAATCGGTCTTACTAATAATAACTTCTTAAACAACCACGCTATATCTCAAACAGGTACAGACATGGCAAAAGGCGGTGCAATATTTACTAGCTATGACCTTACCTTAAACGCAGATAACGGCACTTCTTTAATCTCAGGCAACTATACTGAATCTAACGGAGTAAAAGAAAATAACGCAATCTATGTAGCAAACTTAGCATACTCATCAGGAACAATTCAAAGAAATACAACCCTAACCCTTAATGCAGTAAACAACGGCAAAATCCAAATAGATGACACAATCTCAGGCGGTTCGTACTATTACAGTTCATCTTCTCCAAAATTCTGGGAAACCTCAGACCACGCATACAACTTGGCCTTAACGGGCGACGGGACAGGTACAGTATCACTATACAACGATGTAGAAAATGCCAAAGTTACAGCAAGCAATGTAACAGTCGACTTTGCAAACAACGAAACTCGTGACTACAATTTTGTTTCAATGACAGCAAATGAAGATTCCAAACTTAATATTGACCTTGA
>CALVEI010000002.1 GCA_944326515.1 Candidatus Gastranaerophilales bacterium | reverse complement strand
TTAGAAAATTTTGAAGATAAATACTTTAGAGTCTGTTTTGACATAGCGAGTTTCTTTCTTTTGTGGTACTTTTCTTTCTTTTCGTCGCAAAAAAGAAAGAAAAGTATCTGAGAAAAGAGATTATTTTTTTATTTTTATGTACTTTTGTACCGACAAAAGTACCAAAAGCTCTCGACCTGATGTTACATTCATACAGAAAGTAATTTAAACCCGACTCGGCAACTCGGCACGTAAAAATAACTAAAGTACAAAAACGGATATGTTACAAATAATTCCCCGTGCCTCAAACAGTACCTCGTTTGATGTTGTTTAAATAACTTTCTGTAATTCATTTCACAACGGTCGAATTTTATTTTTTATATGGTTTCCATATCTTGGTGAGCTATGATATTGTTATATGTTTAGCGGCACAGTCGTTTCCTCAAATCGTCATTCTGAGGGAGTACAACGACCGAAGAATCTCATAAGTTTAAAAGTAATACTCAAAACTCGTGAGATGTTTCAGCTTCGCCTCAACATGACGAGATTATTCCTTTACATCTCTATACAGCACGCAAAAACTTCGTTTTTGACTTAGCTTCCCTCTATTCAAAACGTGACATTTAGTCACCTTTTGAACAGAGTTCTTGCCAAAGGCTCAACATGACGAGGTTGTTATTTTATATCTCTATACAGCACGCAAAAACTGCGTTTCTGACTTAGCTTCCCTCTATTCAAAACGTGACATTTAGTCACCTTTTGAACAGAGTTTTTGGCTCTCGCCTCAACATGACGACAGATTGGTAGGTCGGATTACTAATCCGACCATAATTTACACTGCGTTAGCAGTAATATGGCTTTGCCATTGTAACCTTGACTAGAAACAGTTATGTTTTGAGGTGATTTTTACAGTAGCATGTCACTGAAAAATTACCGATAAAACATATTACTGTTTCTTTTTACATAGCACGTTTCTTTCTTTTGCGATACTTTTCTTTCTTTTCATTGCAAAAAAGAAAGAAAAGTATCTATCAATTTTATGAGGCTTCAATATCTTGATGGGCTATGACAATGAAATATCTAATCTGTAGACGACAAGTCCATCGGTAATTGTTTAGGGCCGCAGGCCTATGCACTAATTTTTGGTAGAATTTCCATATCTTGGCGGGCTATCGTTAAAAACTGAGTTAGCCGTATCACTTTGAGCAGTGTATGTAATGCGCAGCGAAACTGCAATTACAGCTATGCTGTGGTGAGTCTGTTTTGAACAGAATTCTTAGCTTTGTCGGTGTTGTTTTGAAAAATATTACAAAATTGTACCCGAATGGGTACAAAAAATATGTTATAAAGAATAAGTAAACTGTTTGCAAAAGGTTGCAAGCACAATTTACAAAAAACAAGTATTCTTGTGTTTTGTGATAGAAATACAAAAACAACACTCTACTAAAAAGAGTGTTGTTTTTGTATGCAGAAAAACGGAGGTTTTATGAAAGAGAAAATCGAAGAACTTCTAAAACAGGTAGGCAGACCATATCAAATGTTTAACGAAGATGGAACCTATCAGGGGTGTTTTTATCCTGTTCAATTTTTGTATCCTGATAAACCAAAATATAAACTTAGGTCAACTGATGACGACCAAAATTATAGTTATGGGATAGAAAAAATAAAAAAACATTGTGTAGAAATATCTTCAGAACATCTTAAAGCAGGTGATATTATTGCCACAAAGTTTAAAGATGAATTACATGTCGCGGTTTATTTAGAATTTGGAAAAATTATACACGTTTTTAAAGGTCATACATTAGAAATAGGGAGATTGAAAATGTTTAGAAATTATCAATCTTATAGGGTGCTTATATGATTTTTACGGCAGCGGCTATCACAGCTGCGTTAACAACTGCATTTACAACATTGGGCTTTTCTGTTGTGGGAACTTTAGCAACAACTTTAACTATTGCAGGTTGGGTTGGTGCAACATTGATATATGGTGGGATGGCTTTATCCATTATTACAGCAAATAAAAAGCCTGATTTTGGTTCACAGTCTTCGACTTATGGTGGACTGTTACAAACTCAAACTGACCAAAATTTACCGGTGCCCTTGCTTTATGGGACTGTAAAGGTGGCAGGCAACCGTATTTGGCAGGATGAAAATTACCAAAAGACAATAAAAAGAATTGTTGCTTTTTCTGAAGGTGAGATTTCAAGCTATTCAGAAATAAAGCTTAATGATATTCCTATTGAAGAAATTTCCGGTATTACAGTAAACAGATACTACGGCACAAACTCACAAACTGTTGACCCTATTGTTGGTGGAAACAATCATGAAGAAAGAGCTGAAAAAGTTGGTTCTTTAAAAAATATTGCATATTTGGCGATAACAGTACCTCGTACTCAAAAGGTTGATATGAACTATAACCTTACTGCTGTGGTTAAAGGAAGAAAGATAAGAGTTTATAAAAACCCTTATGAGTATGAGATAAAATACTCTGAAAACCCTGCTTGGATATTATTTGACTTTTTAACCTGTTATAACGGTTTAGGGCTTGGTATTAACGAATACGGTAATATTGATGACGCTATAGTCAAAGAAATGTTTGACCTTGATAGCTTTATTGAGTCGGCAGCATTTTGTGATGAGATTGTAAAAACACCAATACTTGATAGTAATGGTCATGAAACCGGAAATTTTGAGGAAAATCCTCGTTTTACTTTCAATATGATATTTGATGCTCAAACTTCTGCAAGAACATTACTTGATGAAATTTATCGTTCTTGTAGAGGCGGTTTGTTTGTTAAAAACGGAAAATTGCAGTTTAAAATAGATAAACCCGAGCCATTGAGTAAAATTTTTAAAGAAGATGATATTATAAAGGGCTCTGAAACTTTTGAAACAATACCAAAGGAAGAACATTATGATATTTTAAAATGTACATTTGTTTCTCCAAAACACGAGTGGCAAAAGGTAGAAGCTACAGCAGAAATCCCTGAATATCGTGATGGGGTTCCAATTGAACATAGTGTGGATATTTTAAGTTGTACAAGTTTTAATCAAGCTTCAAGGCTTGCTTGGTATTATGTCAACTCAAAAAGGTTACAGCCTTATTTTGGAAGTTTTCAAACAGACTATAAGGGCTATGACCTTGAGGTTGGGGATGTAATATCTTTTGACTCTATTTTAATGGGGCTAAAAAGCTACAAGGTCAAAGTAACAAGTGTTACTGATAATGGGGCTGGAGTTTTTACTGTTAACTGGAGAACTTATGATGAAAGGTTATACAGTGATGAGCTTGGCAGTAAAGAGCCGAGAGTTTTGGTAAGCAATTTGGCTGACCCTGCAAAATATCCCGATGATGTACAAAACTTTAATGTTGTTCAATCTAATAATTTGTTCAACTTTGTATGGCAGCCAAACCAAAACAAGTCTGATACTTATGAAATCAGAATGGGTGATTCTTGGGAAAATTCTGCACTGATTCAATCTAAGATAACAGAAAGCAAGTTTACAATAGAAATACCTACAAACGGAGTTTTTAAGTTTTGGATAAAGGCTTTTAACGGTTACAACTATTCTAAAAATCCGACTCTTGATGTTATTAGTATTGATTCTGTACCTAGTGTTAACGAGATTGTGAAAATTAATGTACTTGAAAATATCTCAGGCACATTAGATGAAAACTTAAGAGTCTATAGAGATACGATAAAACTTGTTGAACAAGATATAAAATGGCTTAATACTGAGGATTTTTGGTACAGTTCTTCGGGGTATTATCAACAAGCAGGTATATGGGGTGCTTCTACAGGTTCTGAAGGTATATATTTAAGCCAAGTCTATGATATAGGCGCTGTTCTTGAGTGTATTGTGGCTTTTGATATTCAGTATATGTCTGCTGATGAACAAAGCACTGTCCTTGTTGAATGGGCTTTGTCTGATGATGGAGAAAATTTTTCAGATTGGAAAATAGTTAACACAGGCAAATATACTTTTAGATATTGCAAATTTAGGGTTACATTAAAGGCTTATAACAATGTTCAAACTGTTTTAACTACTCTTAACGTTGCTGTTGATGTACCTGATAAAGATTTGGATTTGGAACTTGAAATAACAGACAATAACGGTTTGCGTATAGATTATTCATTTATACGACCACCGTCAATTGTTGCAACAGTTAATGATAACAATGATGCGTATGTTGTTGTTACTGAAAAAACAAATACTTATGCAATTTTAAAGGCTTATACAAATGCAGGTGAACTTACAACTTGTAAATTAAGCTTGCGAGCAAAAGGATATTAAAAAGGAGGAAAAATGGACAACCAATCATATACTTGGACTGATAACCCCACTGTGTCTGGGGTTTCTCCATGTAATACTGATGTTTTGAATGAATGCTTGATGCATTTAAAGTACAATCAGGACAAAGGTGACGGTTTTAAGCTGTTTGATATAAAAATAACTGACAGAAAACTTGTTGGGGTTGAAGCTGTGGGGTGGATGCTTCAAGGTGGACTTGTTACAATGACTTATCCTGACGCGGTAAACCAAATTATACAAGAGTTTGACGAAGGTGCAACAGTTAGTTATAGAGGTATAAATTGTGTTCAGGCTTTGAATGGTCATTATGTTGCTGATATAGCACAAAAAGATGCTATTGATAAGTTGTTTGCTCAAACGGGAATAGCAGAATTTTACATACTTGATAAGACAAATCAGCAGTTTTATTTGCCACGTAATAGTTGGTTTATGCAGTTTAGTACAGATGACAATTTAATAAACCAGTTTAAAGAAGCAGGTTTGCCTAACATATATGGTACTGTTTGGTCAAGGTTTAATGCTGGAACAACTTTGTGGAATGATTCTGTTTCAGGTGCATTTTATACAACCGGGACAGGTTCTGCTGAGCAAAGAGGTGATGGTGGTGCTAAGGAGAGGCCTGCAGGTTTGGGAATCAATGCTGCACAATGTTCATCTGTTTATGGTAGATCTTCAACCGTTCAACCTCAAGCAGGAACAAAGCTTTTGTATTACAAAGTAGGCAATATAACTACAGATGTAAACCAAATTTTAATTGATGCTCAAAAGTTTTTGGAAGATTCTTCAAACCAACTTCAAAATTCGGCTAAAGAAGGTCTTGAAACTCTAGAAAATGCAAAAGATGAAGGCGTTATTGCCATAAATAATGCATCAAATGCTCTCAAGCAAACTCAGATATCAAATTGTGTATTACAAACTCCTGATTTAATAAAGTATAGTTTAGAAAATAATTCTTTTATTTTAAAAGCAGGATCTGTGGTACTTGTTCCTTACGGTGTATCGGAGCCGGAATATGAAGTCGGTGAAGATTTAAACGGTGGTAAAATTGTTGATATTTCTTGGGATGGTTCTAAACTTTTTTATTATGTGCAATATGATACAGACAAGACTATAAAATCTACAGTTTCAACAGAATCACAGTTTTTGTATATAGATGAAAATGGGGTAATGAATTATTTTAATGAGATATTTACTCACTCTGGAAAATCTGCCCCGACATCTATTCAAAACAATTGCTGTATATACTATGACACAACTAATAACATTGTTAAGGTTACTACTGATAATGGAGCAAGTTGGACGCAGAATAACAGTTTGCCGATTTGTTTGTTAAAAGCTGTTACTAACGTGGGGTATACTGCGGTTTTGAACATATTTAACACTGGCGGATACATTTATAAAACAATATGGGTTAACAAAAATGTAAAGGGGCTAATTCCTAACGGTTTAAATGCTGACGGGAGTTTGTGTAGTATTGAATATAAAACAGAACATACTTCTATTTCAGAATTCACAGGGGGATACCAAGATGAGTTTAGTGCTTATATTGTGAATAAAACCAATAATTACATATCTCAATATAGTGACAGGGTTACATTCTATGTTCCAAATTCAACGGATTTACCTGCTCCGAATGTTGATAAATATTACAGGATTTATGTTATCAATGAAAACAAGTGGTTTATATCAAATAATGGAAATCCTTATGAGTGTGTAAAAGGTTTTAATATAATTTGGTATAAAACAAATGCTTCAGGTAAAATTACAGATTTTAAAACATCAATGCCATATAGAGCTATGAACTTATTTGATACAGCATTTATTGCTAATATGGCTATGCCGAGCAAAAATTATATTAATCTTTCATTAGGTGGAAATTATGCTCAATATACAGCAATAGCAGATGGTTGGTTTTACATAGATAGAGCTTCTTTACAACCGTTTCAATATGTTGGTTTTTGTAATGCAACTGATGCTATATCAGGAGAAACGGCTTCATTTTCTGGACAAGCTATAAGTCAACATTGTTCTTGTTTGCGTCCTGTTAAAAAGGGAGAAACAGTTGCTGTTATTTATAGCGGGGATGCCTATACTGCTTATTTCAGATTCATATACGCACAAGGAGCAATACAATGATCTATTACTACATTGAAAAAAACGGGAAAATTCAGCTTTGTGATACAGATATTACAAAAATAAAAAATACACTGGCTTTTATGCCGGATTTAGCAGAAGAAATAATTTTGCAAACAGAAGATGAGATTTTATACAGAAATGATGAATTTGTTTTTGTAAAAGATATTCAAGATGAATTATTAGAGGAGGCAAAGCAAGAATGTATAAAACAAATTAATGAACAAAAAGAATTCGCATTTAAAGCGGGTTTTTATTTTAATGAAATACATTTTGACTGTGATGACAGAGCTCAGATAAGATTGTCTGCTCAACTTGCTATTGCTCAGCCAGAGACTACAATTATTTGGCTTGATTATGATTATCAACCTGTGAATTTTTCTTATGAAGAATTTGTTCAAATGTGTGCTGTGGCTACTCAAGTTGTTTCAAATATCGAGTTTGAAACAGCAACTCTGCTTGAACAGGTGCAAAATGCAAAAACAATAGAGGAGCTTAATCTTGTTTCTATTGATTTTGCTAAATGTCTGTCTTTGTAGCAAACAATAATGAAAGCGAGGAATTTTATGAATAATATTGTAGAAACTATTTTAAAATACTTGAATCAAGCCAGTACTTATAAAGGCTTATTTTCTGTGCTTGCAGCATTTGGTGTCGTGTTAAAACCTGAGCTTGCTGATGCAATAATAGCTTGTGCGCTTGGTATTATCGGTTTGATTAATGTTTGTATTGACGAGCATAAAAGTGAAGAATCAAAAAAGGCGGAGGCATAATGTACTCCGCTTTGATTACGGCAATAAGTAATATGTTGTCTAAATTGTTTGAATTTAAAACTGCTCAGGTAGAGAATCTAGTTCAAACAGATGTTATAGAGGATAAAAAAGACTACAAAAAAGCTACTGATATTGCTGAAAAAATTATCGATATTGCAGAAAAATACAAATCTGAGATGACTTTTGCTCATAGGCTCAGATTTGCTCATCTTGTACAAGATTTTAAAAAACATAATTAAAGGAGTTTTTATGAATACGTTTATAGAGTATGCTCCGATTGTCATAGTGGTTATTATGTTTTTTCTTCAATACAAAATTTTTGTTACTCCCGCTCAAATATCTGAACTTAAATCCGAACTTGTTGAATACATTGCAGAACATTATGTTTCTGAAAAGACCCATAGGGATAACAATACAAGCTTAGAAAATCGTATAGACAGAATTGATAAAAACGTCAACGATGTCAAAACACTTTTGATAAGTATTGTCCAATGGCACGGCAGTACAAATAATTGATTGAGGAAATTATGAATAATCTTTTTAAAACCGCTCTTCGATTTGTTCTCAAATGGGAGGGCGGTTATGTAAATAACAAAGACGATAAAGGCGGAGCAACAAATTATGGAATTACACAAAATACTTACAACAACTGGCTTAAAGCTCAAAAACTACCCGCAAAAGACGTTAAATTTATCTCAAAAGATGAGGTCGAAAAAATATACTACAAAAACTACTGGCTCAAAGCAAATTGCGACAAAATGTCCCCAAAATTTGCGTTATTGGCTTTTGACACAGCTGTCAATATGGGTTTAGGCAGAGTAAAAGAGTTTTTGGAAGCTGCCCAATATAAGTACCCTGAAAAATTTATCTTTGCAAGAGAAGCAAAATACAAAGAGTTTGCTAAATACGGAAACCAAAAAATATTTCTTCAAGGTTGGCTTAATAGGCTTGCTGCACTAAAAATTGAGATTGAAAAACTTTAAATTGGCTTTTTCCATCAATATCAAAAATTTGTATAAAAACTACCCTTATATATTGCCCCGTTTCTTTTTTTGTCTCCAACGGGGCTTTTTTTTGCGGTAAAATAGTCAAATGAACATCTATTCAAACATGTGTTTTAAAAAACCTTTGGAAGTTATTAAAGCCTTTGATAATGAAGACTTTAAGACTGCACTAAATAGGGTCGAGGAACTTTCAAAAAACTATTATTTGCTTGGGTACGTCAGGTATGAAGCAAAAGATATTTTGCATAAACTCTGTAAGAGGAATAGTTGAGGTGACATTATGATTCTTATCGACAATTATGACTCTTTTACATACAACATCGTTCAGTATTTACAAGAGCTTGGCGTTAATCCTAAGGTCTTTAAAAACGACGAAATAACAATTGATGAACTAAAAAAACTTGGTTTTGAATATGTAATAATTTCCCCCGGCCCAGGTAATCCTTGTGAAAAAGGCTGGTGCGGTATTTGCGAAGATGTTATTGAAGAATTTTATAAAACAAAAAAGATTCTTGGCATTTGTCTTGGGCATCAACTGATAGCAAAACATTTTGGGGCTAAAATAATCAAAGACCCTACTCCTTTTCACGGTAAAATTTCTGAGATAGAAATTATTGCAAAATCAAAACTTTTCAAAGATCTTCCTGATAAATATAGCGTTACAAGATATCATTCACTAAAAGCGATTGATTTGCCTGAATGTCTGACTCCGCTTGCCAAAACAAAGGATAATATCTTAATGGCTCTAAAACACAAAAACTATGAAGTCTATGGCGTTCAATTCCACCCCGAAGCTATTCTGACTGAGTACGGGCATGAGCTTTTGAATAATTTTATAAAAATAAAAAAGGAACCTTTTTGAGGTTCCTTTTTTTTGTTTATAGAGCTTTTTTTACATAAGCTTAGTTAAAATTTCTGCTCCGTCGCTAGTAACGTGAATAGTGTGTTCAAAGTGAGCAGAAGGTTTTCCGTCATTTGTAACAACAGTCCATTCGTCTTCTAACGTATGAACATCGTCACCGCCTAAGTTAAGCATAGGCTCAATGGCAATAGTCATACCGTCTTTGATAACAAACTTGTTGCCGACTCTGTAGTTGAAAACAAATGGTTCTTCATGCATTTGTCTGCCAACGCCGTGACCACCGTATTGACGAACAATGCCAAGACCTTTTTCGTTAGCAACGTCTTCAACTGCGCCTGATACATCGTCTAGCAAAACATTGTCTTTCATTACGGAAATTGCCGCCATTAAAGCTCTTTCAGTTGTTTCTAAAAGCATTTTGCAATCGTCAGAGATATTACCTACAGGGTAGGTCCAAGCTCCGTCACCGACAAGCCCTCTGTATGTTGCACCAACATCTATAGATACTATGTCGCCTTCTTTTAAGATGCATTTTTCGCTTGGGATCCCGTGAACAACTTGGCTGTTTACAGATGCACAAATTGATGCAGGGAAACCGTGGTATCCTAAAAATGTCGGGATTGCTTTGTTTGCTTTAATTATTCTCATAGCTGCGTCATCAAGCTCCATTGTGCTGATGCCGGGTTCTATGATTTTTTTCATCTCCTGATGAACAAGTGCAACGATGTTGCCTGCTTCTCTCATCAGTTTGAGTTCTTCTCTTGATTTTTTGTGTACTGACATGTTTTCTTCCTAAAGAAGTTTATTCAATAACTTCTTTCAATTTAGCGTAAATTTCATCAACAGAACCTGTTGCGTCAATTTTTACAAGGTTGCCTCTTTTAGCGTAAAAATCGATTAACGGAGCTGTTTGTTTAAAATAAGTGTCAAATCTGTTTTTAGCGATTTCTTCAGTATCGTCTTTTCTTTGAACGAGTTCCGCACCACAAGAGTCACAAATACCTTCTTGTTTGATAGGCATAGTTTTTAAATTGTATATAGCACCACATTTAGGGCAAGAACGTCTGTAGATGATTCTTTCCATAAGGTTTTCGATAGGAACGTCGAAGTAGATAACTTTTGTTGTAACTTCTTTGTCTGCATCGATTTCTTTCAACATATCATCAAGCATATTTGCTTGTTCAGTGCTTCTTGGAAAACCATCAAGGATAAAACCTTCTTGAACATCGTCTTGAGACAATCTATCTTTGATTATTTGGGCTACAACCTCAACAGGAACAAGAGCGCCTTTTTCTACGTAATCTTTAGCTATTTTGCCTGCTTCTGTTCCGTTTGCCATAGCTTCTCTAAGCAAAGAGCCTGTGTCAACGTGAACAAAACCTGTTTCAGCAGAAAGTTTTTTTGTTTGTGTACCTTTTCCGCTTGCAGGAGGTCCCATAAAAATCAATTCTTTTTTCATTAGTTATTACCTCTATATTCTTCACAATGTAACTCGATTTTATCACGTGAATGACACATACACAAGTTAATTTGAGCAATTCAAACGCCAGTTTGATGACTTGAGTATATAAAAAATATATGTAGTTTTGTAAAAGTTCTCGGTAATTAGGGTTTAAGAAGAATAAAAATATAACTATACTAAAGTTGTAGGCAAAAGGTTTTTATCTTGCCAAACAGGTTGTCCTCGCTATCAAACTTTAGTATAAGGATTTTCGCTGTCGTCTATTTCCTATTATTTCTGTCTAAAAAAGGGTTATGTAATTATGTCTATCGTCATTAATACCAATTTGGGTGTGTTGTCTGCTCAAAATTCTATGAACAAAGCCATTAACAGTCTTAATAACAGTTTAAAAAGACTTTCAACAGGGTATAAAATTAACAGTGCAAAGGATGACGCTGCAGGTTACTATATTGCAACTAATATTAACTCTCAGATAAGAGGGTTGAACGTAGCTAAACAAAATACCCAAATTGCAGGTAATGCTTTGAATATTGCATCAGGTGATTTAACTTCGATAAACGACCAGTTAGGCAGAATTAGAGATTTGACCGTTCAGTATTCAAATTCTGTTTATGGCGAAAAAGAAAAAGCAGCAATTAAAGCTGAAATTCAACAACGTATAGATGAAATAGATAGGATTGCAGGCGGTTCAAGTTTTAACGGTTTGAAATTGTTGGATGGAACTGCAAAAGATTTGAAATTACAAGTTGGTGCTGATGCTGATGCAGCTACAAACTCCATAACTATAAGTGGTGTTTTTGAAAAAGCTGATTCTGAAGGTATCAATTTGATAGGTGGTTCCAGTAAGTTTTCGAGTTTGGATGATGCACTCGCTAACGCTAGTAGTGCTGCTCAGTTTATAGATGTAATAGATACAGCATCAAAGGATGTTGTTGGTCGTATTGCTTCTGCAGGGGCATATAGCTCAAGACTCGATTCTGTCGTTGATTCAATTAATGTTAAAACAGAAAATTTAACCAGTGCATATTCAACAATAATGGATGCGGATATTGCTGAAGAAACAGCTAATGTTGTAAAACAGCAGCTTCTTATTCAAACTTCTATAGCTATGATTACACAAGCGAATAATATTCAAAAGAACGCTATTTTAAGTATGATAAGCGGTATCTAATTTGCTGTTTGTTTGATTTGAGCGAAAATATTTTTTAGTGTTACTTGCCTGAGCCTAGCTTTGTTGGGCTTGAATGTTGTAATGTTGAGGCTTTAGCCAAGAACTCTGTTCAAAAGGTGACTAAATGTCACGTTTTGAATAGAGGGAAGCTAAGTCAGAAACGCAGTTTCTGCGTGCTGTATAGAAATATAAAAGCTTGGCGTGGTACCAAAAGATTGTGCGATTCTTGCTTGAGATGTAGGCGAGTTTACGAGCCGTACATATCAGGATACCCGTGAGGGTACGCTAACGCTCAGAATGACGAATTTGTGTAACAAATAGTTTTGGCAATTCTTCGGTCGTTGCACTCCCTCAGAATGACGAGAGGTATTTTGTGGCTATTTTCTTATTTATTAAAAACCATACTTTAGTTTGGGTTTTTTCTAACTTTTTAAGAATTAAGTTTTACCCCACGGGACGATATTATATGAGTGTGGACAAGGTGTAACAGTTCACAGTCTAAACAGGTAGATGATTTTTCGTTGAGAAATACAGTCTAATTAAGTCTAAACACAGGAAAATACATACGAATACATTGTGAATTCTATCCCCATTCGAATTCACGAATAGAAATATTAAAAATTTACGTTATTACAGTCTAAACAAAGCTGCTTGCAAGGACGTGAGCAGTTTGGCGAAAGGAGATCAAAATGCCAATTATTGTTAACACAAACATGTCTGCTTTAAAGACACAAAGAAACCTTACTAACGCAACAAATAGCATGAACAAAGCGTTAGAAAGAATGTCAACAGGTTACAAAATCAACAGTGCTAAAGATGACGCTGCTAACACATTCATTGCAACTAACTTGGACGTTCAAGTTAGAGGTTCAAAAGTTGCAAAAAGCAACATCTCTACAGCTGCTAACATGTTGAGCATTGCTGAAGGTGACTTAGACGTTATCCACGACAACCTTGCTCGTATCAGAGATTTGACAGTTCAAGCATCAAACGGTATTTATGATAAAAACTCTATTGATGCTATTAAAAGTGAAGTTCAGGCACGTTTGGACGAAATTGACCGTGTAGCAGCTGCTTCTAACTTTAACGGTATGAAGTTGTTAGACGGAAGCTTAAATGCAGGTGTACGTTTGCAAGTTGGTGCTAATGCTGCTGAAGCTACTAATAGTATTACCATTGAAGGTGCTTTATTTGAAACAGCCAGTACAGGTGCTACTGGTTTAAATATTGAGTTGACTACTCAACTTGATGCACCAGATGACGCTGCTGGTTATCTAGATTCAATAGATGCTGCTATTACAAAAATTAACACAACAAAAGCTGCAATCGGTTCTACAGGCAACAGACTTGATGCTGCTACTGACTCATTGACAACTACTATTGAAAACTTGACTGCTGCTCATTCAACCATTATGGACGCAGATATTGCTGAAGAAGCTGCAAACTTTACTAAGTATCAAATTCTTCAACAAACATCTTCTTCACTTTTGGTTCAAGCAAACGGATTACCTTCAATCGCATTGAGCTTAATCCAATAGCGTCAGGGATAATATTGTTTAATGACATCATAAAATTAATAGACAAATTTACTATAATAGGTGATGGCAACTTGCCCGAGGGTTTTAAAAATCTTCGGGCTTTTTTTCTTGTTTTTTTTATAAGGCTACGAAAAATACTTTTTTACATACTTTTTTACCGACAAAAGTATGTAGTTAGGATTTACTAATCAAATAAATTTATCTGCTGCTTGCCGAAAGTGCGAGCACACCTGCGCCAATCATTCCTGCGTTGTTGCCTGTAAGTGCTGTTTTTACTTTTGTATTTGAAACAACGGATTCTTCGTTTATTCTTTTTTCTAAATCTTCTACATCGATAAAAGAGCACATTCCACCTGATATAACTATACAATCGGGGTTAAAAATATCAGTTAGCGAAACAAGCCCTACAAACATATAATCTATCCATTGGTTAAATACTTTTACACAGAAGTCATCATTTTTTTCAACGCCGTCCGTAATGTCATAAGTTGTAATATCTTGAGGCAATTTGTCTTTGTAGATACTTGTTTTAAATTCGGGATAAGTTTGTGCTCCTGTTTTTGCACAGTTTTTTAAGCCTGTTCCGGAGGCGTAAGACTCCCAGCAGTCGTATCTTCCGCAAGTGCATTTTTGTCTTTTGTCTGCAAAAATCTTTAAACTGCCTACTTCAAGAGCGTTGCCTGTTGAACCTCTAAAAAGTTTGCCTTCTGAAATCATTCCTCCGCCAATACCTGTGCCTATTGTTATCATAAGCACTGTTCGAAACCCTTTGCCTGCTCCGTTTTGATATTCTGCAGCACAAGCGCAGTTGGCATCATTTTCTACATAGATTTTTTTATCAGAAAGTGTAGAAAAATCTATTTGATTGTACCCGTCAGGCAGGTTTGGGGTTGAGCTTAAAACTCTTGTATTTTCAAGATTGACTGCTCCGGCAGAAGAAAGCCCAACGGCGTCAATGTCATTGTAATTTTCTTCAATAATTTTTTTTAGTGTTGAATAGATTTCGTCAGCTGTTTTAGGTGTTGGAGTTTTTTTTAGTTCAGAGAGAATTTCTCCTTTTTCGTTTACGATTCCGTAAAGGATTTTTGTTCCACCTATATCAATCCCCAGTGCTTTTTTCATCTATTGTGCCTTCTCTCTGTTAACAAATCTCTTTGTGATAAGTTGAGGTCTTGTGATTGCCGAACCTATAACGACAGCGTGAGCACCGAGTTCAAATGCTTTGTCAACTTGTTCTGGCGTCCAGATTCTTCCTTCAAGGATAACAGGACAATCGACTGCCTCTACTAAGTCTTTTAAAAGTTTGAAATCAGGTTGATTAGAGGTTTCAGGAGATTCCAACGTATAGCCTGAAAGTGTTGTAGAAACTATGTCAGCACCCAAAATTCTTGCAGCAACGCCTTCTTGAAGTGTTGCAACATCTGCCATTGCAAGCTTTTTATTTATTTTTATGAATCTTATGAGTTGAGTAAGGTTGTTTTCGCCTCTTGGTCGTGATGTTCCGTCAAAAGCAATGACATCGGCCCCTGCTTGAATCAAGTCTTTTGCATCTTTGATTGTAGGTGTTATATAAACAATCTCTCGCCAGTTTGGAGGGATAACCTCAGGTTTTGTTATACCTATTACGGGTATTTTAAAAAGCTTTTTTGCGTTAATTACATCTCTTACGCCTGCTACTCTAAGTGCAGCCGCACCGCCTTTTACAACGGATTGCATCATTGCTGCCATACATTCTTCTTTATACAAGGGTTCTGATGGCATTGCCTGAACTGATACTATTACTTTATGTTTTATTTGCGAAATTATATCCATAATGGATTATTATAAATCATTATTTAGGGTATGTGCAAACTTTTGCGTTTATGAAATATTATGTAAACATTTGTTAATATACTATTCTTTATCTCTAAAGGTTTGATTTAAAAAAACCGATAAGTATATTGTAAGTAAGTTATCTAAAAAGGGAGTATAGCAAAATGGCAGGTTTTGAAAAATTTAAAAACGCATTGAAAAAAGCTGAAGAAGAAAGACATGAAGAGCTGCAAAACGATGTAAAAAAAGTTCGTGCTACTGTAGAAAAATTTTTGAAAATGGCAATGGAAAGCACTGCTAACGTAGCCAGAACTCAATATACAGGGCTTGAAATGTTTTAATCTACGAAGGTTTTGTTTTTAACGGATTAAACACAAAATTACACAAGTATTTAAATTGTTTTGCAAAACAAAAGTTTGGGTCTGCACTCGCCTTTGATGTGCAGACCTTTCGGTGTTTAAATGTTTTATTTATTCTTTCTCTAACCAAGCGATGGATTCAATATGATATGAGTGACAGAACATATCGACAGGTTGAATATATTTGGTTCTAAAACCGTTTTGGTGCAAGTATTTTAAGTCTCTTGCCAACGTGGAAGGGTTGCAGGAAACATAAATAATTGTTTTTTCTGTCAGTTTTATAGCAATGTCTAGTGATTCTTGTTCGCACCCTTTACGTGGCGGGTCAAGTACAGTAACGTCAAATTTTTCACCTTGAGCAATGAGTTCTTTGAAAATATTTTTTGCATCACCGTTTAAAGCAGTAAGGTTTTTTATGTTATTTAGTTCAACATTTTTTGCTGCGTCTTTAGTTGCGCTCGGTGCTTCTTCAACAGAAACTACTTCTTTTGCTATATCGCTGAGCCATATTCCAAAGCTGGACACTCCAGAGTATGCATCAAGAATACGCGGGTTTTTATAGTTGTTTTTAATAATATCTTTGACAGTGTTAAAAATATTTTTAGCAGAATCTATATTTACCTGAAAGAAGCTGTTTGCTGAAATTTGATAGATTTTGTCGTCTATTTTTTCTGTAATGTGGTTTTCGCCGAGGATTTTTCTTGTATCGTTGCTTAAAATAAGATTGGTTTTATTAGGGTTGTAGTTAACAAGACAACCTTTTATGTGGGCAAATTCATCCATCAGTTTTTTGGAAAGTTTTTTAAATTTGTCGTGTAATTTTGTCGCATTTACGACAAAGATTACAATAAGTTCGTTTTCTGATTGGCTGTATCGATAGACAATGTGTTTTAAATCACCTTTGTGGAGTTTTTCGTTATAGCCAGAGATTCCTAATTCTTGAGTGTTTTGTCGTATGAACTCTGTTATTTTGTCAATGATTTTAGGTTGAATCGGGCAAAACTTTATATTTACAAGTTCATGAGAACCTTTTTTGTAATACCCGACAAGAAGTCGTTTTGATACTTTTGTTTGTGAAACTGGGTATTGAATTTTTGATCGAAAAGCTTTTGTTTTTGGAGAAGGTATAACTTCTTTTATTTCTATGTCTTCGCCTGTGAATTTTTTTATTGTTTCTTTTACGATATTTCTTTTTTGTTCAAGCTGAAAATCGTAATCAATATGTTGCCAGCCACATCCTCCGCATACGTTGTGCATAGGGCAAAACGGTTTGACTCTGTGAGGGGACGGTTCAATGATTTCTTCTATAGTTGCATTGGCATAGCTTTTATTGGCTTTTGTTATTTTTACTTTTAACTTATCTTGAGGACAACCTCCTTCTACAAATATGGGGTATCCGTCAATTTTTGCTATAGCATCACCTTCATACACAAGCTTTTCTGGTGTTATTTCGATGATGTCTCCGCCTTTTAAAATCTTTTCCATAATAAGTCCGTTTATTTATACAGCAGATTCTGTCATTTTATCTTGTTTTGTCTCAGAAAGGACATTATCTTCGTCGATTTTTGTCACGCCGTGAGTTGTTTTACCCCAGTCCATCGTTTTTTTGAAGAAAATTATTTTAAATACAATAAATACAACTACAGGGAACCAAACACAGCATAGGAATATGCCTGTTTGTATTGCTTGTACTATACTTTGCCATCTTGAAAGGTGGTTGTATTTTTTTACACTGTATAACAACCCCATAGTAAAGAATGCGCATACCATAACTGATACCAAAAGCGATGATGATACGCAGTTTGGTGAATCTTTTACGTATTTGAAAGCTTGGAAGCATATTTCTGATATCATCCAAAACGGTAGAATAAATTCTGTAATGTATGCAATCATATCGATACTAACACGCAAAGACATATCTTTTGAGAAAAGCACACCCCAAAAGTGTTCCAAGTATCTTCTTATGCTGCCTTCTACCCAGCGTCTTCTTTGTTTTAAAAGAGGGATGAATTTTACAACAGCTTCTTCATACACACAAACATCTGCACAAAAACGTACGTCCCAGCCTTTTATGTGAAGTCTTGTCGACATATCAAGGTCGTCTGTGATTGTGTAATTGTTCCAACCGTTGATGTCTTCAAGAGCTTCTCTTTTTAAGAGTTCTCCGTTACCGCGAAGTTCAACGGCACCTTTTATGCTGTCTCTACCTACTTGGAAATGGGTATCAAGTGCATATTCGTTGTCTTGGCAACGAGTGAGGAAGTTTTCTTCTCTGTTTATGATGACTTTTCTTGCTTGTACTGCACCGACGCAATCTTTTTCAAGATGAGGGACGAGTCTTGTTAGAAAATCAGGTTTTACTCTTGCGTCAGCATCAAAAACGAGTATTGCTTCGCCTTTTGCTATTTCCATTGCTTCGTTTAATACGGCTGATTTACCGGGGAATGCATTTTTGTCTCTAATCAGTGCAGTAACTTTTTCGTATTTTTGTTCGAGTTCTTTTAGTTTTTCTGCCGTATTATCTTCGCTTCTGTCGTCTATAACAATAACTTCAAATTTTTCGTATGTCATCTCCAAGATGTTTTCGACTGTTTTTTCAATAACATCTTGTTCGTTATGTGCAGGTATCATTACAGTGACTAAGGGTTTGTAGTTCCAGTTAAGTTCTTCAGGTTGTTTTCTGTGTTTTCTTTTTTGGTGCTTTGTTGCAATTTGCATATAAATTGCGTATGAAACCATAAAAATACACAGAAATATGATTGCCCAAAACGTAGACATAAAGTTTTGGAATATAAAAAGGAACAACCATAAAGACGCAATTAGTATAGATAAAACGACTCTCTCTATCAAACCTCTACCCTCTGTATATCTGCACTCAAGAATATTATAACAAAAACATTTTGTTGATTTGTAACAATAATAAACAATTCTATATAAAATCGCAATATTTTAATATTGAGATAATATAATTATACTTATCAGATATCCATATTAGACGGAAACCCAAAAATGAAAAAAACAGCAATTTATCCTGGAAGTTTTGACCCCATTACTAAAGGGCACTTGGATGTGCTTTCAAAAGCTTCCAAAATGTTTGACAGAGTAATAATTGCTGTATTAAAAAATGATGCTAAAAAGGGCTTTTTACCTACAGAAGATAGGGTTGCTCTTATAAAAGATGCTTTAAAAGAAATGCAGTTGGATAATGTCGAGGTGGATAGCTTTGATGGTCTGACTATCGAATATGCAAAACAAGTCGGTTCAGATATTTTAATCAGAGGGTTGAGAGCTGTTTCCGATTTTGAGTATGAGATGCAGCTGTCACAGACTAACAATTCGCTTGCTCCGAATATTACAACAGTCTTTTTAATTACAAAACCAAAATACAATTTCATTTCCTCAAGCACTGTAAAAGAAATTGCAAAATATGGCGGGGATATTTCTAAATTTGTTCCCGAAAGTGTGGTAAAATATTTTAATAATATATAACGAAAGGTAAAATTAGATATGACACAACTTAGAATTAAAGAACTCTTAGGCAGAGCCAATTCAATATTAGATAACGGGTTCCATTTACTACCGGGTTTTGTCATGGTTAAAAGTTCAGAAATGGAAGCGATTTTAGATAGAATTGATGCTTCTATTCCTGAAGATATAAAAGAAGCAGAGTCTATTTTAAGAAGACGTGAAGAAATACAAATAGAAGCTCAACAAAGAGCAGAAAGAGTTATTGCTGAAGCTAGAACTGAAGCTGAAAAAATCTTGAGCGAATCAGAACTTTTGAGCCAGGTTCAAAGAGAAGCTGAAAGAATCAAAGAACAAGTTCTTTCTGAGTGCCAAGAGTTGAGAAATAATACTATTGATGAAGCTAAGAGAATTAAAATTCAAGCAGAAGATGAAGCACACAGAATTAAAGAAGGTGCAGAAAATTATGCTGAACGTATATTAGAAAATATATCAAGTAGTTTGGTCCAGCTTCAAACTATAGTTAAAAACGATCAGTTATACTTAGAAAAATTAAAAGAAGGTTCATCTGCAAACGCAGAACAGGCTCAAGCTGCTCAACAACAAGATTATACCGCAGCAAATTATCCTATGTAAGAAGCTAATTTGCCTTCTGTTATTTTAAATATCTCAACATCTTTAAGATATTCCTCGTCAAAGTGAAGTGTATCGACAGAGGTTATTATTGTTTGGGTGTTTTCTCCTATTGCATTTAGAAGATAGTTTTGTCTTATGTCATCGAGTTCTGCAAGGACATCATCTAGTAGCAATACCGGTGTATCGTTGATTTTTTCTTTAATAAGTTCAAGTTCTGCAAGTTTTAAACTCAATACAACTGTTCTTTGCTGTCCTTGAGATGCGAATTTTTTTGCTTCTGCTCCGTTAATAAAGAAGGAAACATCATCTCTGTGCGGGCCTACAAGGGCTTGGGCTCTGATTATTTCTTCCAGTTGTTTTTCTTTTAATCTCTTTTCAAAAACTTGTGCAATTTCTTCTACAGGTGTTATGTCTTCTGTTGAAAAAACAACGTCACCTAATACTGTTGAGTTGTAGAATGTTGTTAATATCTCATTTGGAGCAATTTGCAAATGCTTTTCCATTGCGATTTTTTGTAATTCTTTCAAGAATTTTAATCTTAAAAATATAATATTGCTGCCTGATACAGACATTTGTGTATTAAACACTTCAAGCAAAGATGTATCAGCGTTTATATTTCCTTTTATTTCTTTAAGGTGGTTGTTTTTTTGGATGCGTATTTTGTTATATTTTGCAAGTCTGTCTGGGTATGCAGGATAAATTTGGCTTATTGCCATATCAAGCCAGCTTCTTCTATCGTCAGGGACGCCTCTTAACAGCAACAAATCGTTTACAGAAAAAGCCACAACAGAGAGATTTATGCAAAATTCTGCAGATTTCCCTTTTTTTATTCCGTTTACTTTGAGTTCTTTTCTTTTAGGTGGGTTTATTAAAATTTCCAGTTCTTTTTCTATATCATCTTTTTGAATAACTGCTTTTAGTTTTGTTATTTGTTCATCCCAGCAGATTAGTTCGCTGTCGTTTTTTGCCCTTGGAGTGTTTAAACAAGAGAGATAATACAAAGATTCAAGCAAGTTTGTTTTGCCTTGAGCATTTTTGCCTATCAAAAGGATTTTTTCTTTTGAAAATTCTAGCTTAAGGTCTTTGTAATTTCTGTAATTTTTGAGTTCTATTGATTTGATGAACATAGACTTTATTATAACATCTAATGTTTTTAGATTTATGGAAAAACTAAAAAAGTTAATCTATAACAAGGAAAGATTTTAATTTTCTTGCGTTTTTATTTTTATCCGACGTAATTTCGAGATTTTTAAAATTAGGATTGCCTGTCCCTTTATAATTTAACGAGGTAGAGCCGCCGCCATCGAAGTTCATCGCTTTATCCAGTTTTAAATCTTCGCAAATTCTGTATAACTCAGGCAGTGTTACTTTGTGGTATATGTTTGCGATGATGATATATATGTCTCCGTCTTTTATACCTATTGCCGTTCTTGCACATTTTTTGAGTGCTGTTATAGAGTCTCTTGTGACGTTGCCATTTTCGTCTTTTGCGACAAAGTATTCTCTTGATAATCTCAAGTCAGGGTAAATCATAGGGCCTGCTTGAATGGAGTGTTTTATTTCACATCTGAAAGGTGGTTTTGTATTGTGTGCTGTTATGTCGTATTTAGTTTCGCCGTTACAGTCGAGCACTCTAAATTCTGTTCTGTTTAAGACTGTATTTAAGTACGGCTTTATTGCTTGGTTGTTCATAAGACTTTTGTTTGTTGTTGGGTCAAGAACAACTTTTTTATCAATAATTACGTATGAGGATGTTTTTTGATTATTTGGGTCAAAATATCCTGCATTGACGACGAGTTCTGCGTTTGTTAATTCAAAAACAGTTTTGTTATATGTCAGCAATTTTGAAACATACGGACGAATGTTTGAGTTTCTTTCTTTAGGTATTTTTATTATATAAAGCCCATTGTTGTTTTTTATTTCAATGGGAGGAATCGTTTTACAAGTGTTGTTATTTATCGGAGGGCAGGCACCTGTTGAAAAAACTATTGCACTGCAAAGCAGACATAATAAAGATATTGTTTTTTTCATTTAAAATCCTCCGAAAGATTTTATTATAAATCTTTGATTTTCTTAAAGATAAATATTGCTATCAAAATGGCAATAGGTTGTATTGATGATGTTATAAACGGGCTTAGTATCCCTTTTTCTGCACACATATCAAAGAACGGCAGAGTAATATAATATCCAAAAACTATACCTATGCCTATTACAAAGTTGACTAGTTTTTGTTCTCTCGGTTTAGAAAAACCAAGCAAACATCCTAAAATGGCAAACAATATACAGATAAGAGAATGGAAATATCTTTGAAGATATTTGTTAAGCATAAATCTGTATTCATCTTTAAGATTTTCATCTTTAAGCATTTTTATGTATTCAGTAACTTCTGAGTTATCTAATGCTCTTTCCTTTTTAGTTGAATAAGACATTATCTTAAAAGCTTTATCGGCTCTGTAGCCAGACAGAACTTCTTCACTATCAACATTACTTATGCTTTTAAATACACCGTCTTGGGTAAGCTCATATTTTTTTACGTTATAGACTTTCCACTGACCTTTTTTATAAACGGCGTAATCTGTTTGCATAATACTACTTAAGACGCTTGTGTCTTTGTATTGTGATGCGTCAAAGTTTAGAATAAGCGGTTTGCTTATCATGTCGTTGTAGTATCTTGGTACTACAATAATTTTTTCTAACTGGTCGTTTTTAGCCTTAACTGTATAAACAAAGTGAGTTTCGTATGATTCACCTTTTAGGTCGTTAATTCTTTTTTCGCTATAAGGTATTAGCGTGTTGTATAAAGAAAAACACAATACCGAGATAAAAATACTCAAAATGATTATTGGATAAACTATTCTCCAAAATGTAAGGCCAATACCTCTTAATACTGTAAGCTCAGAGTCTTTGCTCAATTTGTCAAAAGTAAAAAGAGTTCCCAAAAGTAATCCTACAGGTAGCGCTTTACCTACAATTTTAGGGATTTCGTAAATCAAAAGTTGAATCCCTACCATAGGAGTGTAAATACCGGCCATGGTTCTTTTGATAACTTTCAAAAGTGTTTCAGGCGCAATCCATACAACTACAAAAAGAAAAATACAAACTAATGTAGCTGCAAATACCTGCTTTGTAATATATCCGTCAAAAATTTTAAAAGGTAAGGATATTTTAGGCATTTTCATTACAGAGTGAAGTCCTTTCCTAAGTAAAATTCTTTAGCAACAGGATCATTTGCTACTTCTACACTTCGACCTTGGATTTTTATTTTTCCGTCAAAAATAACGTATGCTCTATCTGTGATAGATAGTGTAGCTTTAGGGTTGTGGTCGGTGATTAGTACACCCAAGCCCTTTTCTTCAGAAAGTTTTCTGATGTTGTCTTTAATTTCTCCTATTGCGATAGGGTCAATACCTGTAAATGGTTCATCAAGAAGAATAAACTCCGGGCTTGCTGCGAGTGCTCTTGCAAGTTCAACCCTTCGTCTTTCCCCACCGGAAAGTGATATTGCTGAGAATTTTCTTTTTGCTTTCATACCAAATTCGTCAAGCAAATCTTCAAGCTTTTGTTTTTTCTCTTCTTCGTTAAGTTTGTCGTTCATTTGAAGAACAAGTTTTATATTGTCTTCAACAGACAATTTTCTAAAAATAGATGCTTCTTGGGGAAGGTATCCGATACCTTCTTTTGCTCTTATATTCATTGGTACATTTGTTAAATCTTTGTCGCCAAGGAATACTTTACCACCGTTGGCTTTTACTAGGCCTACAACCATATAAAATGTAGTTGTTTTACCTGCACCGTTTGGACCTAAAAGCCCAACAACTTCGCCTTTGTTAACTTCAAAGCTGATGTCGTTAACAACAGTTCTGTCCCCGTATATTTTTACAAGATTTTTTGCCGTAATTTTCATAGTCAAATTCCACCTTTATATTAAAAAAGGATACCACAAAAACTTAAGCTTGTTTATTAATCTTTTGAGGTTTTGTTTCAGAATTTGCTTTATGAGATGCTTCCAAGTTGAGAGCTTTCATAATCGGGTGCAAAATTAAATGGCTTAATTCAGGAGCAAGGATTGTTAAACCTACTACAGAGCCGACTATAGAACTCATTTCGATTCCGCCTTTACCGATAAAGAATTGTCTGAAAAATCTGCTTTCTCTTTCTTTGTTAAGCATATTTTCCATAAATTTTTCTTTACTCCCGTATTCTTTTTTTACCAGTTCCCAATTTGTATTTTCTTCAATAGTTTTTAAAAGTTTTTGTGCCAAGTCGTTAGCTTTGTCTTGTCTTTTTGCTGCGCTAAGGTGGCTCATTTTATGAATAGCAACAAGAGCTTTTTCGTTTTTAAATATATCTATTGAGCATTTTTCTATCCCCTGAAGTTTGTCTGTTTTTGTAATGGATTTAAGAAATTCAGGGTGTTGGCTTACTTTGTTGCAAAGTTTTTTGAATACTGCAAAACCACCTTTTTTGAATGTTACAGGGATAACTGCAAGATAAATACCAAGGCATAAAAGTTGGTATAAAAGTTCTTTAAATGCAGAGTATTTTCTTGTTTCTTTATCAACGTGAGTATCTGCAAGTGTAAATGCAGGACGGCCCACAGCTTTCAAACCTGTTTCTATAGAAACTTGAGCTGTTGTGTTTTGGATAAGGTTTTGAAAACCGTTTTTAGATATTAAATGTACAAAAGTGTTGGTAATCATCTACGCCCCCACTTTCATATTTCCGCCGTTATTTGCGGCGTATTTATTCTGTAATACAACAACAAGACTGTTTGGTCCTTTGGGAACATTGGTTGCAGGTAAATGTTGAACGATAGGTTTTGAAAGTGTCGGTACAACGTTTTCTTTTATGTCTAAACCTTTAGTTTCTTGTTCTTTTTTATGTGTAAGTTTAGAAACCCCCTTCATAATAGGGTTAAGCAAAAGGTTGCAAGCCAGTGGAATTAAAAATACTGCACTTAAACATACACCTAAAAATTCTATACCGTGAGTGATTTTTCCTAAAGAACCTCCCGTTTTCTTTTCTAAGTATTTAGAAATAGGTTTAACCAAGGTTTTGTTTGTGATGATATAAGTTGAAGCAGCAACAACTTCCGTTAACCCTTCTCTAAATGCTGCGTAGCGTTTTGTTTTTGGGTCTGATTCTTTGTCCATCATTGTAAATAACGGACGGTTTATGCCCTTAAAAATTGCTATCGCCAACACTGCATTTAAAGGATCGTTATGATCCCCAAGATTGTATGCAGCTTTTGCTATTTTTTTGAGTATTGGGTTTAAGTTTCCTGCTCCCATTATATTTTACGACTTTCCTATGTATAAATTTCTATAAATTCATTCCGCTTTTCAGTTACATGAAGTCAGAACATAAAAAAATATGCTAGTTGGCAACTTTGTTCTTAACATTTTTTCATAAATATAAAAATTTTTAAATAAAAAAACTATGTTGCTTAAAACTTGTTAAAACTTAGTGTTTATGCTTCAATAGACTTGAACGCATTTGTTAAAGCCCGCTTTAACTTATTTCTAAAGCGTTTTTAGAATACTGGAGGACATTAATGGACAGAACATTTGTAGCAATCAAACCTGACGGAGTAAAAAGAGGCTTGATAGGAAACATTATCAGAAGAATTGAACACAAAGGTTACAAAATCGTTGGTTTAAAAATGCTTCAACCAACTTTGGAAATTGCAGAAAAACACTACGAAGAACACAAAGGCAAACCTTTTTATCCTGAATTAATCAATTATATTACTTCAGGTCCGATTGTTGCTATGGTTGTTGAAGGCAAAAATGTTATTGAAGGTATGCGCCATATGATGGGTTCTACAGTACCTAACGATGCTCAAGTTGGTACAATTAGAGCTGATTTTGCACAAACAAAAGAATGTAACACAATCCATGGTTCTGATTGCTGTGAAAGTGCTGAAAGAGAAATTAATATCTACTTTAAGCCTGAAGAACTTTGCAGAGATTGGAAATCTATGATGGATTATGTTTGGGAAGATATGAAATAATGAAAAGCGATTTTTTCAGCTATGAATTATTAAATGAAGATAAAAAGACCGGAGCAAGAGCCGGTCTTTTGCATACACCTCATGGCGATATTGAAACACCTATCTTTATGCCGGTGGGGACAAATTCTGCTGTTAAAATGATGACAAATGACCATCTTAAAGATACCGGTGCTCAAATTATTTTGGGCAATTCTTATCACCTTTCTTTAAGACCCGGAAATAAATTAATCAAAGAGTTCGGCGGGTTGCATAAGTGGATGAACTGGGATAAACCGATTTTGACAGACTCTGGCGGGTTTCAGGTGTTTAGTCTTGCTGATTTGCGCAATATCTCAGAAGACGGTGTAAGGTTCAAAGATGCCAAAACAGGTTCTGAATATTTTATTAACCCTGAAATATCTATGGAAATTCAACAAGATTTGGGTGCTGATATTGCAATGGCTTTTGATGAATGTGCGCCATATCCTTGTACATACGAAGAAGCCAAGCTCGCTATGGAACGTACTCATCGCTGGCTTGAAAGATGTTTTAAAGCACACACTCGTGATGATCAGGCACTTTTCCCTATTGTTCAGGGGGCTTTTTATGATGATTTAAGAAAAGAAAGTGCTCGTGTAATTTCTACATTTGACGCGGTTGGCTACGCAATAGGCGGTGTAAGTGTTGGTGAACCTGCCGATGTGAAAAACCATTTTGTAGGTTTAACTGCACCTTTATTACCTCGTGAAAAACCAAGATATCTTATGGGTGTTGGAACTCCTGAAGATTTGTTAGACGGAATTTTGCGCGGTGTGGACATGTTTGATTGTGTGCTGCCGACTAGAAATGCTCGTCACGGTTCTTTCTTTACATCAGAAGGAAGAAAAATTATCAAAAATAAAGAGTTTGAAAGAGATGCAAGTCCTCTTGATTTCAACTGTAATTGTTATGCCTGCCGCAATCATACAAAGGCATACATAAGACATCTTTATCGAGCTGGTGAAGCAACTGCTGCTATATTATTGAGTATTCACAATATCCAATTCCTTATAGATCTTGTTAAAGAAGCCCGTAAGGCTATATTGGAAGACAGATATGAAGAATTTTATAATGAAAGAATGAAAAAGCTTTTTAGTAAATAAGTTGTTTGTTTGAGTAGCTTATTGAATTTATCGTTGTATTAAAGAATGTTGGATACAATATATTGTTAATGTTTTTATGTACATCTTAGATACAATTGCTATTAGCGTTCTTTTTTCTTGCTCGAGTCGTAGGCACATTAACGCTCTTGAGTGTGTGCTCTGTTTCTTTCTTTTTTATAGTCTCAAAGAGAAAGCAATGAACAAAAAATAAACTAATGATTTTTTAGATACTTGCCTTTTGTTAATAAATTTTTTTCTATATGTTCATTTTTTCTTTTTGTTTGCGAAGTAAAAAGAAAAAATGAACCAAAAAAGAAAAACACGCTATACCAAAAGAGATTTTAAAACTCAGAAACGAAAATTTCCGTCCACTCATGAACTATCAATTTCGGTACGGTAAATTTTCATTCCTTCGTTAAAAATCTCTAACAATAGTTTCATCAGGGCTTCGCCCCGAACCCCCTACTGCTTACAACGTAAGCAGTGTTAGTTTTTAATAATGCATTCAACATAAAAAAGACCCTTAATATTTAAGGGCCTTTTTTATTAATTTGAGTATATTTTTATGAACAACCTGAGTATCCGCAGTTAAGGCAGATAAAGCATCCTTCTCCGTAACCTAGAACAGTACCGCATTCAGGGCATTTATGTTCTTCGCCTTCGTGTTGAGCTTCAGGAAGCTCTATTTTTGTTTCTGCTTTAGGTTCGTCAATTGCTTTAATTTCAGGCATTTTTTTATCGTCTTTTTTCTCAAGGTTCATAGGTTGGAATTGTCTTGAGTTGTTACGATAAACTGTGATACCTTTCAAGTTGTTTTCATAAGCTAACAAGTAAGAATCTGCAACATCTTGTCTTGTTGCATTTTCTTCAAAGTTAACTGTTTTAGAAACAGCATTATCTGTGTGAAGTTGGAATGCAGCTTGCATTTTTACGTGCCAGTAAGGTGATACGTCGTGAGCAGCAACAAAGATTTTCTTAGCTTCTGCAGGAACTTCGTCACAGTGAGCAGCTGTTCCGTCGATTGAAATCTTTTTCATCAATTCTTCTGAATAGAAGCCGTGAGATTTTGCGTATTCTTCAAAAATCGGGTTAACTTCCATCATGATTGTTCCATCCATTACGTCGCGGATGAATACAAGTCCGAATAAAGGTTCAACACCGCCTGATGCGTTTGCAATCATTGAGATTGTACCAGTTGGAGCAATACAAGTTGTAGTTGCGTTTCTGATACCGAATTTTGCAATTTGAGCATCCAAATCAGCCCACATTTCATCAGTGATGATGCCTGCTGATTTGCCTTGGTATTTATAAGTTAAGAAAGGTTTTCCGTCTTTAAATACGCCGTCATAAACGCTTCCTTTAAAGTTACCGAATCTTCCTCTTTCTTTTGAGAGTTCGATTGATTTAACTTTTGATTGATAATCGATAAATTCCATAACTTGAGAAGCAAGTTTAGTACCTTCTTCTGAGTTGTATGCAATGCCCATTTTCATAAGCATATCAGCCCAACCCATTACACCAAGACCGATTTTACGGTTGTTTTGTACCATTTCAGCAATTTGAGGAAGCGGATAATTGTTGATAGCAATTACGTTATCCAAGAAGTGGATAGCTGTTTGAGTTGTTTCGGCCAATTTATCCCAGTCAACACTGTAGTTGCCTTTTTCACCTTTAAGCATTAAACCTAGGTTGATAGAACCAAGGTTGCAAGCTTCGTAAGGAAGCAAAGGAACTTCTCCGCAAGGGTTTGTTGATTCGATTTCACCGATTAATGGAGTTGGGTTGTCGTAGTTCATGTGATCGATAAAGATGATACCAGGTTCACCATTTTTCCAAGCACCTTCTACAATTAAATCAAATACAGCTTTTGCATTTAATTTACCAACAGGTTGTTTAGTTCTTGGGTGAATTAATTCGTAATCTGTACCTGCTTTTAAAGCTTCCATAAATTTGTCTGTAACAGCAACAGAAATATTGAAGTTGTTTAATTTAAAGTTGTCTGATTTACAGTTAATGAAATCTAAGATATCAGGGTGGTCAATTCTTAAGATACCCATGTTTGCGCCACGTCTTGTTCCACCTTGTTTAACGGCTTCAGTTGCAGCGTTGAATACTTCCATAAAGCTTACAGGGCCTGAAGAAACGCCCATTGTTGAACGTACAACGTCATTTTTAGGTCTTAATCTTGAGAATGAAAAACCAGTACCACCACCTGATTTGTGTATTAAAGCAGTGTTTTTAACTGTTTCAAAAATACCTTCCAATGAATCTTCTACAGGAAGTACAAAACAAGCAGCCAATTGACCCAATTCTCTACCTGCGTTCATCAATGTAGGTGAGTTTGGCATAAAGTAGCGTTTTGTAATGAAGTTATAAAATTCTTTTGTTGTCTTTGCAACATCTTCTTGAGTTGCGCCGAACTTTTTATCAGCTTCTGCAAGTGTAGAAGCAACTCTCAAGAACAAATCTTCAGGTCTTTCTGTAGGATTGCCTTGAGCATCTCTTTTTAAATATCTTTTTTCCAAAACTTTGATGGCATTTTTGGATAAGTTAAGTTTTTCTTCCGTACAATCGGTTAATTGACTCACGTTTTGTTTCTCCCCAAATCTACTAAATAATACTACTTAATATTTATTGTATTACAAATAGCCCATGACGTGTGCTTTTTTATGCAAGAAAATGTTGCAAAGTTTACAATTATCAGGCATTGACATTTTTTTTAAAGCAATCATGTTGAACAATGTCAACAGGCATGGTTCATATTTGATTAATTGAAATTGTAACAAGATAGTTTGCCTAACTGTTTTCTTCAATTCTGTATTTGATACTTTTGAATGTTGAGTTTTGTTAAGTGCCGAAGATGCTTATTTAGAGCTGTTTTGTTTTTGTATACAAATTTTTGTGCTGTTTTAGGCAATTTTGAAAAAAATAAAAACTTTATAAAAGAGTAAGTGATTTTGGAAAATTTAGTGCAAGGTTATTTTTTTTTAAGGAAGGTTGGTAAATTATGACAGTATTTTTAGGTTCTCCCACATTGACAACAATAGCACCTCTTGTTTCAAGTGATAAAGGTTCGTTTGGTAACAGAGTAAATTGTGCAGGTTCACAAGCTTGGAATGCTATTGCAACAGGAGCAACCGTTGGTGCTACTGTTGTTGTTACTGATTATGCGGTAAAACATAAAGATCAATTTTCAAAATTGTATAATGGGACAAAAGATGTTGCTCAAATGGCAGTAGATTCAAAAGTAGGTCAAAAAGCCACATCTTATCTTAAGGGACTTGGTACAAAAATTAAAGAAACAACACTGTTTAAAGATGCTGCCAAATTTATTTCTAAAATGCAAGGTAAGTTCAAACCTATAGCTAAAAAAGTAAGCTCTTTATTGACTCCATATGTAAAAATGGCAAAAAATGCTTTCAATAAGTTGCCTAAGGGTGGTAAAGTCGCTTTTGTAGCTGCAATTGGTTTAGCTATTTTGAACGGTATTTATAAATCAGGTCAAATCGATCAAAAGTATACAGACAGAGCTAAGATGGAAAAAAATATGGTATAACCAATTTTAAAACGGATTGTTAAATTTATTTTAACAATCCGTTTTTATTTTATTATTTTATAAATACGAGATTAAGTGATTAAAATTTAATCTCGTGTCGTGGTTGCAGCCTAGATTCTTCTAGCCGCAACGGCCCACCTTTTCAAGACGTCATTCCAAAAATTCGTTCATGTCTTCCGCTCGCAAAACCAACATTTAGTTAGTTTTTGCTCGGCAGAGTTCTTCTTATCACGAATTTTTGTCAAACAGAATAAAAAAAACGGCTTAATCAAAGTTGATTAAACCGTTGGAATGAAAATTTCTTTTGCATTCCTCGTCATTGTGTGGATTTTGTGAAGTGTGTGAAGTGTGAAGTGTGAAGTGTGAAGTAAATTAAGTAAGTAGTAAGTTTTAAATCTTTTGTTTCTCTAATATCTCTAAAGTGTTTATGTGGTGTTTAACCGATGTGGTTTTTGTTTTATCCTGTGTTTGTTTTCTCTGTTCTCTTTATATCTCTCGTATATATATAAAGTATTTACAAAGAAAATAATTGCCTTTTTTATAGTGTGTCACTGTTATTTTCTTAATATTTCTTAATAATAAGATAGGAAATGTTGGCGTGACGCCATTTTTCACGAAATCTAGATTTCGGAAAAAGAAGGCAAATTGCCATATTAATGTTATAAAAAGTATATATCTGTAACAAAACTTAATAAATTATATTAAGAACGAAAAGAATAAATCCTCAAAAATCAGTCGGGGTCTGATATAAGCTTCTATTTGTTTTTTTGCGTGTTGAACTTTTAGTATATCTTTTTTTATTTTTTGAATAAGTATTTTGTTGTTTAGATTAGATTTAATCATCTGTGCAAAATAATATTCTAAACAATCAAGAGCATACTCTGAGCTGTAGCCTTTTTCGTTTATTGCTGTTTCGAGGTTATCTACTGTATTTATTACATTAACTTTTTTTATATTTGGATAATCTGCCATTACGGAGGTTAAAAATTCTATGTCGTAGCTTTGTGCGTTATATGAAGGCACATAAAAACACTGAGAACGAGAAATAATTGTTTCAATAATATCTTCTTTGTCTGAAGTTAAAAACAGAAACAGCGTTTTTTCAGGCGGTTCTTCTATTGATTTGAGCATTGAGTTTGCAGAAGCTTCAATTAAAACATCTCTTGTTAAGGGTTTTGGTTGCCAAATTTCTTGAGGAAATTTAAATTTTAAATCAGCAAATTCATCCAAATGTCTTTGTTGGATTTCTGTAGGTTCAGTAAGTTCTGAATCACAGAAAATAAATACTCTATAGTAATCAGATGAGTTAATCAAGCTGTTGTTTACCATAAGGGTTTGTTTTATGGATATTACTTTGCTTGATGTATCATCAGACGGTTTGTTGTCGTTTTTTGTTATGGTAAGTACAGCAGGATGTTGGTTGTTTCGTATCCAATTGCAGTTTATACAATCACAGTTGTAAACACCGTCTTTTTGACAGTTTAGTTGTCTTGCTATTTCCATTGCAAGGTAATATTGAGAAACTATGTCCTGTCCGTAAAGCACAAGCGATTGTGCGAAGCTGCGGTTTTGGTTTTTTAGCGCAGATTCAAAGTAGTTTGTAAAATATTCAAATTTTCTTTTAAAAATCGGGTGGAACATAAATCCTCTAGTTTAGTAATGCAAGTTCAACAGGTAGTTCATAAAATGACATTTCTCCTGTTTTTACTCTGTATTCTGCTTCAAGTAGGTTTTTTCTTATTTGTATAAGTCTGTCCATAGGAACTTTTTTTAATTTTTCAAGCTGCTTTTTCACTATGAATTCGGGTAGGTGGTTTTTTGATGCAATCTCAAACGGGCTTTTATCCACAGAGTCAACTTTTATGCTTGCAAGTTTTGCAAAATTTGTTTGTAAAACAGCAAGTATTTCTAAGTAATGTTTGTTTGTGCAAAGTTTTTGAAATTCCAATAAGGCCTTATCTTTGTCGCCTTTTAGTATGTAATCTGTCAAAACAAATATATCTTCTGTTGAAGTGCAAACATTTTGAATATCTTCTTTTTTTACGGCTTTAGTAGGATAAATTGCCAGTTTGAGTTTGTCTAGTTCGGCATTTATTATACGCAAATTAGTGCCGAGTCTTTCTATCAAAAATTGAGTGACATCTGATGCCATAATCAGGTCTTTTTGTTTTGCTTGTTTTTGTATCCAAGAAGGAAGCTCCTTGCTGTATGGCTTCCATTCAGGAAATTCTGTAACAGTTGCATATTTAGTGAGAATTTTATACAGCTTTCTTCTTGTGTCGATTTTTTTTGTACTTTCTCTTTCTATTTTGCAGACAAAAACAATGTTTAGTGTATCAGGTATGATTTGGATTGTTTCTTCAATTTGCTTGATTTCTTTATCGTCAAAACTGATTTTGCCTTTTGTATCGAAAAAGTATTTTTCGCAATTAATGACAGCTAAAATACTGCCAAACATAAGGGATGGTGTTCTTAGTACATCCATCAGTTCTGTAAATTTTGGGTTGTCATATATACGGTAGTTTGTGGAAAGAAAAGATTTGTCCACTAGTTTGTCTTTGAGCTTATGAAGCTCTGTTTCCATCAAATAATCTTCTTGTCCGTGATAAAAATACAGCATAGATTTATTGTAACATGTATAAACTCTTTTAGATAAGAAAAACCGCCTTGAGTATCAAAGCGGCTTAATAAGTGTTCTTTTCCCCTGTTAAACTTTTAACTAAGCTTCTGCAGATGCTTCTTCAGCTGGGGCAGCTTCAGCTTCTGCAGCCGCAGCAGCTGCTGCAGCTTGAGCTTCTTTTTCAGCTTCCAATTTAGCTAATGCTTTTTTAGAAAGTTTCTTTTCTGTTTTTGGTTGATAGTTCAAAGTACCGTCTTCGTTGCAGTTTTTGATTAAATATTGAACTGTTTCAGTCGGTTTTGCACCTTTAGCAATCCATTCTAAAGCAGTAGCTTTATCAAGTTTCATTTCTTTTGTTTTAGGATTGTAGTGACCCAATTCGCAGATTGGTCTACCTTCTCTTTTTTGTAAGTCGTTGATAACAACGATTCTGAAAGTAGGGTTCTTTTTATATCCGAGTCTTTTTAATCTGATTTTAACCATTTTGGCTTTTTCTCCTGTTGTTTTGTTTTTTGTTCTAAAACGCTCTCATCGGGCGGTCTTTCAGCCATAAGACCTTTTTTCAAGAGGATTAATCCCTTTGGGGCGTTTTTCTATAATTAATCAAAACACAAGCATATTTTAGAATCAAGCAAAGAGGATGTTTTCAATGGTAAGTTTAAGTAATGTAACAATATTGTTGTTTTTTGAAATTAAAGTCTTTTTAAACACTTTATATATATGTGATTCATGTAGTATAATAAGGTGGTGGGATAGCATTAGTATGAGCGTACCGTATCCAGATAATTTAGGTCATTTTATGTTGAAATTAGTAGAAAACCAAGTCAAAAAAACATTAAATAACGCTGACGAAGTGATGGACGCAATTAAGTCTGCTCGGCGTGAGATAAAAGAAAGAATAGAATACTTAGAGTCGCAGGTGTCTGACGACAATCTTGAGGCTGAAAGAGAAATTGCTGTTCTTATAAGGCAAGACCAGTATTTTGAAAACCTTGAAGGTAAGCAAAAATCTGAGCTTGAGGCAATTTTCTTTGCAGGACGGCGTCTGAATGATAATTGTATTTATCCTGACGTTTTGCAGTGGTATCAGCCACCATCAGATGAAGGATAATAAATAACTATTAAAAAAAGTCGGTTTTATACCGGCTTTTTGCTATTTAACCGTTAGGGCGATAGGGAAAGTTCCCTTTGCAGCCAATTCTGCTTCGCCCCGTTTTTCGGTTTTAGTTATCTGAAAATATGCATTTTCAGCTTGTTAATTGTTTTTGTTATCTTGTTAATGCGTTCCAAGTTTCTTTTAACCAACCTTGGTGTTCAAAACTGCTTGGTGGAACGATAACTGATTCCCCTTTATGGAAAGTTGGGTTACCCCAATCTTTGTATTGATGACCTGCTTCATCACCTGTGTCTTTCCATTCGTAAGTGAGGTCATTGTAATATTTTAATACCCCGTCAGGGATTTCATATAATTTTTTCAGTTCTTCCGCTGTTACATCTTTTTTTACGTTAATTTGAACGTAGCCTGATTTTTTATTTACTGTTAGATTTGCGACTTGGTCTTTTAATTTTTTGTTTGTTGCATTAGCAATTGCAATTTTTTCTTGAGAATACTCTGCGTTTTCTTCTCGTTCTTTTTTTGTAAATGTCATTTCGTCAAGTTTTGAATTTGTGTATCCGTTATCAAATTTTGGTTCAGGGGCAGGGATTATAAGATTTTTTCCTGCCATAATATTTGTTCCTTTAAGATTATTTGCCTTTTGAATATCTGCTACTGTTACGCCATATTGTTCTGCAATTTGGCTTAGTGTTTGACCAGATTGAATTGTAATTGTTTCTCCGCTAATTCCGTGTGCCATGTGTTTCTCCTCAAAAAAAATAATAATTCCTCTTGTTCATGTAAAAACTTTTTATTTTAAAAAATTGCCCACGATTTTTGTTTTGTTAAAAATTTGTTTACAATTCTGCATAAAATAACAAAAAAAAATATGTTGTTTTTTTAGTAATATGGTATAATAAATTGATTATTAATGTGTGAAAACTCTTGTGTTTAGGCAAAATGCAAATTTAGGAGGTCAAAATGGCAGATAAATCTGCAACTAATAAGACAGTAGGTTTTGAAAAACTTGAGAAATCAGAGCTTAAAAGAATAGAAATTTCTCAATTGCCTAAAGAAATTCCTGATTTTAAGAATTCTTTTGAATCTAAAGATTCGATAATAAAAAAATGGCTTACTGATTGGATTACATCAGGTATTAAAAAAGGCGGTATACAAGCTAACACTCTTTTGCCTAAAAAACAAGATATTGCATATTATTTAGGAGTTAGTGTCGGAACTGTTCAAAACGCAATAAGAAGTGTAGAAGATGCCGGATTTTTAGAGTCTAAACAAAGAATAGGCACAATTATCAGGGATTCTAATTCTACAAACCCTATCATTAAAAAAGCTTTTTCAAAAAGAGAAAAGGTTATTACAGAGATAAAAAAATATTTGGTTGATAACAATATCAATGTTAATGATTCTTTGCCTTCTGCAAGGTCGCTTGCTGCAGCAATAGGCAATTCTACAAATACGATTAGACTTGCTTTAGATTATCTTTATTCACAAGGGATTATTGAACCAAAGGCTTTTCGCTCAAACGAATCTAACTGGATTTTAAAAAAGGTTCCTGATTTTACAGACGAAGAACTGGAAATTATGAAAACCCAAGGAGAAGTCATTAGTGCTGACACTCTTGTTGATAAAGTAGAAGATGAACTAAAGGATTACATAAGGAATAACTTTAAAATAGGCGATAGGCTGCCTGCGCATCAAGAACTGTCTGATATTCTTAAGGTTAGTATAAAAACCGTTCACGATGCGATGAAAACCCTTATTGATGAAGGCTATTTACTAGCAAGAAGAGGCCGATACGGTACTACAGTAATAAAAATACCAGATATAAATTCTACAGAAAATGTTTTGCAGCCGCTTAATGAAACATCTATTTTTGCTTCAGCCACAGAAGCTGCTTTTTACAGTTATCAAAAAATAGAAAATACTATCAAAAGCTTTATAAGTGACAACTATGAAATAGGAGACAAACTACCTTCTATGGAAGAATTGTCAAAGCGTTTTGATGTTTCTTCAAATACGATAAGAAAATCACTGCAGAATTTGGCAAAACAAGGGATAGTTAACTTTTCTCGCGGCAGATATGGCGGTACGTTTGTTACAGATATGCCTGAAATAGACGGTGAGGCTGCATTCAGATGGTTGGCTGTTAGCCCTAATTATACAATTACCTATGATAACGAAAATTAATTGAGATATGACACCTGTTTCTCCAATATATTCTAATATGTATTCATACATGAATAATTGTAAATGGGTACCTAATAACAAAACTTCTAAGCCTAAAGAGATAGACTTTCAGAGGGATTTGCCTTGGGTACGCAGCAGTGTCATTGCGACAGCTCTTTCTGAAATTAATGAGTTAACTTTTGCGCCGGAAGATATTAGGTATGTAGAAAATATGGGAATCAGGCTTCCTTTTAAATCTGGCAAAGAGTGCGTGGATTTTATAAAAAAAGAAAATATTCGTCTTTATTTTGCAAAGCCGTTTGAACGTGATGTCCACGCTCAATACAGCTTTGATCAAAATGCCATTATGATAAATAAACGTTATCAAAAAACAAATGATTTTGCTGTAATGTTGGCGATAGGTGAGGCTATATTGCACGAGGCGGGACATGCTAAAGATAAAGATGGTCAAAGTTCTATCCAGGAGGAGTTAAACTTCTTGGGGATGAACGCAGTAGCACATCGTGCTTTTATTAAGAAGTACGGAAAAGTCTTTTCCAATTCTACTGCACCTATTGTTGAAGACGGAGTCAGTATATATGCAAAACTGTTTTTTGACCCTGATCCTGACAAAAAACAGCTTATTGCAAGAATGAAACAAAAATACGGAGATTTGCCTTCCGGTGACCGACTGCATCCACCCGGTGAAATAGCAAGAGCCGTCTTACAATAATTGTCCTAAACACACTATATGTTAAGTTGTGTAAAGATACAAAAGTTAAAATTCGCTTGATTTTTAGCAAAAATTTACCTTTACAACTTTTACATTTATAGTAAATGTGCTGACAAACATGGGCATAGTGTGCTATAATTAGTTTCAATAGGTCTAGGTTTAATTTTATATATTGTGTGTTTATTAATTTTTAAAAAATCCAAAAAAGGAGGCCCAAAATGTCCACAAAAACTGCATCAAAGGAAGAAAAAAAGGTTAAATCCAAATTTAATGATGAATTCGAATGTTATTTAAAAAGACAATGTTTGAAAACAACATTTAACGGACTTGAACTTGAAACATTCAGCTGGTACAAAAAAATGTTAGGCTTAGTATAGGCTGATTGATTACATCTGAATATTATCAAAGAGGGACAACACCCTCTTTTTTAATTTTGGGTGGCTATGACTACAATTCTGATTTCACTTTTTGTTAAATTGTAGTAGAATATCTTCTATGGATATAGGTAATAACAAAACAAAAGATATAAAAGACGATTTAATCGAAAAGATTGCGCAAAATCCTTCTGAGGAGAGTAATTACGTAGAGCTTGGTAAAATATACATTGCGGAGGCAGATTACCAAAACGCACTTGGGGTATATGAGTCATTATTGAAAATTAACCCGATAAATTTTCAAGCGTTGGTTAATGCTGGTAGTTTGCATTTTTTCTATAAAAATATCAATAAATCTATTGATTACTATTCAAGAGCTGCAGAAATTGAATCAAAAAGCTTTTCTGTGTATATGAATCTTGGTAATGCTTATGCTGAACTCGGGCAGTTTGACCAAGCTATGAGAAATTATGAAAAAGCTTTAAAACTTGAACCTAAGAATGCAGCATTGTTTAACGCAATAGGCTTGCTGTTTCAAGACAGAAAAGATTATTTAACAGCTATTGTTTATTATGACAAGGCTATTAAGGCTGATGACAAGGATGCAGAGACTTATATTAATAAGGCAAGTGCCCAGATGTCTATGCATATGTATAAAGAAGCAATAAAATCTTTAAAGCATTCTGTTGAGCTTGAACCAACGAATCTAAAAGCAATGATTTGTATAGCTAATTGCTATGCTTCATTAAAAGATTTTGAAAGTGCTGATAAATATTTTGAAAAATGCTATCAAGTTGACGATAAGGCTTATCAGGTTTATGTTTGTCATGCTATTGCTTATTCTGATGCAAACAGAATTGATATGGCTATCAGCAAATACAAAGAGGCTGTTTCTGTTGCTCCAAATATGCCTAATGCATACATTTTATTGGGGAATATTTATGTTGACAGAAAAATGTTTGAAGAAGCTATTGAATACTACAAAAAAGCTTCTGCAATTTGTCCTCAAGATGCAAAAATATATTCATTTATCGGCAACACATACTTTATGTTAGGCGATTTGGAAAATGCTATTTATACATATAGAAAAGCTTTGCAATACAATGACAAGTCTATAGAAAATAAACTTGTTTATATCGAAATTTTGCAAGAATACATTAAAAGAAAAGAAGAAAATGCTATTGCTTAAAAAAGCATAGTTCATTATGACTTCGGGAGATAAAATTGGCTTACGGAAGATATTCATCACCATCATTGTTTGAAAAATTAATTGCTGCGGTTACTTATGCATTACCGCTTGTCGGGCTTGCTTTTATAATAATTGCTTATCTTATGAAAAAAGATATGAAACCGTTTTTAAAATATCATATTTTTCAATCAATATTTATAGCTTTCGCTTTGTGGCTTATACTTACTGGTCTTGGCTATGCAATGAATATTTTGAGCTATATTCCTATAGTTAAAAATATTCTTGGTATGATTACATTTTTCTTAAATACACCTTTGTTGTTAGGTTTTTCTGTTATTACTTTGATTTATACTTTTTTTGTACTTTATCTTATTATCAGTGCTCTTGCCGGCAAAGACAGTTACGTGCCTTGGGTGTCTGATATTATTAAAGAAAATTTGAGAGGTCAATTGTAGTATGAAATTTGATAGTATAGCTGTACAAGGTGCGCACAAGGCTAAAGACAACAGACATTGTATTCCTGTTCCTATATATCAGACTACCGCTTTTGATTTTGATAATGTTCAGTATGCTGCTGATTTGTTTGATTTAAAAACATCAGGTGATATTTATACAAGGATTTCAAACCCTACAACTCAGGTTCTTGAAGAAAGAGTTGCTGCTTTAGAAGGCGGGGTTGGTGCGCTTGCTGTTTCTTCAGGGCAAGCTGCTTCTATGATTGCAGTTTTGAATATTGCGAAAGCCGGTGACGATGTTGTTGCTTCTTCAACATTGTATGGTGGAACGTTTAATCTTTTAAACTCAACGTTACGTAAACTTGGCATTAACACGATTTTTGTAGATGGCGAAACTGCTGAAGATTTTGAAAAAGCAATTACGGAAAAAACAAAATGTGTGTTTATTGAGATGGTAGGTAATCCAAAACTTAATGTTGCAGATATTGAGTCAGCAGCAAAAGTTGCTCATTCTCATAACATTCCTTTGATTGTTGATAATACGGTGCCATCTCCTTATCTTTGCCGACCGATAGAGTGGGGTGCTGATATAATTGTTCATTCTTTAACAAAATATATTTCAGGCCATGGCAATTCTATGGGGGGTATGATCGTAGATTCTGGTAATTTTGATTGGAAAGCTTCGGGCAAATTTCCCGAACTTGTAGATCCTGATCCGAGTTATCACGGCTTGAGTTATACGGAAGCTTTTGGGAAATCTGCATTTATTGTAAAAGCGAGAGGTCAGCTTTTAAGAGATTTTGGATCTTGTATAAGTCCGTTTAACTCTTATTTAACATTGTTGGGCTTAGAAACTTTGCACCTTAGAATGCAAAGGTTGAGTGATACTGCACTTAAGGTTGCAAAACATCTTAAAAACCATCCTAAAATTGCTTGGGTAAATTATCCCGGGCTGGAAGATAATGAATATTATCCGCTTGTAAAAAAATATATGCCCAAAGGCGCATCTTCTATTATCAGCTTTGGTATAAAAGGCGGAAAAGAGGCCGGTGTAAAATTTATTGAAAACGTAAAACTTTTAATCCATGCTACAAACATTGGTGATTCTCGTTCAATAATCACTTATCCTTGTTTGACCACACACAGACAGCTGAATGACGAGCAGTTAAAGGCTTGCGGAATTTCTGATGACTTTATGCGTTTGTCTGTTGGTCTTGAGGATGTTGATGATATAATTGAAGATATCGAACAGGCTTTGCCCTAAACTTGATATGTCACAATTTATGAAAAAGAAGGATTAAAAAGAAATGCAAGAATATGTTCAATCTAAGATTAGAGCAATCGTTGACTTCCCTAAAAAAGGAATTATTTTCCGTGATATTACAACTGCGGTAAAAGATCCTCAAGCAATGCGTTATATGATTGATTATCTTACAGAAGTTTATAAAGATAAAAGAATTGATTATGTAGCGGGTATCGAATCAAGAGGTTTTATTTTTGGTGCGGCACTTGCATACAAATTGGGTGCAGGTTTTGTTGTTATAAGAAAACCCGGTAAACTTCCTGCTGATACTATTTCTCAAGAGTATGAACTTGAGTATGGTACTGATAAAATTGAAATGCACGCAGATGCCGTAGAAGCAGGTAAAAAAGTCCTTGTTGTTGATGACTTGTTGGCAACAGGCGGTACTGTTGATGCTGCTGTAAAACTGCTCAAAAAAGTAGGTGCTGATGTGGTTGGAGCTGCATTTATTATTGAACTTTCTGACCTTGGCGGACGTGAAAAACTTAAAGATATTGATGTTGTTTCAATGGTTCAGTTTGAAGGTGAATAATTAATTTAAATTGTATATTAAAGAGGGCCTTGGCCCTCTTTTTTAGTCTGAAGCTATTTTAGATTTTGATTCTATAAATAAGTTTATGATTTCTATATCATCGTAATCAACATAAGCTGTTTGAAATAGGTTTTTACCTGCTTTTATTGTTAGTTGATTTTGTCCTTGTCTGATTATACTTCTTGGGACTTTTATTTGTTGGTTATCTCCGTTTAGGTTTAATTCTGCAATCATGTTCCCGTTAAAATATATTTGCGGGGCAGTAGCATAAGATGTTGTTACTCTTGATTGTCCCATATCTCTAGCCATTTTTGTGTCTATGCCTATTACGGAGCCTATTACAAGGTACATATCTCCTTCTTGCGGGAGTGATTTTATATTAAAATTTTTTGTATAAAAAGGTCCGATTGCTTTTATTCTGAAATCAGCTGCATTAGCGGAACTTTCCGAATAGTTGTCGTCTCCGATATGATACATATCTTTGTCTATTATTATGTCGTGTGGAGTGGTTTTTTCGATACCTATAACTAAAGGTTTCCCTGCTGATTGGCTGTCAATTGTTAGTGAAAAAGGTTTGTAGCCTTCTTTTTGTACAGACATAATTGTCGGTGCATCTATTTTTGCACCGAGAGAAAATCGGCCTTCGGTATCTGTTTTTGTTCTGTAACCTTTGGATGGAAGGGATACGTCAGCAGATCTTATGGGGGCTTGGGTTTTAGAATCAATTACCTGATTGTAATCTCCTGATACACCGTTTTTTTCAACGTTTCCATTGATTGCTGCAATACAAACAGTAGCACTGAATGATAAAGTCAGTGCTACCGTGATAAAATTTTTTATTTTTTTTTGTATCATAACATCTCCTATTTGTTTTCTTAAATTTTATTTAAAATTTGAAAACAAACTATGCCATAATTAGGCTAGCATAGGAGAGTTATTCTATCTGTTTAGTTTAGGACCAGCAACCGGTTCATTTTGTGCTTTGAAGGATAATTTTTCTTTCAATGATTCTACTCCTTCAAGACCCGGTTCTACAAATTTTTGAATAATATATTTGTGTACAAAGTGGTCAATAGGTACAGCAAGTAGTCCCAATGCGATGAAACCGCCTGTAGTTTTTAACAATCCGAGTTTCATACTTTTTCCTTTTATGTAGCCTCTTAAAGCTGTTCTTGAGATTTCAAGACGTTTTGCCAGTTTTTCAATAGTTGCTTTATGTGCAGGGTTTTGCATCATTTGTTGTATTACGTTTGCTGATTGATCGGCTTGTCTTACAAGCAGTCTTCTTTTTTCCACAGTGTCGTACGTTTTAGCGATATCATGGATTAAATCTTTGTGTTCAGCTTCTCCTGAGTTGAGAATCTTTTTCATTATATAGTCAGGAGAAGATTGAATAAGTTTTTGAGCTCTTTTTTCTGCATTTTTTGAAGCTTTATCGTATAGCTTTATAAGCTCAGGGTTGTCCATTTCTTCGATTTGTTCTCTTGTAGAAGTTTCAAAGATTGTTTGTTTATCAAAGATTTTCTTTGCTTGTTTTTCCATAAAGCTTATAACGTCGGCTTCGTTAGCTTTTGCAGAAGATATAGGTCTGTTTGAGTGACCGAAAAATCTTACAACTTTTGCAAACCAGCTTTCTGTTTCAAGGTCTGTTCTTGTTGTTTTTAATTCAGGAATTAATTTTTCATCTATTATTCTCTTTTTAACACGATCAAAGCCTTTGATTATATTTCCGTCCGCTTCCTGAATATCTCCTTTTGCAAAATTGTAATTGTCAAACTCGTTTAATAAGCGGTCATACATTTCTTCTTTTGCTGTAGCAGTTAGTCCGGAACCGTCAAATTTGGTTGTGTAACCTGCAATATTCTGCCCCATTTTAACTGCTGCAGTAGGTAATATTACACTTGCCAGTGCTTGGAAGGTAGCCTGTTGAACTGCTGCCGATGCTGAAGCTTTTGAGTAGTCGCCTTCTTTGCCTCGTCTGTATTTGTCATAAATATCAGCACCCAAGTACATTAATGCAGGTACCCATAAAGCTGCTTCTGCTGCTTTTCCCCAAACCGGCATTGCTGAAACTGCTGCCCCAACTTCGTTTGAGTATCCAAATGCTCTTAAAGGATATTTCGCTAGTGGGTCATCAGGGTTTTGAATAAGTTCCTTGATTTCCTCTTTTTTTGTTTTTTGTTTAATAGGTGTCAGTTTTACCTTTGGCATTATCACTGAATATGTGGTGCTGAATTCTGTCAATTTTATACCCTTCTAATGTCCATTCTATCTAATTCCGACAAATTTATTTATTATGTTTCGGGAATTTTATCATAGTTTAAAGACTACGCTAAGTAAATAACTTCTGAAAAAATTTTTTTGCCACCTAAAAATATTTTTTTATAAAAAATTTACATAAAAAAACGTACTATGAATTGATTGAATTATTCTTAAAATTCTAATAAAATAATTGTTATGGAAAATCTTTCAGATAAAATTACTACTCTGCAAAAAAACTTTTATGATTTAAACAGTCTGTTTGAACTCAGTATTATCGCAACACAGGCTGATTCTATAGAAGATTTGATAGAAAAAGTTACGGATTTTATTACTCAGGGCTTGAATATTTCTGATGTAAGATTCTTTATAAATCATGAAAGAGTTTATTACATGGTTGCAAATAGCAACAATGATACACAAGAATATTTTCAATTTGAAAATGATGATGAAGGATTTTGGGAAGTTTTAAATAAAAATGAGTTCATAAAGGTAGCTGATTCGTCAGGTAAACCTATATATCGTTCTTTTTGGGAAAAATACGATTTAGGTAACTTAAATAGCTGTTATTTTAAACTTTTTCAAAAGGATAATACTCCATATTTTATCTGTTCTCTTGGTCTTAAAGACGGCAAATATGAATATTCTCAAGAAGATTTAAGATATTTAACAAAGATATTTAATTATGTAGGCCCTATCCTCATAAAATATATTAAACGTAGGGATCAAGAAAATGACTTGAAAAGATTGCAAAAGTCATTGCACAACATTTCTATATTGTACAATATTTCTCAGGCGGTTAACTTTATTGACGATTTGAAACGTTTGTTAAGGGTTATTTTAAACAAGGCTCTTGAAACTATTGATGCAGAAAAAGGCTCTTTGATGCTTTACAATTTTGCAGAGAATGTTTTGCAAACAAAAGTTGTTTATGGTCTTGCTGACAAAAACCTTGAGACTGAAATCAATAACGGGCTTGTTGAATGTTCAAAAATAAAAGTTGGTGAAGGTATTGCTGGTACGGTTTTTGTTGAAAAGAAATCGATAATTTCTAACCTTGGTCAAAATGACCCGAGATTTATAGACAACGGGCATGAGTTGAATGTTAATTCATTGCTTTGTGTTCCTCTTATATCTAAGGGGGAACCTATTGGGGTAATAAATATTACTAACAAGTTAAACGGCAAATTGTTTAATAAACAAGATTTAGAGTTTATCGAGGCACTTGCTAATCAGGCTGCTATTGCTATTGATAACGCTAAATTGTATGAGTTAGCAACAAAAGATGGTCTAACAAAACTTTATATTTACAGACATTTCTATACTCTTTTAGAAAACGAAATTAAACGTTCTTCAAGATATAACCATGAAATGACGCTGTTGATGATGGATATTGATAACTTTAAACAAGTTAACGATACCTATGGTCACCCTGTAGGAGATCAGGTTTTAAGAGAAATTGCAAATTGCATACAACAAACAGTTCGAAAGATTGATATTGCATCAAGATATGGTGGTGAAGAGTTCACTGTTATTTTGCCTGAAACTAACATCAAAGATGCTCAAATTATTGCAGAAAGAATACGAAAAAATATCAGCAAGATTAAAATCAATGTCAAAGATGATATTTGCATATGTCCTACTGTTAGTATAGGTATGAGTGAGTATCCGTCTTGTGCTCTTGATGAGCAGACTCTTATTGAGTTGGCTGACGTTGCTTTGTATAACGCTAAGAATAATGGCAAAAATTGCGTATGTGAATACAGTCCCAACAATGGTTGTACGTTATTGCCAAAGAGTGAAGACTAAAAAATTATTGTTCCGTGTATCCAGAAGCTAAAACTGTTAATACTTGGGCTGGTTTTTTTAACCCCAACACCTCTGCAAATTCTTTGTGTGCACTCAATTGTGGCATAAGTTCGAGAACCTCAAGGCCGTGAACTTTTGCACTTGTTTGCATTGCTTTTACCATATCATTTATATTTACGGAAAAAGGTGCTTTTTGTGTTATTGCAAAAACAACTGGTGCTTTGATGAAAAATTTTACGTAATGATTGTAAGCATTGAGTTTAGCTTTATCTATATCGTTATCGGATTTGCCATAAAGCCTTTGAAACATACTTTCTGAAGCTTGTTCCATACGTGTTTTTAATTTTTCATCATAAATAACAATGAATTCTACCATGTTTATGAATTCTGCGGGGAGATGATTCTTACCCGCTTCGGCAATTTGGGTTATAGCCTCAACGGGGGGTATTTTCTTTTTAAATTTTTTGATACTTTTACTTGTGCTAAGTAAATTTGCAAAACTTTTTGCAGGGGCTTGCGCTGCTGCACACATAACAATTAACTCCGATATGTGACACTTATGATTAATACATCCAGTAAACTACTTGTTATATTTATAGTACTTTTTTTGCTTTTTGTAAAGAGTGTAGGTGTAAAATCTGCTCCATACGAGGCTTCTGCACAAAAAGACAATGCTGAAGAATTTGTTCTTTTTATTGTTGATTTTTCAAACAGCATGAGTGAAAAGCTTCATGGTACAAGTAAAATCAATATGGTTTTAGATACCATGCAAGAAATTATACCTAAATTGCCTGAAGAAAAAAGAGTTGGGCTTAGAGTCTATGGACATAAAGGCGGTTTTGTCTTGCCTAATGCAGCTTGCAAAGCAAGTTCTTTAATTGTTCCTATGACAAAAAACAGTGGTCCTGCAATACAAAGCGCACTTTTTAACCTCAAGCCAACAGGATGGACGCCTATTACATATTCTTTAAAACAAGCTGTTAATTCTGATTTTGCAGGTGTTACAGGCAAGAAAAGAATAATTCTTCTTTCTGACGGTGGAGAAAATTGTGACGAAAGTCCTTGTGATTATGTAATGGAGCTTACAAAAACTCGTCAGGATATATTTATTGATGTCATAGCTTTTAATATCTATGATACTGAAGCTAATAACCAATTAAAATGTACAGCACTCGTTACAAACGGAAAGTTCTACAGCGCAAATACGTCTGCAGAACTTTTACATAGTCTTCAAAGCTCGTTTGGTGCGAGAAAAGAAGTACAGGGGAAAGTTATCTTACATTAAATTACTTTCCAAAAAATGTAGATTAAATATATTACGTAAAATGCGCCGCAAGTAATTAGTATGTGCGGGCTGAAAGCTTTGTCTCTATACAGATTTATAAAAAGTATTATTGTTGATAGATAAACAAGAATTATGTTTATCACTGATTCCATACCAAATACCCAAGGTGTTAAAAGTATGCCAATTGCTGTTGGAATACAGCTTTGAAAAACCATTGCTCCTGTGATGTTACCAAGTGCAAGAGTATCTTTGCTTTGACTTACCCACAAAACACTGTTGAATTTTTCAGGGAGCTCTGTAGCAATAGGTGCTAGTATCAAGCTTAAAACAAGAGGATTAATACTGAAAAGTTTTGCAAAGAATTGGATTTGTCCGACAAACATATGTGCAAATACAATTAATGCAGCTATTGAAACAATAATTTGTAACCAAACAACGAGTTTGTTATATTTTTTGAGAAATCTTGTAAAAAGTAATTCATCAAGTTCTTCGCCTTCCATTCCTTCACAATGAGCACAGTTAAGTGTTCTGAAAATGTAAAGTAAATAATAAGCAAAAAGAGCAACAGCACAAAATACTTTCCCCCATTTGAACGGAATGAAACCTGCAGCAATAGCAATTGTGTAGCTTATAAAGAAGAATTTTAAATCTCTGAACATTACCTCATAATGAGCATTCATTGCGTGTTCACGTTTTTTAAGCTTCCAAAAAATCAGAACAGCCAAACCTGTCACAAACATTGCAAGTGTTGAAAGCAAAAACGGTGCGCCAAGAATTGCACCAATACCGATTTCTTTGCCTACATTTACATCTATATGTGCAAGGTATGCACCTAAAATTGCAACAAGAGGAACAATTGTTTCTGGTAACGCTGTGCCAACTGCTGCAAGGATACTGCCAACTGCCCCTTCGTTTAGTTTGTAAAGTTTACCCATGTGTTCTACTGCGTTAGTGAATACTACACAGCAGCCTACTATTAAAAACAGGTTTAAAATTGTAAGTATTGCGTGAATTATTGCTTCCATATCTTTTGTCCTATTTATATTTACCAGTTTTATATTATAATAGTCTTATGGATTTCAAATCATTTAAAGACACGATACAAGCTGCAAAAAGAATAGTTATTATCTCGCACGTTAACCCTGACGGAGATACACTGGGTTCAATGAGTGCGCTGTATCAGGTTATATTAAACAATTTTGACCATACCAAAGATTCTGTAGATATGGTCTATAACGGTATTATTCCTGAAATTTATAAATTCATACCATTCTTAGACGAAGCTAAAAAGCCTGAGCAGGTTAAAGATGAATTGTATGATCTTGCAATAGCTGTGGATATAGCGGCTAAAGATAGAATGGGTGATTCTTTGCCCTTGTATGAACGTACTGAAACAAAGATGAATATTGACCACCACAAAACCAATAACAATTATGGTACTGTTAATTTTGTGCGTGGAGATGCTTGTTCCTGCGGTGAAGTGTTGTTTGATATATTTAAAGCACTTGATCTAAATATTGATAAAAAAACAGCGTGGGGTTTATATGCAGCGTTGCTGACTGATACAGGCGGTTTTAGGTACGACAATACTGATGCGGATACTCTTTTAAAATCGGCAGAACTTATCAAGCTTGGTGCGGAACCTGCTAAGATAGCTCGTTTTTGTTATGAGTCAAAACCTCGCAATATGGTTCTTTTGCACGCACATTGTATGATAAATGCTGACTTCACCGATAATAATAGAATTGCTGGAGTTTGTATCTCTAACAAGGATATGGAAAAATTTCACGCCTCAAATGATTATACGGAAGGCCTTGTTGAGGAATTAAGAAGAATCGGAACAACAGAGGTTTCTTATGTTGCAAAAGAAGTTGATGAAAACACAACTAAAGTAAGTCTTAGAAGTAAGACAATAGATGTTAGCAAGGTTGCGCAGGTTTTTAACGGCGGCGGTCACACTTTTGCTGCAGGTTGTACGATAAGAAAACCTCTCAAAATTGCAAAAGACAAGATTTTGGAAGAGATTAGGAAAGCACTGGGTTAATAAAATGAGCTTTGGTGAAAAGGCATTTAACTATCTTAAAAATTTAATTAACCGTATTATCATTGACGATTTTATGGGGATGGCAGCAGAGATGGGATTTTGGTTTGCTATAGGAATATTCCCTTTTATGCTGTTTATGATGTCTTTTTTTACACTACTTGGCAAAAAATCCCAATTTATGCCGATTATACACTTTCTAGACAGTGTAGCTCCAACAGATTCTGTCAATTTAATCAAAGAAGTTTTAAATGAAGTATTGATTTTTCAACACGGTGGGATTGTTGCTGTATTCGGTTTTGTTATAACTGTGTTTTTATCTTCAAATGCAATTTTTTGTATCATAAAAGGTATGAATAGAGCCTTGGGTATAGATGAGCATAGAAACTTACTTGTTACAAGAACAATATCTATACTTATGGTTTTTGTTAATATCTTTTTTATGTTTTTGATTGTAAATATGATACTTTTCGGTAAAGTGTTTTTGCAGTTTGCTTTGAACTTTATCAACCTTTCATCTTTGTTTATTACGTTATTTATGATTGGTCGATGGTTTGTTGCTTTTCTTGCGTTATATCTTACCGCATATTTAAATTACTTTTTGCTTCCTGCTTGGCAGGGGTCTGACAAGTTAAAAAGTAAGGCTGCGTTACCGGGAACTTTGTTTTTCTGCTTTTGCTGGATGTTTGGTTCTTGGTGTTTTTCTGTGTACATCAATAACTTGCATACTTATAACAGGGTTTACGGGTCAATCGGTGCTTTTGTAATGCTTATGGTATGGCTTTATTATTCGTCTTTGATGCTTCTTGTCGGTGGAGAAATTAATTCTCAAGCTTATCGTAAATTGACTGAAAAAGGACATAAATAAAATGATAGAGCGTGATTGTTCAAAGTCTGTTATTTTTGATTTGGACGGTACATTACTTTATACGTTAGAAAATTTGCATGAAAGTACAAATTTTGCGCTTAAACATTTTGGTTACGCAGAACGCTCATTAATGGAAATAAGAAGTTTTGTAGGTAATGGCGTACAAAAGTTGATTGAAAGGGCGATTCCTGATGGATTGGCGAACCCAAATTTTGAAAGTTGTTTCAATCTTTTTAAAGAGCATTATTCTAAAACCATGTATGAAAAAACACGCCCTTATGACGGTGTGTTGGATTTGCTTGATGACTTGCAAAAACGAGGTATAAAATGTGCTGTTGTTTCGAACAAGTATGATACAGCTGTAAAGGAACTCTGTGCAAAATATTTTGGGGATAAAATAAAAATAGCAGTGGGAGAAAGTTCTGGTGTGCGTAAAAAACCTGCGCCAGATAGTGTATTTGCTGTGATAAAACAGCTCGGTTGCGAGGGACTTTGTGTTTATGTTGGTGATTCCGAAGTTGATTTAGAAACCGCAAAGAATGCAAATATCCCTTGTATAAGTGTAAGCTGGGGGTATAAAGACAGAGAGTTTCTTGTTTCTCACGGTGCAGAAAAGATTGCTGACAGTGTTCAAGAGCTTGAAAAATATATTAAAGAATTTTTTGACAAATTGTAAAAATAATTTATTAAAAACAGCAAAAAAGTTTGTGTTTGGTTCTTATTGCAAATAAGAAGAGGGAAAGAATATGATTTTACAGCAAATGGCAGCATCTGTTTCATTACCTAAGACAGTTGCAAATGATAACAATCCTAATGTTAAGACCAAAAATTCTATTGGTGGTGGCTTTGTCGGCTATTTAACCGCAGGTATTGTTTCATCAGAACTTAAAAAGCCTATAGATTATTTTGTAGCTAAAGGTAAAACAAATATTAGAGAGGATTTGGGCAAAGAAAATCAGGCAAAAATTGCAAATATTGTTGATGAATTAGCTTCTCAAAAATTGGTTCGCAAAGGCATAAAAGTTTTAAAATATGGACAAGAAGAATCTCTGACCCAGAAACAAGAAATTTTTGAAGCATTAAAATCAGGCTTCAACCCTATAAGTAAATTTTTAAACAAACTTGCTGTAAAATATAATCAGCCTATATTGTCTCAACTTGCTATTTATACAACATATTTTGATAGTGCTTTAAATGCGTCAGCTATGTATTTGCACAAGCCCAAGGTACTTTTGTTGCCTAATAAATTTGCAGGAGTTGATGCGTTTAGTGCAGTAGCTGAAGCTTCAAAATTTTTCCCTCAAGCGTATGTGCAACAAGCTCCTTTTTTTAAAGGTGTAAGATTTTTGACTTTGCCTATTGCTATTATAGGTGTGTGCAGTAGAAATAAAACAGCTTCTCAAGGTGAGCAGCTTTCTAAAAAGGACAAATTTACAAACTTTATTAGGCAAAATGCTGGCAAGCTTTCTATGCTTGTTGCGTTGCCTATGTTGTTGGGGCAACTTCAGACTTCTGTTTGGTCAGTTAGAATGGCAAAAAAATATGCTAATAAGGAAATTTATTCCTGGGTTACTGTGAATGAGGGTGTGAATGCTGTTAAGAATACACTTTCCTTATTGATTACAGGTGCTGCTGTATATAGTGGTGTCAAGGTCAAAGATTGGTTCCAAAATCAAAAAGACAAAAAAGCAATAAGGTTAGCCAATACTTTACCCGCTGAAAAAACGATTACAAAATAATAAGTTTGCAATATAATGTCCTTAGTTATTACGGCTAAGGATATTTATTTATGTCAAAAATCAGAGTTTTAACAGTATTTGGTACACGCCCTGAGGCTATAAAAATGGCTCCTCTTGTAAAAGAGCTGGAAAAACAACCCGATGTTTTTAAAAGCATAGTTTGTGTTACTGCTCAACATCGTCAAATGTTGGATCAGGTGCTAAAGCTGTTCAATATTATTCCTGATTATGACCTTAATATTATGAAGCCTAATCAAGATTTGTGGACAATCACTGCAGAAGTTCTTATGCTTATGAAAACAGTTTTTGAAGAATGCAGACCTGATATTGTTCTTGTACACGGTGATACAACAACATCAATGGCTGCTGCATTGAGTGCTTTTTATGCAAGAATTCCAGTCGGGCATGTGGAAGCTGGGTTAAGAACTTTTGATAAACATTATCCTTTTCCTGAAGAAATAAACAGAGTTTTTGCGGATGCAGTTTGTTCTTATCACTTTGCGCCGACTGATACAAGCGTGCAAAACCTTATAAAATCAGCTATTCCACAAGAACATATTTATAAAACAGGTAATACTGTTATTGATGCGCTGTTGCATACCGTTGAGAATAACAAAGCTGATTTAAGCTATATAGGTCTTAACCCTGAGCTTAAAACAATATTGTTAACTTCTCACAGAAGAGAAAATTTTGGTGAGCCTATAAGAAATATCTGTAAAGCTGTTCTTGAACTTGTTGAAAAAAATAAAGATATTCAGGTCGTTTATCCAGTGCATTTGAATCCTAATGTACAAAAGCCTGTTCGTGAACTTTTGGAAGGCAAAGAAAGAATACACTTGATAGACCCTATGGAGTATGCTCCATTTTCAACTTTGATGAAAGAGTCTCATATTATTATGACAGATTCTGGCGGTGTTCAGGAAGAAGCTCCTTCTTTAGGTAAGCCTGTTCTTGTTCTGAGAACTACAACAGAAAGACCTGAAGCAGTTGAGTACGGAACTGTTAAGCTTGTTGGTACTGATACTAAAAAGATAGTTGAAGAAATCCAAAATCTTTTAGACAATCCTGAGGAATACAAAAAAATGTCAGAGTCTGTTAACCCTTATGGCGACGGTCTTGCTAGTCAAAGGATTGTTGATATTATTAAAAAGAATTTTCTTAAATAATTTGATTTGAAAAATTGATATAAAAAAGCCGTTTCGAAAAAGAAACGGCTTTTTATTTATTGTTTATTTTTTAATTTATCTCAATTTTACAAGGTCGTATTTTCTCATTCTGATGTTTTCTGGTGTTACTTCAACAAGTTCATCATCAGAGATATATTCAAGACATTCTTCCAATGACAACAATCTTGGTGCTTGCAATGTAACCATAACATCAGCTGTTGCTGTTCTCATGTTTGTAAGCTTTTTAGTTTTGCAAACGTTTACAGGTATGTCTTGAGAACGGTTACATTCACCGACTATCATTCCTCTGTAAACTCTTGTTTTGGGAACGATGAAGAATACGCCTCTGTCTTCAAACTGAGCCAATGCGTATGGAACAGCTTCTCCATCTTCGTGGGCGATAAGTGAACCCATTCTTTGTCTGTTAATATCGCCTGCGTAAGGTTTGTATTCTGCAAATGTATGGTTCATGATACCTTCACCGCGAGTCATTCTGATGAATTCGCCTCTGAAGCCGATTAACCCTCTTGAAGGGATTAAGAATCTCATTTTTGAACGAGTACCAACTGCTTGCATTTCAAGCATTTCTCCTTTTCTGCCCGCAAGCTTTTCGATACAGCTGCCTGCTGCTTCTTCAGGAACATCGATCAACAAGTCTTCGTATGGTTCGTAAGTTTCTTCATTTATTGTTTTGTAGATAACTTCAGGTTTAGAAACTTGGAACTCGTATCCTTCACGACGCATAGTTTCTATAAGAATACTCAAGTGGAGCTCGCCTCTTCCTGAAACTTTGAATACGTCTGTAGAGTCAGTATCTTCAACTCTTAAAGATACGTTCTTTTCAAGTTCTTGATACAATCTTTTTCTCAACTGTCTTGATGTTACGAATTTACCTTCCTGACCGGCAAATGGGCTGTTATTTACAGAAAAGTTCATTTGCAATGTCGGTTCGTCAATTTTGATAAGCGGTAAAGCTTGAGGATTTTCAAGACAAGCAATAGTTTCACCTATTTGAATGTCGGGAAAACCTGCTATACCTACGATGTCACCAGCTGAAGCTTCTTTTATTTCAACACGTCCTAAATCTTCGAAACCGAACAACTTAACAATTTTTCCTCTTGTTATTGTTCCGTCTGTATGTATGTGACTTACTTGTTCTTGTGATTTAACAGAACCGTTTACGATTCTACCTATTGCAATTCTGCCAACATACTCGTTGTAATCAAGTGTAGTTACGTGGAATTGCAAATCTTTAGATTCGTCAGCAACAGGTGATTTTATGTTTTCTACGATAGAATCAAGCAATGGAATAATGTCTGTTGATTCGTCTTCCAATTCTTTTTTTGCGTAGCCGTTTAAGCTGCTTGAGTATATTACAGGGAAGTCAATTAAGTATTCGTCATCTGTTAGTTCTGTAAACAAGTCAAATACTTTGTTTAATGCTTCGTCTGGGTCGGCTGCTGGTTTGTCGATTTTGTTAATAACGACAATTACTCTTATGCCAAGTTCAAGAGCTTTTTGTAATACAAATCTTGTTTGAGGCATAGGCCCTTCAGCAGCGTCAACAATAAGTAATGCACCGTCAACCATACCTAAAACACGTTCAACTTCTCCACCGAAGTCTGCGTGGCCTGGGGTATCAACGATATTGATTTTGTAACCTTTGTAGTGAACAGAAACGTTCTTTGCAAGAATTGTGATGCCTCTTTCTCTTTCAAGATCGTTGCTGTCAAGGATTCTTTCTTGAACTACTTCGTTTTGTCTAAATACACCGCACTGTTTTAGCATACAATCCACGAGCGTTGTTTTGCCGTGGTCAACGTGCGCAATTATCGCTATATTTCTTAATTTTGAACTGTCCATTTTATACCTGTTTTTCTGTTATTAATGCTTGTAACCTTATACGAAAATGATATAACAGACAGTTTTTAATGTAAATTTTTAGCATAAAATCATAAACGAATGTGAAGAATTATTCCCAGAATTTTTTCATATCTTCAAAGTTTTCTGGGGTTATGCTTTGTACAATTTTTATTGCTACATCTGAGCTGTATCCCTTTTCTTTGAGTTTTAACAAAATCTCAGGTGCTTTTTCAATTACAAATGAATAATTTGAGTGTATAGTTGTTGCTATTTTATATGCAACCTCAAATTCTATGTCAGGATTTTCGAGTAGTGCTTCTAAATTTTTTACAAGTTTATCAAGGAATTCTTTATCATATATTTGGTCATTTATTTGACACAAAGCTCGTATAATACTTTCTGCTCTGGCGTTTCCGTATTTTTCAACAATCTTATTATGTAAAGCGACAACAGCTTTGTTATCATAAATATCTTGAAGGAGTTCATCATCACCGCATAAAGCACGTACAGATGGTGGTTCAATATTTTTTTCATTCTTAAGCTTTTCAAGGTACTTATCAATAAGTTCTTCATTTGTGTAATTTCGTCCATTTGCGGATTTGGTATTAATACCTAGTTCTTGTATTTTTTGAACTAGTTGTTGACTGATTTTTTTATCTGTTGTTTTTGATATATCTGTGGCATATAGGTATGAAAAATATTTTTTGAACTCTTCAAAAGATATAGTAATGATATGTGCTGTATTCCACGGATTAACGATAGATATTGTTTTTTTCTCACAATCAAAAGAATGTATTCTATAAGCGTGTTGTGAGCTAATGAGATGTTTGCCCCTGTCACCTAGACCAAATAGAACTGATAGTTGTTCTATTATTTTTTTGCTGTTGGATTCACTTGGTAATGAACCGGCAGTAAGTATTATGTTAGGGTTGTTTTGACAGTTTTGTAAAAACTCGATGAAATGGGCTTCTTCTACATATGATGTTGAAAATTTTTGTGTTGCATCGTCATCTAATCCGAAAAAGTTTTTTAACGCCATTTCATTTTGACCACCATTACCTATAGATTTTTGTCTTAAGGCATCTATGCCGTTTAGAGCAATAAGAATTTTTGTTTTAAGACTTTTAATTCGACCTGATTCATCTTTATATGTTTTAGAACCTATAAAATCCACTTCTCCATCAAACGCTTTTTCTAGAATTTCAATAAATTCTTTAGATGGTTTATATGAATCATCTGCAAAAACTTTTTGAAGTTCTTCATATATTTGTTTTTGTTTATCTGCAGGTATATTTAAGTCATTAAGGCAGTCTGCTATTTCCATGGCAGCGAGTTTATATCCGTATGCTTCTTCAATAAGTTGCAATCCTAGTGCACTTTCCGCACCCTCGTTAGCTGTTACGGACATACGTTTTTTTGCATCTTTAAATACTATTTGCGATGGACAATTGTCGTAATAATCTGAAGGCCGGTATTTATTATCAATAGGAGAATATTCCTTAAAATCAATGATGATATCGTTCCCTTTTTGGTGGAACATTTTTAAAAGTTGAACTTTTGCTATAGGATTATTCATTGCTCCGTCTAATATTGTGCTTACAAAATAACAGTCTCCCATTGCTCCTTGAGATGTGCAGTATGTTTTAAGTGGTGGAAATAATGAAAAATACATATCTCTGTCCATGTCGAGTTTAATTGGGCCAGATTCGTCCATAATATAGACATCATTTGTTCCTTCAAGTGAAAAAACTTCACCTGTTTTATGCAGTTTTGCTGCTTCTTCAAGGCTTTTTCTTTTTGGGACAAAAGCGTCTTTAGGGTCAATACCCTTTCTTATACAATCTGCAAGTAGAGTTATTTCTTTTTTTAAATTTGGATTTAGAGTTGAATTTGAAGGGTTAAGTATAATACTTCCAAAATTTTCAGGCAGTAAATTTTTGCTCCTGAGCAGTTGAAAATCTTTGTAAAGTTGTGGGTCAGTTCTTTTTAAATTTTCTAAAGCCTTGTTAAAGGCGGGGTTGTTGCTAGGATATAAATCTTGTCGAGAAGGGCTGTTTTTACCAAATTTGGCTGCTCTGACATGACCAGCGATTACTGATATTAATTGTGATATGCCTTCAGCTTCGATGTCTATTTCACCAGTAAGAGCTAAATCGCCAAGCAAACTGATAGTCGCATCTACTCCAATATCAGCGATACATGCCATAAGTGTAGGACATTTTTCTGCTAATAAGGCGGCTTTAGTTGCTGTTCCCATTTTGCTTGCTGCCCCACCAACTGCAAACAATGCTGCATTTGTCATCAATTCTTCTGTAATTTTTTTCTTGGCTTCTTCTGTCATTCCTTCTTTCCGTGTTGATTCGTTAAGCGCTTCTACTCCGATTCCACCAAATGATGCTGTCAATGCTCCAGCAAGAGCAGCAGGTGGGCAGAAAAACATACCTGCAACCATTACGCCTGCTCCAACGTATTCAACACCTGAACGGACTTTCCCTACAATTTCTTCTTGGTCGTTAACAAACGCTCTAGCTAGTTGTGTTGCATTTTTTCTTCCATACGCACGTTCATATGCAGAAGCCATATTTTCTGCGTAGTATTCGATAGCATAAGGTCCTTTGATTTTTTGGACATTTTCGTCGACCTTATCTAGTAATTTTTGTGCGGCATCTAAAAGATAATAACCTTTGTTATTTTTGCTGAATTCATTGTAAACAATTTGACCATCTTTGTAAGAAATTGTGTTGTTTGAGAATTTTTGAAGTTCTTCATTTATTTTTACTTCATCATCTCCATATAAAGTTTTTAATGCTGTGATAAGTTGGGTCTCTAATTGTTTTTCACCGGTTTCTCTTGTCTTTTGGTCGACACCGTTTTGATTATTGCCTTTGACTAATGTCATTGAATCTTTTAGTATGTTGTGGATGTTTTCAGCTTTATTTGAAACAATAGAAACCATTGCGTATTGTGCGGCTGCTTCTTCGTATTCTTCTATCGCTTGAGGATCGAAATCTACTCCTCTTTCTGCTTTCCAAACTTCTTCAAATGTCATTAGCTCTTTTGCATCAGCAGTTTTCATAAGAGATTTTATTGAATTTGGGTTTGTGTTGATTTCAGTTGAGTTTGAATCGGAACGATTTCTGCTGAGGAGATTTCTTCCTTCTTCTATGTACTTATCAAGATTTGAATTAAGTTTTTCATACTCTTCGTTGTTAGCGTATTTTATTTTATCAATTAATGCATTTAATTCTTCAGGTGTGAATTCACTCAGTCTTTCTTCTAGACAAGCTCTTTCTTCGGCTGTAAGTTCCCTATTACCTGCCATCATTTCTATTGCTGTTGATATTTTTGTTTTCCAGTACTCTTCTTTTGTCAGTTCTTTGTCCTGAGCTTTTTGCAGCAAATCAGCTGTTGTTTTTTCGGTATATATAACGCGACAAACACTACTAAGCCCCATTTGGGCGTCAAAATATTCTTTTAAGGAATTATAAGCAGAACTAATGATTCCTTGTTCTTCCATCTGTTTAATAACGGTTTCGATAGATGTATTTACATTCTCACGAATACTTGCAATAGCGTTATCTTGCACTTGTTGTTCTGGGGTTCTTGTTGTTGAGTCGTTATTTGTTGTTGATGATGTTGTGTTATTTTTTGTATCAGTGCTCTCAGTTTGAGAATAATTTGTTTTTTTTACTTTTTCTGTAGAATATGTCCTTTGTCCTTGAACTGGGGTATTGTTACTGTAATAAGTGACAGAGTCTGATTGTGATTTATCGATACTTAATCCCCAGCTTGCATCATCTGTATTGACTAGTAAATCTTTGTTGAAACATAAATTAGTATTAATGGTTTTATTATTTGAAAAAAGTTTAATTTCTTCTGTTAGTTTTAGTTTTGTATTTGCTGAAAAAGGATTAAATGAACTTTTTTTATCTTTTTGTTGGCTTTTTTGAGTATTTTTTAACCACATTGAAACATCTTCAAGAGTTTTTGGGTTGGATTCCAAAAGTTGTTTTTTTGTTTCTTGAGATAAATTTAAATTTTCTATGTATACTTTAACAAGTTCGCTAAAGCCTTGTGGCATTACTAACCTATCCTTTTCCCTTTTTGACTTGTTTATATCATCGGCATCATAATCATATTCTTGAGGAATTGAGGGTTTTTTAGTGTGCTTTTTTACATTACTTAATATTCTTGTCATTTGTGTGAAAATTACATTTGTAACAATTTATTGCAATTGAAAAATCACGCGTATGCAAGATAACAAAAAAAATATTCAGGAGGTTTGAAAATTAATACTAAAAGAAATAAAAAAACATGTATAAAATCTAATGATTTGCTGATATAATTTGTATAGTCTTGCAACAAAGGAAGGAATGAAAAATGGAATTGACTATGGAATTTCCACAGCGCGAAAGAATTATCAATCCGACACACGATATAAAGTTGTTTTCAGGTCGCGCACATAAGGAGCTTGCAGAGGAATTAGCGAGTTACTTAGGAACCAGCGTTGGTCCGATGATTATTAAAAATTTTGCTGATGGTGAAATTTACGTTCAAGTTCAACAAAGTATCCGTGGAGATGATGTTTTCATTGTTCAACCTTTATCAAATCCAGTAAATGAAAATTTAATGGAACTGCTGATTATGATTGATGCTTTTAAAAGAGCAAGTGCAAAATCAATTACTGCTGTAATTCCATATTACGGTTATGCAAGACAGGACAGAAAAACTTCAGGAAGAGAAGCTATTACTGCAAAACTTGTAGCAGATCTTTTAACAACAGCAGGTGCTAACAGAATTTTGGCAATGGATTTACATACAGGTCAAATTCAAGGTTTCTTTAATATCTTGGTTGACCATATTTATGCAACACCTGTTTTGACAGAGTATATTAAAAACTTAAATATCCCTCACGATAAACTTGTTGCAGTCAGCCCTGATACTGGTGGTGTGCAAAGAACAAGAGTTTTTGCTAAACAGTTGGATTGTCCGTTAGCTATTGTTGACAAAAGACGTGATAAACATAATGAAGCTATTGCAGACCATATTATTGGTGATGTTAAAGGCAAGATTTGTGTATTGGTTGACGATATGATTGACACAGCCGGTACTATATGCGAAGCTTCTAAACTTCTTATTAGAGAAGGAGCTGAAAAAGTTTATGTGTGTGCTGCTCACGGTATATTGTCAGGTCCGGCTATACAAAGATTAGAAGATGCTCCTGTTGAAGAAGTTATTATAACTAACTCAATACCTTTAGACAGACCAGTTTCTTCTAAATTTACACAGTTGAGTATTGCACCTATTTTGGGTGAGGCAATTTCAAGAATCCATGATAACGAGTCTGTAAGTTCTTTATTTGGATTTGAAAAAGAATACAAGTCATATTAAAATGGCAAAAAAGCATTAAGAGAAGAGAGTATAAAACCCGAAATCATTTGATTTCGGGTTTTCAATTGCTAATTATATATTTTGGAGTTGTTAGATTACTATCTGCCTAATTGACCGAGTGTTTGTAGAATTTGGCTTGTTGTATCAAATACACGGCTGTTTGCTTCAATAGCTCTTTGTGCAACTACCATTTCTGCAAATTCTGTTGCCAAATCAACGTTTGAGCCTTCAAGTACGCCTGAAGATACGTTACCAAAAGCGTTAGAGCTGATGCTTCCATACAATGCCATACCGCTGTTTGGGCCAGCAGAATAAGTATTGCTGCCTTCTGCAATCAAACCGTTAGGGTTAACAAAGCTTGCAAGTTGTATTTGTAAGTTAGCTGGTTCTACGAGACCGTCATTAATTGTTAAGTCATCACCGTAAATAACGATACCGCTGTTTAATGTGTATTGGAATATCATTTTTTCCGGGTTGTTAGGATCTTGCATTACACTCAATTTATCGTTGTTTCCGTATGTTACTTCGATAATACCGTTTTCGTCAATTGTCAATTGAGTGTAGTTTTCAGAATTTAAGTCACTTAATGTTCCTGATCCAACAGTTTGATGGTAGTGCATAACTTGGGATGTGTAAGTTCCGTCTTCATTAGCGGAACCAAAACCTAAAACTGTAGCAAAATTTGATTTTGCTGCATCAGGATCATCTAAATTACCGTTTGTAAATTCAAGGTTTACAGCATCGCCATCAGGCTCGAAAGAAAGTTGTCCGTTATCATTTACTGCAACAGTGTACGCTCCGCCAGCTTGTGCTGTTACTGCGTTAACTAAACCTTCAACGGTCATATCAGGAGTGACATTTATTACATGGTTTGTTCTTTTTCCCGCATCGTCTATTGATGTGATTGTAAATGCTCCACCTGTTACTCCACCGCTTAAAACACCGTTTAATTCATTAAGACGTTTTGTGTTAAGTTGGTCAATTGTTGCTGGTGATGTAACTGTTGTTATATATGTTGGAATTTTTATAGGGGTTTCACTTGAAGATGTGCCTAGCATACTGGCTGTACCGAGTACTTTGTCTCCGTTTGCTGTTACAAGGTTTCCGTTAGAGTCAACATTAAAGTTTCCGTCTCTTGTAAATAAAATACCGTCTGTTGCTGACATTACGGTAAAGAAGCTGCTACCGTTGATGCAAAGATCTGTATTTAAACCGGTAGATAGAGTTGTCCCTGCTGAAAAATCTCTCGCAATAGATGCTGTTTGTACGCCCACACCGATTTGTTTAGGGTTGATACCACCAGAACCAGCACTTGTTGGTGCTTTACCGAATGAAGATGTTCTGTAATAAACATCAGAAAAATTTACTTTTGAAGCTTTAAAGCCGATAGTGTTCATGTTTGCAATGTTGTCTGCAACTACAGAAATTTTAGTCTGCCCTGCATTCATACCGCCTATTGCGGTGTAAAATGATTGTGTCATTAATCCTCCCGTTTTTTATATAATTAGCTTTTTATTTTAAACTCTATTTAGTATTCTTTCTAAAACATTTTGTTCAGAACTTCCGCCTGAGTTTCCAGAACCTCCGTTTGAATTGTTGTTCCCATTTCTGTTGAAATCTAAAACTGCAGTTTCTAAGTTGCCGCTTTCGTTTTGGAACATTTGAAATGCGCTTACAAAGTTTGAAGCAGGAACAGAGCTGTCTCCTATTTTTCCGTTTGTAATTGCTATAGTGTTATAGTCGCCTTTAGAAATTGTTAATACCCCGTTTTCTATAGTTGATTTGACACCGGCTTTTTCAAATTCTTTTTGTAAATCGGCTACAGTCATATCTTTTGTAATTTTTATATATGTGTTTTCTTTTTGTGAACTTGTTGATTTTTGGGTTGTAAGAGTTATGTATCCTTCTGTCAACGAAGATACATTGTTTAGTTCACTAAGTTTTTTGTTTGCTATTACGTCAGCTGAGGAAGCTGGGGCACCGTCTGTTACTGCAGCAACTAAACCAAGAGGGTATTCTTTTCCGTTAACAGTAACGGTTGCGCTGTCTCCTGTAAAGTTAGCACTTGTTACTAATCCGGTAATAAGTCTGTAAGGGTTGTTGGGGTCAACAACTTGAACGGTTTTGCCAACAAGGCTATTTGCTTGTTGAATCATGTTATTATTAGCAATTGTTTCGTTTAATTCTTGCATTTCTTGGAGTTGTGAGAATTGAGCTTGTTGTGCTAACATCTCTGAATTGTCCATTGGATTTGTCGGGTCTTGGTTTTTTAACTGCTCAAGCATAAGCATTAAAAATGCGTCTCCATCAAGTTCTTGTGATGGTGTTTTGTTTTTTGACTGATTAACTGCAGTATTTGTCTGCATTGTGACCAATTCTTGTTGTATTGTTGCGTATGACATTTCCTTTTCCCCTTAAATTAGACTTTATAGTCTACCTTACCATTATGTTTTATTATTGTTTGTGTATTTGTCAGTTTTATATTTGATATTGTGTTTTCAGTTTCTTCAAAATCTGATGTCTCTGCTTTTGTTGAATTATAAGATGCAGTTGTTGATTTATTTGTTTGATTGTTGTGGTGATTTTGGTTGTTATCAAATGTTTGATTAAACTGTTCTCTTTCAAAGTTCATTGCATTGTTTGCTGACTCGTGTGTACATTCTACTTTGATGTTATTAACGTTGATTCCTTGAGAGCTTAAGTTTGATTTTAGTGCTTCTACATTTTTATCAAACAAGTCTTTTACTTGCTGATTGTCAGTAAGCATTTTGGCAACAATTCCGTCTTTTGAGTTCATAATTTCCACAGAAACTCGTCCTAGATTTTCTGGTTGCAAAATTATTGAAACTTTATTAGAACCGCTTTGTTGTATTTGCTCAAATTGTTTGTTAACTTGTTCCATTATGCTGTTTTGGTTGAGCTGATTAAGCGGGTTAGAAGACGCTTTTGTTGCTATATTTAATTGGGAATCAAGTTTATTTACAAAAACATCACTTGTTATGTTAGTTGCGGTTTGACCGTTGTTGGAATTAGCTTCAACAACCATTTTGGCAATTTGTTCTTGTGCGTTATTTTGTGATAGAGATTTACCGTTTTGATTTGAAGATGAATCTGTTGTTTGTGATTGGCTTACGACTGTATTTGTATTTTCTAACGAACTCATTTGAGCTACAGCTTTGTCTTTGATTTTAGAAGTAGTGTCTTTATTTTCTAAACTTGCTGCAGTGTTTTCTTTTACACTAGCTGCAACTTCTTCTGTAACCTTAATTACAGGAGCTTTGTCTGCTTCTGTATCAGCAGGTGTCATTACCTTTGTTATTGTTGTTTCATCAACAGCTTCTATATTTTTGGTTGTTGTACTTAAAACATCTTGTTTTAAATTATCAAGAGGATTGTTAGTCGTTTGAATATTTTTTGAAACAGCATTTTCTTCGTTTTTTTGAGCTTTGTCCAAAATTGCTTTTAGAGTTTTTTCATCAATAACCGTACCATCTGTATTTGCAGATGATTCATAGTCTATATTTGCAATTAATTGTTCGTTAGCAATTAAATTCTGATTATTATTTTGTTGCTTTGTTGCTGTTGCCAAAGCATTTTCTTCCGTATTTTCGACTGTTTGTTCAGTAATTTGTGTTAATTGCTGTGGCAATACAGTTTCTTGAAGTTGTGTTGTTTCTTGCGTTGTGGTTTGAATATTATTATTGTCAACGATGTTAGTTTCTTCTGTGCTTTCTGTATTTTCTTGTTTTTGCACAGGTGCATTTGAATCTTCGTTTGCGATTTCTTTTTGAGGTATATCCTTCTGGGTAGATGTTTCTTTGTCTTTTGTTTTTAGTGCATAATCTTTTTGGTCTTTGTTGATAGTATTTTCTGTTTTATCAGCATAAGATTTTTGGGCTTTATCTAATGTATCTGAAAAAGCCTTGTTATCAGTATTGTAGTCTTTTTTAGAAGAATAAGAATCAGACACTTTTTGAGGTGCCGAAATTTGTATGATATTTGACAATTCTGTGTTCACTCTTATTCCTCTTCCCAATATTTTATGACTTTATTTATACCCTTGCATACCTTGCAGATGCTATGTCATCTAATTCTCTAGATTGATAATAATCGTATGCTTGATAGTATTTCTTTTGTTGATTTTCTTTTAGTTTTTCCAGAACCTTTTTTTCTTTCAAAACTTCATTAACTTCTTTTCTTTTAAGTTCAAGTACTTTGTTGATGTTTTGAATAACTACTTTTTGGTTAGAAATATCAACAATAAGCTTGTTTATAAAATCTTTGTATCTTTGGACTTCGATTAAATCCAAATCATTACCGCTTTGAAATACGTTCATCAATGCTTCGTTAATTTCCATTTGATAACCTTCAAGCGTTCTTTGTTTTTGTATAGCTTCTTGCAAGCTTCGTTGAACTTTTGACAGTTCCAAAAGCTTTTGTTCTAGCAATTTTTCTTTAATATCAAGTACGACCTGAAGTCTAAATTGAAATTTTTTCAAACCTTACCTCTTTATTTATTTTTTTACCAAGTCTTAAATATTTGCATGCAAAAAGATATTATTTGCACAAAATTATATATACAGGGTACTACATGTGTATTTTTTGCTAAATCCTCTAAAAAAATGATTTATGAACATAGAAGTAGCTTTGTTAAAAAATAAACAACCTTTATTATTTGATATAAAATAGTGATGATGATACATAGAGGGATTTAGAATATGGAAAGACCAATAAAATCAATTATTCTTGCCGCAGGTAAAGGCACAAGAATGAAATCTGAAACACCAAAAGTTTTGCATAAAATTTTTAACAAAGAACTTTTGGGCTACGTAATAGACGCGGTAAACAATACAGGCAAAGCCGAAGAAAATTATATTATTGTAGGGCATTGCGCACAGCA
>CALVEI010000001.1 GCA_944326515.1 Candidatus Gastranaerophilales bacterium | reverse complement strand
TTGGAGTGTCACCTTGAAAAGGTGAGCAGTGGCGGCTCGAAGGTTCGAGGCGACAACTGCGACACTAGATTAAATAAAACTTTCTTGATAAAGCTCCTTGTTTTGTTTACTATTCAAGTGTGAATTAGTACAAAATAAGGAGACTTTATTATGTCAAGAAGACCCGTTATTGCAGGTAACTGGAAAATGCACAAATTACAAGCCGAATCAGTAGAATTAATCAACGGCTTGATGGCAGAATTAAAAGATATGGACAAAGCAACAATGCCTGAAGTTGTTGTTGCTCCTGTATTCACATCATTGTATGCAGTAAACAAAGCTATGACAGATTGCGGATGCGGCAGAGTAAGACTCGCTTGCCAAAACTGCTACTTTGAAACTCAAGGTGCTTTCACCGGCGAAGTTTCTGTAGAAATGGCTAAAGACGCAGGTTGCGAATACATTATCATCGGTCACTCTGAAAGAAGACAATATTTTGGTGAAACTGATGAAATGGTTAACAAAAAAGCTAAAAAAATCTTGGCAGAAGGTCTTGTACCTATCATCTGCTGCGGCGAATCTTTAGAACAAAGAGAAGCTGGCGTTACTGATTCACACATCGCTTCTCAAATCAAAGCTGCTTTAGAAGGTATGACTTCAGAAGAAGTTGCTAAATCAATCATTGCTTACGAACCAATCTGGGCTATCGGAACAGGCAAAACTTGTGATTCTGTAGAAGCTAACAGAGTAATCGCTATGATTAGAAACGTTGTTAAAGAAATCGCAGGTGCTGAATCTGCTGACGCTATCAGAATCCTTTACGGCGGCAGCGTAAAACCTGAAACAATCGAAGAACAGATGGCTCAATCAGACATCGATGGTGCTTTGGTTGGCGGTGCAAGCTTGAAAGCTGACAGCTTTGCTAAAATTGTTAAAGGCGCTTTAAAATAAGTTTTATTTTAAAAACTTAAAAGAATACAAACAAAAGACCTCTCTATTTTTAGAGAGGTCTTTTGTTATTTTTTATTTTTTCAATAAATAACAAAAAGATGTTTATTCTTTGTTCATTTCTTTCTCTTTTTTGCGAACAAAAGAGAAAGAAACAGAACCAAAGAAAGAGAAAAAACGCTGTATCAAAAAACATTGTAGGATTTTAGAGCAAATTTTGCATCCACTTCACTATGTTACGGCCTGTCAAAATTTACTCTAAAATCTGACATTGTTTAAACAAAGTCACAACAGCATAGCTGTCTTGCACTTCGTGCGCAACTTCGTTGCAAGTGTTTTTTAGTCAGTTGGTCTAATTTACTAATTCCATCAAAATTTACACTGCATTAGCAGTATTATGGCTTTGCCATTGTAGTTCTGATTACAGACTCTTTGTATTTACAAGAACTCTGTTCAAAAGGTGACTAAATGTCACGTTTTGAATAGAGGTAAGCTAAGTCAAAAACGTAGTTTTGGCGTGCTGTATATAAATTTGAATTTTGAAGATAAATACTATAGAGTCTGTTTTGATATAGCGTGTTTTTCTTTTTTGGTTCATTTTTTCTTTTTGCGTCGCAACAAAAAGAAAAAATGAACATATAAAAAATATTTTTCTATAAGACTTCTATATCTTGGCAAACTATGAAAATTAGACACCTAATCTGTAAACAACAAGTCCATTGGTATTTGTTTAGGGCCACAGGCCTTCCACTACTTAGTGCTTTTTTTCATAAGCTTTCAATATCTTGGCGACTATCATTAAAAAATGTTAGTACAAATTAGTATTCTTTGTCACAAAGTCAACAACATCCATATCCTTGGCTTTGTCACCAAGCATTTTAACCACATCCGGCAACACTTCAATATTTTCTTTTACCTTTTCCATTGGTGCTGAAGAATTTACAAACTTGTCCATATAAATATTAAACTCAGGCTCTAATTTTTCTGTTGCAGGGGCTAAGTCTGTAAACAATGCTTTAATTTTGTCAGGTTTGGCATTTGGGTTTACAAATGTTTTTATCATATCCATAAAGTTTTCTTGTTTGGAGTAATCCATCGTATAACCACCATTGAGAGTTTCTTTTGCAATATTTGGGACTACTTGTGCTGTTGCCTGCATTTGTTTTGCAAGTTCTTTATTCTTCAAAACTCCGCCTGACATCATACCAAGAGCATATTTTGATGTAGTTGAATCAGTGTTGTTAATTATTGCATCTACAAGTTCCATCGCTTCAGGGTTTGTTTTTGAAGCTTCAATCATATCTTTAACAACTGCTTTTCTGTAGGTTACACCGTTTGAAGCTTTAGCACCAAGATTAATAGCTGTCGGTAGCATTTCCTGATGGGTAGAAAGTTCCAACGTATCAGCAATAGTACCCATGTGTTTTGGGTTTAGGGTTTTAATTTCTTTTGCAAATTCCTGCATTTCCGGAATTCTTTGAGTGTAATAGTCGATTGTTTGCACAAGTTCGTCTTTTGTTCTTGTATCAGGCTTTCTTGATATAGCCCCCATTGCTTCAAAACCACCTGTAAAAAGACGATTAACAGGTTTTACTACCACTTGTTTAAAAACTTTATCTGCACCAAATAATCCCATTTTTTTAATCCTTTCTTATAATTTTTTGTTGAATCTATAAAACTTCTCAAGACTTTTTATTGCTTAATTTCAAAAAATCAGACCTGTAATGTAAAGTTTTCTTTACGTCAATGCGCAAAATTTTTTATTTTTCAGTTTTAAAACTCGTATGAAAATGGTTTCTTTTTCCTCCTCACAAACAAATCCAAAAGTTTATCATTCTTTGCAAGAGATTGACGGGCTTTCTTGCGCAAGATGCGGACGCAAGACTATCACACACAAAAAAATCCAAGAAGAACGTCACAAAATTGAACTTGATGCAAAACAAGCTATAGATAAACTTTCACAAAAAGAAAACATCGATTCCGTTGCGTTTCACTTGCTGAAAAAATTGTCTGAAGATTCACCTCAAAAAACAGTGAGAGAAATTGTTGCTCAAGAAAACGCTCAAGCAGCCTTATCTCAACTGTGCGAAGAAGACAAAAAAGAGTTTAGGCATCTTGTAAAAAACGCAACCAAAATGGCTCTTCCTGCTCATCTTGCGTTGAAAAAAATTGAAGAATATAAAACTCTTATCAACCCTAACAAACAAATTGTTTTTGAAGAGCTTGAAGTTCTTGCACAAAAAAACAAAGACAAAACTCTTTCAGAAATTTTAAAAATGCCTGAAGTTCAAGAGGAATACAAAGCAAAAGCCAAACACTGCATTACAACAAACAACTTAAGCCCAAGATGCAGAAGAAACAACCCTTTTAGATTTTTTGCTCAAAACAAAAATGAAGACGATAAAACTATTGTAGAAAAACTTATTTCAGGACTTGAAAACACATTTGAACACGTAAAACGTAACAGCAACAACGGCCAAAGAGTACAAAGCAATGGGATTACATTGTGCTTTGACTGCAACAACTATATTAAAGAACGAAAATACCCTGATGTAATAGACGAATTCCCTCAAATGAGGGAAAACACGCAAAAACAAATCGATGAAGTAATTGAATACATAAATGATGGTGAATTAATAAACCACGAAAACTACCCCACAGAAATAAAACAAAGATTATATGATGAATCAGAGCACATTATCAATATAGATATCTCTAAAATGAAAAAATAATCTGTTTTTCTGATAAAATTTAGTTGTACAAAATAATAAAGGGATAGAGTTTTATGTTGGATATGATTTTGGGGCATTTGATAAGCTTTATTGAGGGAATAATAACAGCAACAGGTGCTTGGGGTATTATGCTTCTTATGGCAATAGAGTCTTGTAACATACCTTTGCCGAGCGAAGCTATTTTACCTTTTGCAGGTTATATGGTAACAAAAGGAGTATTTAGTATCCACGTTGCTGCTTTTGCAGGGGCATTCGGCTGTGTGTTAGGTTCAATACCTTCGTATTATCTTGGCTACTTTGGCGGCAGACCGTTTGTTGAAAAATATGGCAAATGGCTTTTGGTAAGCAAAAAAGACCTCGAAGATGCAGACAAATGGGTTGCAAAATATGGCGATTGGGCATTTTTTATTTGCAGAATGCTGCCTGTTGTAAGAACTTTTATTTCTTTCCCTGCAGGGATTTTAAGAGCTAAAAAAAGAGTTTTCTTTACATTGACATTTTTAGGTTCTCTTGTGTGGAGCTATTTTCTTGTATATGTAGGCATTAAAATGGGTCAAAATATGGAAGCTTTTAAACATATTTGGCACAAATTTGATATTGCAATAGTTTCTGTATGTTTTGTACTTGGCGTTGCTTATCTTTACAAACACTTTAAACATTTGAACGATTAATTCATAATATTGTATAATCGGCTTTATAAGGAGTTATATATATGACAGTGAGTAACATTTACGCAGTGATTTTAGCAGGCGGCTCAGGCAGCAGACTTTGGCCTTTGAGTAGAGAAATTCATCCAAAACAGTTGATGAAAATTGATTATAATTACACTCTGTTTCAGTCTGCTTTTATGCGTTTAATAAACTGCGTGGATGACAAAAATATCTTAAGTGTGACTAATGTTAAACTCGAAAGCCAAGTTAGAACACAGCTTAAAGAGATGCAAGAAAAATTCTGCAGAAAATCAAGCTACAGAGTAATCACTGAACCCGAAGGCAAAAATACAGCTCCTGCTATTGCTTTGGCTGTAAAATATGTTGAAAAACTCCAAAAAGACCGCAATTCTAAAGAAGATCCGATTATTGTAGTTGTTCCGTCAGACAATTTAATATTAAACAACGATACCTATTGCGAAACAATTACAGAAGGTATAAAACTTGCTCAAGAAAACTACATAGTTACTTTTGGTGTTAAACCAGAAAAAGCTGATGTGGGTTTGGGATACATAAAAGCAAAAAACAACAGAAAAATCAGAGCTGTCGCTCCAAACGGAATGAAGGTAGAAGAATTTGTTGAAAAACCTGATATAGAAACAGCTACAGAGTTTGTTGATTCTGACAGATATTACTATAACAGCGGTATGTTTGTGTTTAAAGCGTCAGTTATGATGGCAGAACTTAAAAAATATCAATCTGACATTTACAACATCATCAAACACGCAAAAATTTCTTCTCAAACACCTACGGTTGCTTACCAAGATTTTAAAGAAATGCCTGACATTTCGATAGATTACGCTGTTATGGAAAATAGTAAAAAACTAGCTATGATTCCACTAAAAACAGACTGGAAAGATGTCGGTTCTTGGGAAGCTGTCTATGATATTTCAGAAAAAGATGATGACGGCAACTACCTAATGGGTAATGTGCTTGATTTAGACAGCAAAGACTCTCTTGTTTATTCAACATCAAAACTAATTACAACAATAGGGCTCAAAAATACTGTTGTTGTTGAAACAGAAGACGCAGTGCTAGTCTGTGACAGAGACAGAGTAAACGATGTTAAAAAAATTGTAAGTCATTTAAAAGAAATCGATGACGAGACACAATACTCTCACAAAACAGTTTACAGACCTTGGGGTTATTATCAGGTATTGAATACCGGTAACGGGTTTTTGACAAAATGTATCTACGTTAACCCCGGAGCAAAACTCAGCTTGCAGCTTCACCACCACAGAAGCGAACACTGGGTTGTGTTAGAAGGTAAAGCCTACGTTGTAAAAGGCGAAGAAGAATTTGAATTAGCCAAAGGCGAAAGTATTGATATTGAAGTTGAAGAAAAACATTCACTTCAAAACCCTTATGAAGAACCTTTGAAAATTATGGAAATTCAACAGGGCGATATCTTAGACGAAAACGATATCGAACGTTTTGAAGATATGTACGGACGCGTATAAAAAATAAAATAATTACAATAAACCAAAAGCCCTTATCTCAATAAGGGCTTTTATTAATTATTAAATCTTTTAATTGTCTGTTAAAAAGCTTTAATATCTTTTTCTACTTCAGCAAGTACGCTGTCTAAGTTAGCTGTGCTGTTTCCTGCACCTTGAGCAAAGTTTGGTCTTCCGCCGCCTTTACCTTCTGTTGCAGCTGCAATCTGGCCGACTATTTTGCCAGCGTTGATACCTTTTTGAACAAAAGAATCAGAAACTTTTACCATAATAAAGATTCCGCCGTCTTTTTTCAAAGAAGTAACTACGATAACGCTGTTGCCAAGTCTGTCAGAAAGTTTTTCTACAAAAGTTTTAACCATATTTGGTTCAAAATCTTCTATTTTAGATATAAACAACTTTCCGTCTTCAATATCTTGAGCTTTACTCAAGAATGTTGAGAATTTAGCGTTAGCAATTTCGTTTTGAAGCTCAACTGTCTTTTTAGTCAATGATTTGTTTGTTTCAATTAACTTATCAACACGTTCACAAATTTCATTTGTTTGAGCTTTGAACAAGTGAGCTAACTTGTCAGCTTCTTTTGCTTTATCGTTCAAGAACTTAAATGCTGCATCTGCAACAACAACCTCAATACGTCTTGAACCTGCAGAAATTGCAGACTCTTGAACAACTTTTGCAAGTCTGATTTGTGCAGTGTTAGAAACGTGTGTACCACCGCAAAGCTCACGAGAAACAAACTCGCCTTTGTCATTTTTTATGCCTACAACTCTTACTTTATCGCCGTATTTTTCACCAAACAATGCCATTGCACCGCATTTTTTTGCTTCTTCAGCATCCATAATATCTGTATGCTGCTCAAGTCCTTGAGAAATCCATTCATTCATCAATTCTTCTACTTGCTCGATTTCAGAAGCTGTCATTGCTCTGTCAAATGAGAAGTCAAAACGAGTTTTATCAGGTTCAACTTGAGAACCTGCTTGTTTTACACCATCGCCAAGAACTTTTTGCAAAGCAGCTTGCAACAAGTGAGCAGTTGTATGGTGTGCTGTGATTTGTTTTCTTCTATAAACATCAATAGCTGCACATACAGTGTCTTCAGGTTTTACCATACCTTCTGTAATCTCCACTCTGTGAGCGTAAAGATTATCAACTTTGAATGTATTCAAAACTTTTGCTTTAAAGTTTTGACCTTCAATCACACCGCTGTCACCAACCTGACCGCCGCATTCTGCGTAGAACGGCGTTGTATCAAGAATAATATCAACTATTTCGCCTTCATCAGCAGATTCGATTTTTTGAGCATCTTTAACTAGTGCAACAACTTTAGCTTCTGCACAAGTTTTGTCATAACCGACAAAGTTAGTTTCGCCTTTTTCTTTTTCGATATCGATATAAATCAAATCGTCTGTCAAAATAATTTTTTGAGCAGCGGCTTTAGCACGTTCTTTTTGTTCTTTCATGCAAGCTTTAAAGCCTTCTTCGTCAACAGCTATGCCTTTTTCTTGAGCAATTTCTACAGTCAACTCAAGAGGGAAACCGTATGTATCATATAATTTGAAAGCGTTTTCTCCGCTAATTTTATCAGAGCCGTCAGCAAGAAGGTCATCGAGAAGTTTTTGACCTCTATCAAGTGTTTGTTTGAACTTTTCTTCTTCTTTTTTAATAACGGTTTTAATTTTTTCTCTGTTTTCATCAAGCTCAGGATAAGCTGATTTGTAGTTATCAACTACAGTATCAACGATGTTGTACAAGAACGGAAGTTCAAGCCCAAGCATTTTTCCGTGTCTTAAAGCACGACGCATAATCATACGCAACACGTAGTTACGGCCTTCGTTACCAGGGACAATACCGTCAGAAATCATAAATGTTACGCATCTTGCGTGATCGGTTATGATTCTTAATGAGATATCTGTTTTTTTATCTTTTTTGTATTCTTTGCCTGTCATTTCACAGACTTTGTTTAATATAGGAGTCAAAAGGTCTGTTTCAAAAGTAGAAGTCTTACCTTGAACAACCATAGCAATTCTTTCAAGCCCCATGCCTGTATCAACGTTTTTCTTTTCAAGCGGAGTGTAATTGCCTTCTTTATCTTTAAACAATTCTGTAAATACAAGGTTCCAGATTTCAACCCATCTGTCGCACTCACAAGTTGCAACAGAACAATCATCACAACATTTGAGTTCTTCGCCAAGGTCATAGTGGATTTCTGAACAAGGGCCGCAAGAACCTACATCTGATACAGGGCCCCAGAAGTTGTCTTTTTTACCTTTTCTAAAGATTTTTTCAGCTGGGATACCTACTTTGTTATGCCAGATATCGAATGCTTCATCATCATCTTTGTAAATAGTAATGTATAATCTGTTAGGGTCAAGGTGCAGATAGTTTGTTACAAAATCCCAAGCCCAAGGAATAACCTCATCTTTGTAGTAATCACCAAATGAGAAGTTTCCTAACATTTCAAAAAAAGTATGGTGGCGTGGAGTTCTGCCTACATTTTCGATATCAGAATCTTTACCGCCGGCACGAGCACATTTTTGACAAGTTGTAATTCTTTTAGGCTCATAAGGACATTCTTCGTATCCCAAAAAATAAGGTACAAACTGCAACATACCTGCTGTAGTCAAAAGTACTGTAGGGTTATCAGGTACGAGTGATGAACTTTTTACTATTGTAGATTGATGTTTTTCAGCAAAAAACTTCAAAAAAGCTTCTCTTATTTGTGTACCGGTAAGAGGTTTATTTAAAGTATCTGACATATTTCAAATTCCTTAATCTTAACTAATTTATAGTTAAATTTTACTATAAAAATGATAAGCAATAAATTAAGCGCCAATAATTGTTTATTATATTTATTACAAAATTATGTTATTTTGATGTTATGAACATAAAAATTATTGCGGTAGGAAAACTTAAAGAAAAATACTCAAAAGACGCAATAGACGAATTTAAAAAACGTCTTGGTGCGTATTGCAGCCTGTCTTTGACAGAAATTCCCGCACAAGAAATCAAAGACGAAAATATGGCACAAAAATATATGGAACTTGAGGGACAAAAAATTCTCGCTGCAATAAAGCCGGATTCTTACGTAATAACCTTGGAAATTTTAGGCAAAATGCTTTCGTCAGAAGATTTTGCGCAAAAAATCAAAGACCTATCTTGCGAAGGACATAACGAAATAGTCTTTGTAATTGGTGGTGCAAACGGATTGTCTAAAGAAGTAAGTGCAAGAGCAAACTTTAAACTCAGTTTTTCAAAAATGACTTTTACCCATCAGCTCATAAGAATATTTCTCTATGAACAAATCTACAGAGCTTTTAAAATCATAAACAATGAAAACTATCACAGATAAAGCTATTTAGGCAAGCCAACAAGCTGTGCAAACAATACTTCTTCACCAAGTTTTAACTCAAGTTTGTAGTTAAGTGCACTTGTGTTTACACCGTACAAAAATATTGTATTGAGGTTGTTTGCTGCACTGTACAAATAAACATTTTGCCCAATAAAGCCACAATCAACAGAAGCAAGATACTTGCTTTGTCTTGTAAGATTAGCAACATAAAGCAATATCAAAGGAGCTTTTGTATCTCCGATAATCGGACGCACATCTTCTTTGCTAAATGCAACCAAAGTGTGCATTGAAGGGTCATATTTATAAATTCCCTCAGGCAAAACTGCATAGATAGAAATAACTTGAGCATTTAAAGCACTAGGGGTAGTACGTTTTCCGTCAGGTCTGTTTTGACCGTTAGCAGCCCAAAGCAACTCTGATAATTTTTGCAAAGGGATTTGTTCTTTTGAAAATTTTACTGAAGAATGTCGGTTCTGCAATGCTTCCATCAAAGACATTCCACCAGTCATAACAGGTTCAGGAAGTTTTATATCATCCATGACAACTTTTGCACTAACTGCACAAGAGTTTAAAATCAAGCTGGAAATTAAACATAACGTAACAAATAGACTTCTTAAAATTTTCATAACTAACACACCTTATTCAATTTAGTTTCTAACCAATTTTTATTGAAATCATCAAAATCGCTTATAATATCATCCACAGCAGGAATTGTAGAGTAGAGCTCTCTTGTTTCCATAGATTCTATAGCGACAATCTTACCTATACCAGCTCTATAAGCCGATTCTATGCCCGAAACAGCATCTTCTATAACAATACAATCTTTAGGATTTAATCCTAAATTTTCTGCCGCTTTTAAATATATATCGGGTTCTGGTTTACCCTTGATTTTGCCGTCATCAAAAACGATTTTATCAATATCAAACCATCTGTCTAATTTAAACCCCTTAATAAAAAATTTAACGTTAACCTCTTCGCTCATGGTTGCTATTGTGTGAGGTATTTCGTTTTCACAAAGGTAATCCAAAAAAGCCTCTGCACCTTTTGCAAGCTTAAAACCTTCAGGGTCTTTAGCACACATTTCTCTATAAATAGCTTCTTTCTCTGTTTGACATTTTATAACAAGCTCTTTTTCAGGCTGTCTGCCAATTAGATACTTTACAATATCCTCGTTTGTTCTACCAAACATATATTTTTGCATTTCTTCATCAGTAAATGCGTGACCTCTTAAAGTCTTTGAGTATTCTCTCCAAGCTTCAAGATGTTTTTTAGAATCCCAAAAAAGAGTTCCGTTAAAATCAAATATAATCCCTGAGTATTTTTTAGTTTCTGTCATTTTGTTATTATCGTTTCTTTTTAATATTACCATTTATTGTAGTGTATTCTTGCAGAGTCATAACGTTTTGGACGTTCTTTTTTTACGTCGCTATAACCTAATGAAATAAGAGCAAAAGGTTTAACATGCTCAGGCAAAGCAAACTTTTGACTAAAAGCAGCCATAACATCTTTCCAAGGATAAATACCCATCCAGCAAGTATCTAAACCAAGAGCTTTTGCTGCTAAAATCATATTTTCTATAGCTGCAGAACAATCTACCTGATAAAAGCCTTCTGCCATTTCTTTTTGAGTATCCCCGCATACCATTATACAAACAGGTGCTGTTTCTAAAGCGTTAGCATAAGGGTGCATATCTTTAATCTGTTTGATGATTTCTTTTTCATTAAAAACAACAAAATGCCAAGGCTGTTTGTTGCAACCCGATGGAGCAAACATCGCTGCTCTTAAAATTTCATCCACCAAATCAGGATTTACATCTTTATCAAGATATTTTCTTACACTTCTTCTGTTATAAATTGTATCAATGGTATTTTGCATATAATCTACCCCACAAGTCTTTTCTAGCTATTATTTTAACTTATAAATTAAAATATAGAAAGTAACAAATCATTTTGTCATTATTATTTGTTAGATTCAATAGCCAACAAACGCTCGTATAGTTTAACCTGTTCATCAGTTAAATCTTTGGGCACAGCAAGGTTTATCTTAACGTTCAAATTACCATATCCGCCTGATTTTTTAGGCAAGCCAAGTTCTTTCAACCTTAAAACCGCCCCGCCTGAAGTTCTTGGAGGGATTTTAATATTGATATTACCGTGCAAAGTTTGGATTTCTTTTTTTGTACCAACAACAGCCTCTGCCGGAGTTACATCAACAACCTTTGTCAAATCAGTACCGTTGATTGTGTAGTCTTTATCCGCAAATTTTACAACAAGGAACAAATCACCTTTCATTCCGTTAGAAGCTGATTTTCCTTCGCCTTTAAGTCTGATTTTTTGTCCTTCTTTAACTTCAAGGGGTATTTTAACATTCAAAGTTTTTGAAAAAGTAACAAAGCCAGTACCGTGACATTGACTGCACATTGAACCGACACCCGAACAATTTGTACATTTTTCAAGATTATTTATTTTTACGCTTACAGGTCTTTGGTTAAATATATCTTTTGCACTGACTTTAATTTCTTGAGTCATATTCAAATCAACAGAAGGTTTTTGTTGCTTTGCAGAAGTTCTGCCAGCACGAGAAGAAAAACCTCCGCCTAAATCTTCATAAAAAGAACCGGCACCGCCTCTTGAGCGAGAAGCTCCGCCAGCAGAAAAGCCACCGCCAAAAAGACTATTGAAGAAGTCAGAAAATCCGCCTAAATCTTCAAAATTAATACCTGAAGAACTATACTGATAACCGCCAGGGCCACCGCCAAAATTAAAGTTTTCAAATCCAGGAGGAGGTGTATAATTTGCCCCTGCTTGCCAGTTGGCACCAAGGCTATCGTATCGAGCTCTTTTATCTTTGTCTGATAAAACTTCAAACGCTTCATTTATATCTTTAAACTTTGCAGAAGCTTCAGGAGTTTTATTTACATCAGGGTGATATTTTTTTGCCAATTTTCTGTATGCAGACTTAACCTCTGCTTGAGTGGCATCTCTTTTTACACCTAAAATCTCATAATAATCTTTATATTCCATATTTTTATAACGACTCCGTTGTTATTATTTTTAGATATCCTCATGATAATACAAAATATGCTCTAATTAGTTGATTTTAATTATTTATTAATAAAGTTATTCTAAAAAATGTCGATAAGTCTGATGTCGACTATATAATTTTAATAAGCTTATGAAAAATTTATCTACAAAATTTTCAATAGTTGCAATCACCACATGCCTGTTGCTAAACAGCCTAGCAGCTAATGCCGCTTTTTGGGACAAAGAATCCAAAAGCACGAAAGAACAAATAGAAGAGGTTTTTTCAGCCGGTGTCCCAATTCCTGAAGGAATACTGTCTGAGTCTTCTTTTAAAATCAGTGCCATAGATCCAAAACTTGGAGTAGCAAAAAACGGTGATTTTCATCCTGGTGGAAGAGGGGCAAACCAGCTTGTAATTTACACCCACCGAAACGGCGCAAGAACAGGAACTAACGAGTTTGGCGCAGAAGCTATTGTAGTAAACGGAACCGTTGTAAGAATAAGCGGTGCCGACTCTATAATACCTAAAGGCGGTTATGTAATAAGCGGCCACGGTAAAGCAAAAAACTGGATGAATTTAAACCTCACTGTTGGAACAAAAATCCATATCGATTATAAAAGCATGACAATAACTGCATACCTGACAAACGACAGTTTTATCTATGCAACAAAAGAAAAAATTAAAGAAATTGACCAGATGATGCGTTATTACAAAGATAACGACATTTATTACGATGATTCGGTAGCGCATGGTTATATAACTAAAGCGTTAGACAACTTAAAACGAGCAAATAAACATCCTAACGACACTCAAAAATATTCATCAATGGCGATAAATTCTGCAAACAAAGCAATGCAATATGCTTTGCCATACTACAAAGATGAATTCAAAGGAGTATGGTTAAGACCTACGGAAAAATCTCCTGAAGAAATTGCTAAAACTCTTGATAAAGTCAAAAAATACGGAATTGAAACGGTATTTTTAGAAACATACTATCAAGGAAAAACCATCTTCCCTTCAGAAACACTTGCACGTTACGGCGTACAACCTCAACGTCCAGAATTTATTGGCTTTGACCCGTTAGAAGTATGGGTTACACAAGCACATAAACGAGGCTTAAAAATTTATATATGGTTTGAAACGTACTACGCAGGGCCTGAAAACCCAATGAACAACCCAATGAACGTAATAGCAGTTTACCCTCATTGGGCAAACGTCACAAAGATGAAGTACAATTCACCCACTCCTGTTGCTTCTTTGTCAGAACATAACGGATATTTTATAGATCCTGCCAACCCTGAAGTACAAACTTATTTACTTACATTACTTGAAGAAATAATTACAAGATACAAACCTGACGGCATAAATCTTGATTACATAAGATATCCGCAAAGTATCAGTGCAAAATTCTCAGGCTACGAACTTTCTAACTGGGGTTATACAGAATACGCCAGAAACGAATTTAAAAACGCAATGAATGTTGACCCTGTCGATGTAAAATACGGAACCGAAATGTGGAACGCCTGGGCTAAATACAGACAAAACAAAGTAACAAGCTTTGTATTTAAAGCAAAACAACTTACATCAAAATACAATATTCCTTTAACAGCGGTTATCTTCCCTGATAGATACAAAAGTATGGAAGTCAAAATGCAAGACTGGAAAACTTGGTCTGATAACAATTACATAAACGGTTTTACTCCGCTGATATTGACCTGCGACAAAGATACAGCCGTTTATTTAATAAATGACATAAGACTAAACTCAAAACCAAACACAAAAATATACCCCGGTTTATTCGTGGCATTTATGAATGGAAATCCTGACGACTTGTTGAGACAGCTTCATGAAAGCAGAAAACTAAAAACATCAGGTATAGTATTGTTTGACTTTGCTCATTTGGATAAAAAATATACAGATGTCTTGCTGACAAACGCTTTTACGCCAAGCACTCCATCTCAAACAACACTATCTCAAGAAAGCGTGCCTGCTAAACACGTAGAACAAGAAAAGAAAAAGAAAAAATTTCTTTGGTTCAAACGTAAAGATAAAGAGCTAACAAACGCATCTTTTGTGCCTACACCAAGACTGGCAACTACACCTGTTAAAAAGTAATTTAGTCTAAATAAGACTCTCTTTCTGTAGCTCTTTTGACTGATTCTTTAAGAGAATCTATTATTTCTGCCAATTTGTTTACACTTTTTGGCATATTTAAAAATTTCTTTGTATTTTCTGCAGAGCCTGTATTGATTAAAGTGTAAGCGTTTGCGCCTTGATCATTTTTCAACTCAACTTTAACAAGCGTCGTGCCACCTTTTTGAACACTTGAAATATATGCTTTATTACCTATTTCTGCAATATCAACAGATTCCTTTTGCACAACACCAAGATTACTTTTAGCAAGATTTGCACAAGCTTTTTCTATGCTTTTAATTTCTTTAGGTGTGGCTTTAAAGTTTACAGAACTGTCTTTTATTTGCATATTATCCATGTTCAAATTCCTTATTTTATGATTATTTTAATACCTGTAAATATATTTTTTTCCATTACTGCTACAAATTGTAACATATATTAATCATGAGCAAGTTTTAAAAGGTTTTCGATTTTTAAAATCTCTGGATAACCTTCAGGGAACTTAGGATATACAGGTTCTTTAAGATTATTAGCTTCAGCATTTCTGAATGAATCCCAAAGTTTGTTTAAATAATTTTTATTAAAGTTTTCAGAAGTATTACATGTTTTTCTTTCCAAAACTTCTTTATATGCTTTCTCAATTTTTAAAGCAAGTTCTTTTTGTTCTTCTGTATATTTGGACATATCAAGAGGTTTGCCCTGTCTCATATCATACAAAATGTGTTCAACATCACCCCATTTTGTAGTATAAATACCGCCTACCTGAATTTCTGCATTAACGCCATTTATTTTTCCATTAATGTTTGTTCTTGTGTAACCTGAAGGCTTTTCAGTGAATGTTGCAATGGTTTCTTTCACTTTTCCCAAAGATGTTCTATATTGCAACTCTGCATATTTATCTCTAATAGCTTCATTGCCGTAAGGTTTAATACCCTTGCCGTAATAATCTTCAAAACAAGTTAATTCAAAAGATTTTTTATTTTGTTTTTGAGCGTTTAAAATGCTCTCATATATACGTATAGAATTGTCTTTTGCGCCTGTTTTTTCACTTTGTAAAATATATCTAAACCCGTAAGAATCACCTACAAGCTCTTTTGTTCCATCACCCAAAATAACTTCATGAATTTGTCCACGTGAATTTTCGTATCCTTTTTTATCAAAACTTGCAAAGTTTTTTTGAATTTTGCTTGCAGTAGAATCAACCCCTTTAACACGCACTGTTACTGTTGCATTTGCGCCTGAATTTTTAAGGATTTCATTTGCTATATTTTTTAAATCATCAGATTTTTTATATGTTTCATTAAAAATTTGTCTTGCGCTTTGTCTTGAAACATTTGAACTACCCATAGTTTTACAAAAGGCATCAAACATAGTACCTGCTTGAGCACCAGCAGTTTTTGTTTTATAAACAGTACGTCCTAAAGCATAAACGCTCTTTGCAACATTTAACATAAAATAACCTATATAAACTAACCTGTTTATATAAAGTATTTTTGTATCTCAAAATTGCCTAATTCTAACTTTAAGTTTTTCATTTTTGATTTATACTAATATACAAATAATTAAAAGAGGATAGAATTAATATGAAAAAATTATTAACAGCGATATTTTCAATAATACTTGCAAGCAGTTTTTGCATAGCTAAAGCTCAAGACTCTAAAGTCGAAATGCTTGCTGCAATATCTCAAAAACCTGTTGAACAAAATTATCTTTGGGTAGGCACTTTTCAAATGGTATGGAACGAATTTTCTGACAACATTGTGAAAGGACCAATAATATTCAAACGTTATAAATCACCATTAGCCGATCTTTTGAACAAACAAGAATTTAAAAAATCTATGCTTTCAGAAGACTCTTATTACACAGCATACGGAAAAACAGATCTCGAATTCAAAAAACAAATCGAAGATGCTATTATGCAAAAATTCAATGAAAAAAGTGACCTTTTAGACAAAATCGATTGGACACATCCTGATAAGGCTTATCTTTTTTATGCAATGCTGATTAAAAACTTCGATTTCCAATCCAGATTTGATATGCTCGAAAATGGCACATTTGCAAATTCTCAAGAACAAATTCCATACTTTGGAATAGATAAAAAAAGCAGAGATACTTTATATGATAAAGTTCATGTTCTTTTCTACAACAATCCTTTTGACTACGCCGTTGCTCTTGATTCTGATAAAGACGAGGTTATTCTTTACAGAACAAATACTAAAAAAGATTTCTTATCTTTATATAACATCCTTGAACAAAAATCTAAAAAATTCAAAGGTAACAAAGCTTTTGTCGCAGGCGACCAATTAAAAGTTCCTTACATGAGTATCAAACAAGACGCATCATACGACGTATTATGCGGTAAAGAAATCGCAAATACTGACAGACTCTATATCGATAAAGCATTACAAACCGTTCAATTCAACATGAACAACAAAGGCGTAAAACTTAAAAGCGAAGCTGTTATGAACATAATGACAATGTCTATGCCTATTATGGTGGCAGAAAATGGCAGAAACTTCTTCTTTAACGATACTTTTGTATTATTCATGAAAGAAAAAGACAAATCTATGCCTTACTTTGCAATAAGAGTAAAAGACATGTCTTCTTTCAAATACACAGGGGAAATTAAATAGGTAGCCAAAATGACGGTTTATACTGAACATTTTCTGATTAATACTCACGGATTCACTGATATTATCGACATAACAGAAAAAGTTAAATCAGCTGTTTACAAGCATAATATCAAGGAAGCTAACGTAGTTGTTGCACTGCCCGGTAGCACCGCATCAATAACAACAATAGAATACGAACCAGGGTTGATAAAAGACTTACCTGCAATATTAGATGAAATTGCGCCAATGAACAAGCAATATCACCACGACGATACTTGGCACGACGGCAACGGCTACGCACATATCCGTGCAGCTATGATAGGAAGTTCCGTAACAATACCGTTGATAGAAGGCGCATTGCTGCTAGGCACTTGGCAGCAAATTGTGCTCATAGATTTTGACAACAAACCTCGAGCAAGAAACATCTATGTTCAAATAATTTGCTAAATATCCACAGGTGACATCATCTGAATAAGAGTGCTGATAGTTGTTTCCATAGATACCGAATCAGAAACACGCTGTTGTAAAAAAGCGTTTATCTGAGGCATCATCTCGATTGCAATATCCAACCTCGGGTTAGAACCTGCAACGTACATACCTACATCAATCAAGTCTTTGTTTTCACGATACAAAGCCATAGCTCTACGCATCTTTGCAGCTGCTTCTTTATGCTCAGGCGAAGCAATAGCCGACATAAGACGCGAAATACTTCCCAAAATATCAATAGCAGGATAATGGTTCATCTCAGCAACTTTACGGCTTAAGAAAATGTGCCCGTCTGTGATACCACGCACCGTATCAACGATAGGGTCGTTAATATCATCACCTTCCATAAGTACCGTATAAAGAGCTGTAATCGAACCTTTTGGACTGTTACCCGCACGCTCTAATACTTTTTGAAGCCAAGAGAATATAGAAGGCGGGTAACCTTTCATTGTAGGTGGTTCTCCGATTGACAACCCAACCTCACGACCTGCCATTGCGCAACGTGTAACAGTATCTGTCATAAGAAAAACTTTTTTGCCTTGATCTCTAAAATATTCACAAACTGAAGTAGCTGCCTGTAAACATTTTTGACGAATCAACGGAGGCTGGTCACCTGTTGAACATACAAGAACAGATTTCCTCATACCTTCTTCGCCAAGAGAATCCTCGATAAACTCTTTTACCTCTCTTCCACGTTCTCCAATCAGTGCAACAACGTTAACATCCGCATCAGAATTTCGAGCAATCATACCTAACATGGTACTTTTACCAACCCCGGAACCTGCAAACAGACCCATACGTTGACCTGCACCCATTGTTAAAGTAGCATCTATTGCTCTAACACCCGTTGAAAACATTGTATTAATAATCGGTCTGTCAAAAGGGCTTGGAGCAGGCCCATCAATTGATACAAAAGTTGCGTTTGAAGTATCTAACGGTTTGCCGTCAATAGGTTCTCCCATAGGGCTGATTAATCGTCCCAATAAAAAATCACCAACAGGCAGCATAATAGGCGTACCAACAGTTTGTACAAGACTTCCCTGTCCTATTCCTGCGCCATCATATAACAACAGCAACTGTGCCGTATCACCTTTAAAAGCAACTACCTCTGCAGGTTTTTTTTCACCGTTATAAGTTTCTATAAAACACAAATCACCTATTTTTAACCCGGGTAATTTAACTTCAACCGTCAGACCCAAAAGCTTTGACACAGAACCTTTGTATTGATACATCGGAGTAGAGTCTATTATTTCATAGGCTCTTTTTTTCATATATTCAATTGAGCGTTCTGTAGATTGACGTAGCATAACATCCTTCTTTATTATTGATAATCAGTTGAATACATTTCGCCGATTGTATCAACAGCTTCTACCTTAATATCTGTGATTAATTCACTGTAAGAGATAACAACGATTGTTGGAATATGTCTTTCAAGCAACTGATACAAAGGCAATCTGATTCTTGGAGAACACAAGATTACAGGCTGTCTGCCCACTGTCTGGTGTGCTCTCATAAGGGTTGAAGCGGTTGTTTCAATAAGCTCTTGAACCTGCATAGGGTTTAACAAGAACATTGTGCCAAGCTCTGTTCTTTGACAGCTGTCATCAAGAGTTTTTTCCCACTCACTTGAAAGAGTAAGCGCATAAAGAACTTTATCTTCCGTACAGTTAGACAAACAAATCTGACGACCGAGTGCCGCTCTGATACGTTCAGAAAGGATATCAGGTTCTTTAGAAAATCTTGCATAGTCGCAAAGTCTTTCAAAAATAAAGATAATATCTTTGATAGAAACTTTTTCTCTGATAAGGTTAACAAATATTTTTCTCAAGTCACTTGTTGAAATAATTGTAGGAATAAGGTCGTTAACAAGTGTCGGGTCTTGAGATTTAACAAGTTCCATAAGTTTAAGAACGTCAGTTTTTGTCATAACCTCATCAACGTATTTTCTTACACACTCTTGAAGGTGAGTAACAATTACATCAACAGAATCAACCGCTGTGAGATGATCATTTTCATCAATCTGTGACGGATCAACCCAATAAGCTTGAGCCTGATATGTAGGGTCAATATTTACAATAGTATCAGCAGGAGTTGGCTTGCCGGTAGAATCCCACTGATCGGCAATAACCATGAGCTTACCAGGGTAAACAAAACCTGTTGCAACTTTGTTACCACGTATTGAAATCAAATACTCGTTAGCATCAAGTGCCGATGAGTCCATAATTCTTATGTTTGGTATGATATAACCGAGTTCATCTGTTACACGTTGACGCAAAGCAGCAATCTTAGCAAGCAATTGACCTTCCTGATCAGGATCAGCAATAGGTAACAAGCCTGAACCTACCTGCAAACTCAATACGTCAACACCCAAACGTTCATACATTTTGTTAGGGTTAACAAGGTCTTGCATGTTTTGCTTAACATTTTCTAACTGACCCAACTGAGCTTGAACATCTTGGTTAACAAGAACTGAGAAAGCAGCAATAGTAATAATTATCGCAAAGATTGTAAACGGAAGCCAAGGCAAGCCTGTCCAATGGCTTGTTACTGCAATCAACAGCAAGAAACCAACCGCACAAAACAAACTCATCGGTTTACTTAAAATTTGACCGGCAACATCAGTAGCCAAGCTTGGACTTGCGGCAGAAGCACGTGTCATAACGATACCTGCTGAAATCGCCATTAACAATGACGGAACCTGAGAGGACAAACCGTCACCGATTGTAAGAATTGTATATTTAGCAACAGCATCAGCTGCAGGCATACCTTGTTGCAACATACCGATACACAAACCACCGATAATGTTGATGATTACAATGATGATACCGGCCATAGTATCACCTTTTACAAACTTCATCGCACCATCCATAGAACCGAATAATGCAGATTCTCTTTGCAAGTCTTCACGTCTTTTTACAGCTTCGTCGGGAGATATCAAACCAGCGTTAAAATCCGCGTCGATAGTCATTTGCTTACCAGGCATAGCGTCCAATGCAAACCTTGCAGATACCTCAGCGATACGTTCCGCACCTTTTGTAATTACCATAAATTGTACAATCGTAATGATAATAAAGATTACACCACCTACAACCATGTTACCACCGGTTACGAACGTACCAAATGCGTGGATTACCTCACCAGCTTCGCCTTTTGCCAAAATTAACCTTGTTGAAGCAATACCCAATACCAAACGAAACATCGTACCGATAAGAATAATAGATGGAAAAGCTGCCAATTCTAAAGGCTTTTGAATATACAAGGATATCATCAAAAGAACAATACCCAACGTAATATTCAAAGATATCGAAAAGTTGATAATCCAAGTAGGCACTTCTATAAGCAGGATAAGTATCAGCGCTACAACAAATATCGCTAATGCTAATTCACTTACTGTATTTGATGAACCTTGTGCTCCTGCCATCAGATTTGTTTAAATGCCTCCTTTATAAGTTCCAACTGAGTTTTTATATTTGCATCGATAATACCATTTGATGTTTCAATAACAGCAGAACCTTCTTCAACATCTTTGTCACCTGATACATAAATTTTAGCTTCAAATTGACCTGATGACAAAAGGTTTGGAACAATATCTTTTGTATATTCAACATCGGTTGGATTTACTTTAAGTATAATTTTATTTTCATCTTTAGCAAGACTTTTTAATGCGTCGTTAACAATCGAATCAAGTACTGTCCTGTCGCTTTGAACCTCTCTTTTGATAATTTTTTCCGCAACTTTTAACGATATATCTAAAATATCTTCCGACACTTTTTGATAAACTTTATCTTTGTATGAGAAAAATTCTTCAATAGCATTTTTAAGAGTTTTTACAGAAGAATGAGCTTCTACAAGCCCTTTTTCATAACCTTCTTTAGAGGCTTGTTCTTTAATCATTATTGCCTCTTGTTGCGCACGAGAAATTAAATTTCTGTCATCAATACGACGATAGCCTCTTCTTCTATCACCACGACGTCTTTCTGCTCTTTGATTGAACTCTATTTCATCAAAATTAAAGCCCGCAAAAATATCTGCCTTATCCTCTTTAGGCTCAGGCTCTTGAGGTTGTTCTTCCACAACCTGTTGTTGTTCGGGCTCATTTTGAGGCTGCACAACAACTTCCTGTTCAACTTCTTGGACAGGTGGTGTTTCTTTTATTTGAGGTTTTGTGATTTTTCTTTGGTTGTATTTTTTTATAATCATCCGTTAACATTTCCTGCAGGTTTTATTAACGTGTAAGTTTTTCTTCCAAGTGATTGCAGATTATATCGGCAATACGCGGTGTTATTGGTGAGTTTTTATTGCCTGAAGCGACATTAGCAACATAATCCCTTAAGGCTTTTCTTTCTTTTCCCATAATATTAGAAATTTTTGAAATGGCCGAACTTTTTACAATATTATATAATTTTTGGTTAACTCTGGCCGGATTAATTTTTTTTGATTTTGGTAAAGAATTTTTGATTTCTTTTAAACCTTTCGCCACAATATTTGGATCAAGTTTTGTTTCTAAATCCTCCATCGATGCATAATCTCTTAAAATAGCAGCATCGTTTTCATTAAATCTTTCTAAAAGCCCTTGTCTTTTATCAGGCGGAAGATGCTTCAATACAATCGCAAAAGTGGCAAGCTTAAGTATTTTGTTATCACTAATCTGATTAGCATAATCATTGTTAGCAACAGGCTGTTGAGCACCTGCATTTTGGGCTTGTTCTTGTTGTTGAGCCTCTTCTTGTGCAGCTTGCTGAGCCATTTCATCTATATTTGAATGGCTTAAAGCTTCTGCAACTTGGGCATCGTTTAAAACGCCTCTGCTTTTTAATTCTTCAAGAGCTTCGTTATAAGCTTTTTTAACCTGAAACTCAACAACAGCAATCATATCAGCCTGCGGCATATTTTTTATGGTTGCAGTTTTTGCAATTTCAAATACAGTAAACGCAATTTTTTGAAGAATCCCATCTCTAAACTGAGGGTCAATTTGGCTTCTGATAATATCAATAGCCTTATGAAAAGCCCATTCTCCAATAAATTGAGTAACAATACATGCCTGATCCGCATTAAAATTTATTGTCGTATCGTTAGCAAGTGCCTCACCTGCCATGTAACAAAAATTGTGAACGATATTTATAATGTACTGCCTGTCGGCATCAATCAAATCCGGAGGCAAAGCAGGGCCAACCTGTTCAGCCAGGTTTTTGGCAAACGCTTTATAATCAAATCCTTCTATTGGCAATTTATTCTCCCCCTGTTTGTAGTTTTAATAGTTTAAATACTTTTGTATTTTTTTAATTAGTTTTGTTATCTAATTGCGTTCTATCCAGCTTTTAACGTGGTCAGCAACATCCTCGTTATCAAGTCCTTCAAGCTCAGCAGCTATATCAGACAATGTAGAGTTTAACTCAGGTATAGATTGAGCTCTTTGTTTTTGTTCAAGCATACCTTGAGCAAGTTGAGTTTGTCTTTCGATAAGCTCTGCAGCTTTTAGGTTAACATCTCTGATTTGTTTTTCTTGGTCTTTTGTTTTTTCTCTGAGCATTTCAATTTCTTCTTTTTGTTTTTCTTGAGCAGATTTAACTCTATCAGACAAGAACTTAAGCCCAACGCCAAGACCTATTAAAATCAAAGCAATTGCAATCCACCAAGGGTTACCTGTAGAATCAGGTTTTGGTAATGATTCAGGTTTGTCACCGGCTAAGAATGGGTCAACAGAATCAGAGAATGCAATTTCTACATTTTCAGGTTTTGCTTTAGGAGAAGCTGCTTTTGCAATTAAAACCTTTAACTCTTCAAGTGTCATATTGGCAGGAATTGCACTTTCTTCGAGAGTAACTGCAATAGAGATATCTTCTATAGTACCCGGTTTAACAAGCTCACTTGTTTGTATTTTTGGTACACCGTATTGAGATTCTCTTGCTGTTCTTGAGTAGCTTCTGTTTTGTGCAGAGTCAGCATTGTTGGCAGGCAAGCCGTTTGGCAGGTAAACACTAACTGCACTTATACCTTTATTTGTATCTCTTGTCTGGTCACCCAAACCTTCAGAGAATGTTTGTTCTGTTAAAGAGGTTTTCTTTGTAGGATCAAAGTCAATAGCATCTTTTTGCATTGGTGACTGTCTTAAATATGTGCTGACAGTAACCGCATAGTTGCCTTTTCCGATTAATTTATCAAGCTGAGTTTTAACTTTTGCTTGCATATACTGGTCATTTTCTTCAAGTTTTGCAAGCATATCATCGTCAGCAGATGCTATTGAATCATAAACGTTTCCGTTTGTATCTGTAATAGAAATATTTTCTGCTTCCAAACCATTTACAGAACCTAGCAACAAGTTTCTTATTGCTTTAACTTTCATATTATCAAGCTTTTCACCGCTTGGCATAACGATTTGAACTGTTGCTGTAATCGGTTTTTGGTCTTGTTCAAACATTACCTGCTCAGGAATAGAAACAAATACAGAGGCGTTTTCTATAGGAGGAATTTTTCTGATTAAACGAGACAATTCACCGTTAATTGCACGAGTAAGACGAATTCTTTTATCTTCTTTTGTAGAAGTGAAGTCGCCTTTATCAAAAATCTCTAACCCGATATTTTGGTCAACAAGTCCGCTTTTAACAATAGCAAGCAAAGCTCTGTCTCTTTGAGTCATAGTATATTTTCTCAAATACAAAACAGATTTTTGACCGTCAGCACGTCTTTCAACAGTAATACCTTCTCTTGCAAGAAGTGCTTGTATTTCTATAGCTTTACCAAGATTATCAGTAGTTAAAAGGTCAAGAGGCTGGTCAATAACTTTTTCTTTAACTGCTTTTGGGGCTCCTGAATTATTTGAAGACACAACAATGCCAACTGTTATAAACAGTGCAAGAACGACTACGAGTCCCCCTATTATCCCATACAGTAATGGCTTGTTTTCGAGTATCTTTTGAAAATCCATCTATAGTTTTTTCCTGCCTCATTTAGATTATACTATCAATTACGGTAGAAGTTAACTCCAAATGCACGATTTCAGTTAATTTTCATACATTTAGAGGATAAAATCTACTCCTATAAATTAATGATTTTTTTTAAAAAGTCATGTGCATCGAAGATTTTATCGAGGAATCTCTGTACACATACAATGTATGCCACCGCTTTGATTTTCTAAAACATCAGCAATATAGTTTTCTTTTCCTGAAATAAAATGCACATCATCAGCGTTAACATAGGGTTTTAAGTATTTAACAAAAACTTTTTCAAAATCAAAATCTATTTTTTCAGAAATCTCTGGAGTAATATGACATTTTTCATTAAGAGCTGATTTGTTGGTTATAAAAGTTAATGTGCCGTCATTTTTTTCGTGTACAACAGCATTGAGATAATTTAGTCGAGAAGCCAAATCATCAGCCCCTTTGTTAGGAATTACATAATAGAGTCTCCCCGGAACTCTGACAGGCTCATAACCTGCTTTTTTTAAAGATTCTGAAACTTCATCGACAGTAGGATTTTGAGAGATTTTTACTTCATTTTTAAAATCTTTTAAAACTTTTTCTATCTCTTTTTTGGTTTCTTCCAATTTTTGTATTTCTTTGGTATCTGATAGAGACTTTTTACATTTTTCTATATTAGATAAAGCATTTTTTAACTCTTTAATCATCAATTTGTCATCAGCAACTAAAACCTGCTTGTTCTTTAACGGACGAATAAACAAATCCAAATGATAATCAGCTTGCGGAATAAAATGTACATCTGATACTCCGTACATCTTTTTTAAAAAATCAACATCACCGAGAGATTTTTCATTGCTTCCAAGCAAAAGTTCTTGTTTGTCACCGTTTTTAACAAAAAATTTATTGCCGCCTTCTACTATATCGTTAAGTTTTTGATATTTTTTATTCAAAAATTTAGAAGTTAGAACAGCCAATTCTTCATCTGCAGGAAAGTGAGAAGAAACCACAGCATCATTAGGCGTCACACAAAAAACATCTTGTACCCATTTGCAATAACCACCGTATTTTTCGGTAAAAAATTTCTTAATCGCATTTAAACTACGATAAATTTTATTTGATGAATGAGCAAAATAAACTTCAAAACCGTCTTTTTTACCGATTTGTGAAACTTGTTTTACAACATCAAAAGCATTAGGGTCATCACAAACAGTCATTACAACAGCCTTTAACGGGCGTGCATCATACCCCCTAAAAGATTGGTGTGATAATCCGGAGTTTTGAACTTTATAATTAAAATTGCAGTTAGAACTTATTTTCATCACGTACTATAAATTGCGTGAAAAAATAAAATTGCTATTTAATTTTTGGCAAGACCCAATCTAAAATATCCTTGCTCATAGAAGGATTTGATTTAAGCATTAACATACCCATTCCACCAACAGGATATACTTTGAGATTGTATTCTGCTTGTGCAAATTTTTTCAAAGTAGTAGCTTCTTTTTTAGAATAAATATCTTTGTTACTAACGATAGTCATTATAGGGATTTTACCCAAATTTGTCATGGAAATAGGAATATAAAGCCCCTTAAAATTACTTGTCGGAGACATAAGAACCAAGGCTTTAGGCTTGTTTACCATTTTTTCACTTACAAGTACTGCAGTATTAGCACCGATATCAGCACCTATTATTGCGTATTTTGTTGTTGAAATATCTTTATAATTGCTTGCAAGATATTTTAAAATATCTGATATATCTTTAGGATATTTTGCAAATTGTTTATTAGAGTAATATCTCCAAGAACGAATTCTAAAATCAGAATCATAAACACTTTGCCCATGGCCTCTTAAATCAATAACCAAAACAGCAATTCCTGATTTAAGAAAATCTTGAGTTATATTACCCCAATACTCGCTGGAATACCCTATTGAATGTAAAAACACAACAACAGGATAGACTGCGGCCTTTTGATTAGGATAGTAAAGTTTAGATTTTATGACAAAATTGTCATCAGTCTCGTATGTCAAGTTCACATAGCTGACTTTCTTTTTTTTAGCAGCAGCAAATGAACTCATTGGCGTAATCAACACCAGCACAAGTATTATTGCTAAAATTCTTTTTATCATTTTTCGCTCATCTCTAACAGAGATACCTTATCTGGAAAGCAAACATTCCAATGCATTTACCAGAGCAGGATCCCATTTGCTTTCAGATTCTTCTTTAACAATCTGCAAGGCTTTTTCATTGCTCATCGCATCACGGTATGGTCTGTTTTCTGTTAAAGCACAATAGGCATCAGCCAGTGCAATGATTCTTGAGCCGAGCGGAATACTGTGACCACGCAAACCTTCCGGCTCACCTCGACCATCCCATCGTTCTTTGTGATAGTGAATATAAGGAATAACTTCAGCAAGGAAGTTAATACTCATAAGTAAACTTACCCCTACATTAGGGTGATTTTGTAAAGCGTCCCAATCTTCTTTGGAAAGTTTTTCTTTCTTATTAAACAACTCTTCCGGCAGAGTAATCTTACCGATATTCTGCAAGAGACCTGCATAATATATCAAATCTTTTGTTTTTTCGTTCAAACCAAGGTACTCGCATATCATTTTGGCCATATCGGCAACACGTTGAGAATGGTTATTATGATATTCGCTCTTGGCATCAACTGCTTTTGCCAGCATTTCTACAAAGTTTTGTTGTTCTTCACCCAAATCACCAATTACCGCAGTCAATTCAGCACGATAATGTTGAAGCTCAGAACTTGTTACACCTTCGTCTTCCATTGCTTTAGAAGTTTCATCAGTAAGTTTTTGCAAAATCATTGATATTGCAAAAAGTTTTGAAGTAACCTTTATTAATTTAATAAATTCTTCAGAAATTTCCTTACCTTCTTGAGGCAAAAGCATTATCAAACCTGTATTTTCTGTGCCATAGTGCATTATAATTTTTATTAAAGAAGGATTATCACAATCAATAACATCATCTGTATTCATAGAAGAACCTACAAGAACAACACCTGTAGAATCAGATTCCATGCCTGTTACATACTCATTGGCAAGAAAGATATGACACTCTTTTGCATCAATCATTTGCACAATTGTTTTGGCAATAGAATTGTAGATAACGTAATCTTCTTTATTTGTAAAACCTAGTACGCTGAGAGTATTGTTTATTGAATAAATAGAAATAAGCTCCTTGAGCTGTTTTTTCAAACTTTCAGCTTTATCTTTTGAATCGTGTTGTTTAATCTTTTGTGCAAGTTCATCGGATATCAAATGTTCAGTTAAAAAATCGCCCAAATTAAGCGCAAAAATCTCTTCTAACGGATCTTCACCTAATAGCTCTGCACTTCTTGAAAAGACCGATACTCCGTTTTCTTCTTTATTATAATTCTCTTTTGTCATGGCTGTATCCTATTAACTTCCGTACATTTATTATCGGCATGCACGAATAAAAACTTTATAGTAAAACAGCAAATTTTATACTTTTGTTTAAAAAACTTAATACTTTTATAAAAAATACTTATACAAGAGTTTTAATTGTTAACTTTTTCCGTTTTTGAAGGTTCAACACGCCCGTTTCTGTAACCTATGCCTGCTCTGTATGCAGAAACTGAGTACAACATAGGCAAAACAGGACCAATCCACTTCAACCCCGATACAAACCCTACAGAAGCGACATCATCAAGATGCAAACTTACGTCTAAAGCTTCGGGATGTCTTTCGGAATTAAGATTTTTTACCATTTCTTTAAATGATTTATGTTCAACCTTTTTATTTTTATCAAACAAAGGATTAATGTAATTCTTACCAATAAAGTTCGCTATAGCGCTGCCTGCAACAAGACCAACCCCTAAAACACCCGTCATCATTGCAGCAAATCTTGCTGTTTTAGATTTAACATTCAATACATTCATTGTTAAAGCACCAAGACCTGCACCTACATTACAAAGAGCGATGTTATTAAGATATTGATAAGTACCTTCTTTTACTTTGTCAGGAAACTGTTTTTTCCAGTCGTCTTTAACAAGTTTATCCCCGACAACTCCTCCTGCTATACCACCTAACACAGGTATTAAGCCAAGCCATGAAAGCTTTAACAAATCTGCAAAAGGTGCTTCGCTTTCTGCATCAGGAATAACTTTTGATATAAGATTTTCATCTTTTAAATCATTTTTAAATTCTTGCATAAGTTCTTTTACTTCTTTAAATTTAAGAACTTTATCTTCTTCTACCCTTTCAACCATTGCTTTGGCTTTTTGACTTAGCGGTTTTAGCAAAACTTCTTTTAAACCTTCACTGTCTTTTTCGGGCAGTTCAATAATACCTTCAAAAATTTGTTTGCCTTTTATCTTCAAACCTCTTGTAGCAAGCAACGCTGATGCAACCGTAAAGCCAAGTACCGAAGTATTTTTTACAGCTCTTTTTTTACGTTGTTCTTTTGGAGCCTGCATTGTGTCATACATACCGTATCCGACTGCAGCCCCTGTTAATACTGCAGGCATAGCATCATATAATTTTTCAACCAACGCAGGTTGATCGAGGTATTTCCCAAAAACTTTAGCACCGCTTTTGAATGAAGAAACGGGTAATATTGGCATTAGACATATCCTTGTTAAAATAAAAAACAACAATGCAGAAAATTCGCATTTGCATGCTAATTAAATCACTTTAAAATAAATATTCAAGCCCACCTAGTGAGTTATTCTTAAATTTTTTCTATTGTAATTTTATAACCTAACACATCTAATATTTCTTCAACTTCTCTGTACTTGATAGTATCTTTAACAAGTTTTTTAGATAATGTATCAAGGGTAATTTTTTTGTTTTTTCTTTTTGAAAGCTCATATGCGACAGCTTTCATGGTTAAATCTTCACTGGCAAGCAACGCTTTAATTTTATTTCTAATAGTCATATACTTCTCCCTTTTATGCTATTATTCTAACTTTTTGCAGGATAGTTGACATTAATTAAGATTAATCGTAAAATATCAGCGTAAAACGACTATAAATAGTATAAAACTGCTATTAACAATTTAAATAACTTAATAAAGGTAAAAAAATGCATCAAGCACAAAAAATCAATACAAGAAAAGAACTCTCTGTCCTTTCAGGAGAAATTTCAGACTGTTCGAGTATTGCAAACATACTGTATTACCTTGATTTAGACAATGACAATGTGAAAAAGCAAGATATACTTGCTTTATCACACATCTTAAAAACCAAATTAAAAACTGTTAAACACAAAATTGCAGATATCAGAGTATCCCTTTATGGGTTTGACGAATAATTTTATAAAATAAAGAATTTATACAACGCAAAGATTGTTCCGGAAATCATTATGCAAACAGGTATTGTCAAAACCCAAGCCCATACGATATTTCCGATAACACCCCATTTTACTGCATGTGCTTTATAAGTTGTACCAACACCCATAATAGCAGTAGAGATTACGTGAGTTGTACTTAGTGGGACACCAAAATGAGACGCTAACAAGATAATTGAAGCAGCTGAAGATTCTGCAGCAAAACCGTTAATCGGTTTTAATTTAATAATCTTGCTACCCATGGTTTTAATAATTTTCCAACCGCCTGACATAACACCGCAACACATAACAGTTGCACAAGCAAGAATTACATATACAGGTATCTCAAACGAACCGTCAGAACCACCTTTTATAATTCCACCTGCCAAAAGTGCAAGAGTAATAATACCCATTGTCTTTTGAGCATCATTTGAGCCGTGGCTTAACGCCATCAAACCTGCAGAAAATATTTGGCATCTTCTAAATCTTCTGTTAATTTTATCAGGATTAGCTTTATAAAAAATTCTTAAAAGAATTGCCATAACAATCAAACCTGTAAAAAATCCGATTAAAGGAGCCATAAACATTGGAGCAATAACTTTATCAGCTAGCTCCAAAAATCTTACACAACCCCAACCGGCATTAACAACAGCAGCACCAATCAAGCCACCTATCAATGCGTGAGAAGAACTTGAAGGTAGACCAAAAAACCAAGTTATCAAGTTCCAAATAATAGCTGCACACAAAGCACAAAATATAACATGCAATGTGATTGTAGAAGGATCAATGATACCTGCACCGATAGTTTTGGCTACGTGAGTACCTGTTAAAGCACCTGTAAACTCCAACACTGCACCATATACAACAGCCTGTCTCGGTGTAAGAACTTTAGTAGAAACTACAGTTGCAATTGCGTTCGCCGCATCATGAAATCCGTTAATATATTCAAATACCAGCGCACCGACTATTACCAGAACTAACAATACTATTGAAACTGTCATATAATTCTCTTTCTCTCGACTAATCCGACTAAAAACCGTTAACTTTGTTTTAATACAACGTTAACAACAGCATCTGATACAGAAAAACAGCTATCTAAAGCATTTTCGATATCTTTATGAATATCTCTCAACTTGATAACTGTTAGTGCATCATATTTGCCTGAGAAAAGCTCATCGATTGCGTGATAGTGGATTTCATCCCCATAAGATTCAATTTCTTTCATCTTCAGGTTAGTTTCTGTCATTTCTTTTATAGAACTTGATTTTTTAAAGTTATGAATAATAATTTTCAATTCTTCTGTTGCTTGATACAATGTTTGTGCCTGTTTTTGCATATTTTCAGTAAAAGTACCAAGTCTGTAAACTTTAAGGTTTAATGAAGCTTTAACAATTCTTTTAGTAATTTTATTAAGTAAAGAAGCAATAGACTGAATATCTTCTCTATCAATAGGAGTAATTAAAGTGACATTCAACTGATGCAAAGTTTCTTTTAATAAATCATTGCTTTTGTGTTTCAATCTTTTGGCATTAATAACATGCTCATCAGTCAAAGCACTTGTTACTATATCTTTATATAAAGTTGCTACATCGTGACAAACTTGTGCACTTTCTTCAAAAAGTGAATAAAAAACTTTTTCTTCCGGAGGCAGAATGTATGCTAACAAATTGAATTTACTCATCTTAATTCCTTTCACTATCCTGTCAGCTTTTTTGTGTAAATGCCAAAAAGACACACACAACCACTCTACCATAAAAAGTATTTTTTTATCGCTGTTAAAAATAGTTTGGTAAAGAAATTATTACAATTTGTATAAATAAAATTATGTATGGCAAAATAGTACTGTATTAAATAACAGGGTAGTTTTAATGACCGTAAAATCAGGCAATCATTCTCTTGCCAAATTTATAGCACTCATAATAATTGTTGCATTTTTGTATGCAGTGAACAGCAACGGAAATACCATTGTACCCGACAGACCACTTACAAAGGCAGAAAAAAAGGCTCTACAAAAAAAGAAAATCGGAATAAAAGGTGTTAGCAATATCCCTGAGAGAATTTATAAAAACACTCTTACCAGTGACAATTTAGCAGGCTTTTTAACTTCAAGACAAAAAATAATTTACTATGCATATTTGGAAAACTGCACAGAATCCAACGCTTTTTTGGCAGATTTAGAAAGTATGATGAGCAAGTATCCCGAACTAAAATACATTTACAGATACTACCCTTCACCACAAGAGCATACAACTCTAGTCACCTGCAATAAAGCAGGAACAAATGACTGTGTTGAAAATTATCTTATACAAAATTGCAGTGAAAACTTATGCATAATCAATCCAACCAAAAGACAATTAGTTAAAATAGCAGCAACAGATCCTAAAATAGCATTTGAAAGAATTTACAAATACAAAAATTGGTAACTAAATATTATGAAAAGCCCTGTTATTTTGAGCTTGTTGTGAAAAATAATCATCACTACTCAAAGTATCATCATCACTCTCGTTTTGCGAGTCTTCATTAAATTCAGGCAAAGAATCATCAGGTGTTGATTCAACTTGCTGAGGTTGAGTTTCCATTACAGGAGAATTTTCAATCTCGTCAATTTTAGCCTCTAACATTTGTACTTTCATATCAGCTTCTTCTTTAGAAATAAGACCAATTTGTTCCTGATATCTTATTTCTGCAATTTCTGCTCTGATAGCTGTTGTCGAAACGGGAAGACCTCTTAAAGGCATCACTATTCTTGCTGTTCTAATTTTTGTCACGAATTCTTCTTTACACTTCTTTGATGGCTTTAACTATTTAAAAACATATTTTTAAAACTTTTTTCAAAACATTGTACATCTTTAACAGAATTTTACAAAAATCTTAATTGTTAAATTTTTGTTAAAAAACGAAAGGTAAATAAAAATCAGAGCAATAATGTAGGTGTTGAAGGAAATGAAGATTAAAATGTTCGAGAAAAATTTGCGATAAGGAACGTGAGCAAATTTTTTGACAAAGTGAACAGCAGAGCTGTGGCGATGCTGGTGAGCCTGTCTCCAAAACTTAACGAAGTTAAGTGTAGGTGAGCGACACATTGAAAAGACGACACTAGATTAAAAATTGAAAGGAGTTAATTATGAGATTTTTAATAAAGAAAACACCTGACAGCTTTTTGAAATCAGTTAACGACGAAATCAGTTCAATTTTAAGCAAAAACTTCGACAATCTATATCCTGATTACAGATATGCCGATGATGCAGATAAATTGATGATGCCTGTAGAAATCAAAGAAAAAGAAGACCGCTTTGAAATAAAAGCAGAACTTCCCGGAGTTAAAAAAGAAGATTTAGATATAGATATGGATAAATCTTACATAACAATCAATGCAAAAAAAGAAGAAGAAAAAGAAGAAAACACAAAAACATATAAAAAATCAGAATTCCAATACGGTGAATTTTCAAGAACAGTTTACTTCTCTGAAGACATTGATACAGAAAATACAAAAGCAAAACTTGAACACGGTGTTTTAAGAATAGAAGCACCAAAAATGAAAAAAGAAGAAAACAACAATAAAAAACTTATTGTTGAGTAATTTCATCCATCCATACAAAAACAAAGAAGGTGATTACTTGCCATAATCACCTTCTTATATATAGATTTTGTAACGTTATTTAATATAAGGTTTTACGTATTCAACAATTTTTTCAACAGCTTCTTCAGGTTTTACTTTGAAGACTTCGCCTGTTTCTCTAACTTTAAATTCCACAAAACCTTCGTTGATAGTTTTACCAACAGTAATTCTGAATGGAAAACCTATTAAATCTGCGTCTTTGAATTTTACACCGGCACGTTCATCACGGTCATCCAAAACTGCTTCAACCTTTTTATCAAGAAGTTGTGCATAGAGCTCTTCTGCAACTTTCATCTGCAATTCATCCTGAATATTAACAGGAACAATATCAACATGATAAGGAGCAATCGAAATAGGCCATTTAATACCCCACTCATCGTGGTGACGTTCAACAGCAGCAGCTGCAGTTCTTGAAATACCTATACCGTAACAACCCATTATAAACGGTTGCGTTTTGCCGTTTTCGTCAAGATAAACAGCGTTCATTGCTTTTGAATACTTTGTACCGAGTTGAAAAATATTACCAACCTCAATACCTTTTGTTACATACAAAGGTTCACCGCAATCAGGACATTTTTCGCCAGCTTCAACAAGTCTTATGTCTGCAAAAATAGGAGCATTCAAATCAGACCAATTTACACCGACAAAGTGTTTGTCTGTTTCATTAGCACCTATTACAAAGTTTTTCATATCTTGAGCAGTAAGATCGGCTACTACGATAATTTTTTCACCTTCATATTCTTCAGGGATTTTTACCTGTTCAATATCTTTAGGGCCTACAAAACCTTTGCTTGCACCAAAAATTGCTTCTAGTTCAGCAGGAGCAGCACTTCTGATTTCATTAGCACCAACAGCGTTCATAACTTTTGTTTCTTCAAAAGTCTTGTCTGCTCTGATTAATGCCATAACAATCTTGTTATCTGCAACATAAATCATTGATTTCATAATAACTGTTGCCGGGATATTGAGGAATTTAGCAAGTTCTTCAATAGTTGTTGTATTTGGCGTATCAACTTTTTTAAACTCGTTGAAACCAAATTTTGCACCGTCAATATCGGCATCTTCCAAAACAGAAACAGCATGGTTTGCATTAGCAGCGTATCCGCAAGATTTATTCTTACAAAAAAATACGTCGTTTTCGCCTGCATTGTTTTCTGTATCATCAATCAAAACCATATATTCGTGAGAAACAGCACCGCCTATTGCGCCGGAATCTGACTGAACAGCTTTTGTTTCTAACCCGCAACGGTCAAAAATTTTGTAGTAAGCTTCTGCCATATCAGCATAAGATTTTTCCAAACCTTCCTGAGAAGAATCAAAGCTGTATGCATCTTTCATGATAAACTCACGACCTCTTAAAAGACCGTATCTCGGACGAACTTCGTCACGGAATTTTGATTGAATTTGATATAAATTCACAGGCAATTGTTTGTAAGACTTGATACCTTCTCTTGCAACAGAAGTAATAACTTCTTCGTGTGTTGGTCCAAGACACATTCCGCGTCCATGGCGGTCTTTAAGACGCATCAACTCTTTTCCGTAAACATTCCATCTGCCTGATTCTTGCCAGAGTTCTTCAGGTTGAACAAAAGGCATCAACATTTCTTGTGCGCCTGCTGCGTCCATCTCATCTCTAACAATATTTTCAACTTTCTTTAAAACTCTCCACATCAAAGGCATATAGTTGTAAACACCTTGAGCGAGTTTTCTTATATAACCTGCTCTGACCAGCAATTTGTGGCTTATAACCTCTGCGTCAGAAGGAAATTCTCTTAATGTTTGTACAAATAATTTTGACATTTTCATAGTATTAAATCCTCATTATGGTTCTTCGTCACGCCTGACAACGAAAAAGCAACACATGTTTAAAAGCGTTAAAAGGCGATTTAGAAGGGGGGCGGGCTTTTATCACCATTTGAAAGCAACAAATGCCCTTCACACACTTTAATATTACCACAAAAAAACTTGATAATAATTTTTCAGCAGTCTAAAATTTAACTACTAAGCAAATCATACAGAAGGGAATGACCAAAATGAAAAAAGATATTCATCCTGAATATAAAAAAATGAAAATCAAATGCGTTTGCGGCAACGAAATCGAAACAGGTTCTATCGAAGAAAACATCACTGTTGAAATCTGCAACAAATGCCATCCGTTCTACACTGGTAACCAAAAAATCATGGATACTGAAGGTAGAGTTGAAAGATTCAAAAAAAGATACGAACAAAAATAGTTTGTTTTATCTTAAAAGTATTAAAAAAAGGAACTTTAGATTTAAAGTTCCTTTTTTATTTCTATATCATTTTAACAACTTCATCCAAATCAATCTTTAAGCATTTTAGCTCATCACATGTGGTTTGACGTTTATCCCACAAGCAGGGACGACAGTCACAATTGTTTTTAATGGCAATAAACTTTTCGTCGTTTGGTATTAACTTCTTTTCATCAGTAGGCCCGAACAACGCCAATGTTTTTGTACCAACGCCAACACCTATGTGCATAGGTGCAGAATCCGAACAAATAAGCACCTCAGCACGTTTTGTCAGACGAGCTAAATCCATTATGTTCTTTGTTGTGCCGTAAAGGTTTTCAAAATTTGGTCTTTCGCCAATTATTTCAACAATTTTTTCAATACATTCTTTATCATCAGGGCCGCCTATTAAATAGACTTTTTTACCAGTATCAAGAACTTTTTTTACCAACTCCGCCCAAATATCAGGAGTCCAAGTCTTAACCATGTTTTTTATAACACTCATTTTGCTAACCCCAGGGTGAATTAATACAGAGTTAGGCTCTTTTTCAATTTCTCCCGCATCAATCTCAGGGTAAAGTGTTTTTATATCAGTAACAGGTGTAACAAGCTCATGATACATTGCAGAGGCATACTGATTCTTTTTGAGCTTAACGGCTTTTGTTAGTAGAATTCTGCTCAATGCACCACTTTCATAGCCATATCTGTATGTAATACCTGTTAAAAACAACAATACAGGGATAAGTTGGTTTGCGCCAGAAGAAAACACCATATCAAACTTACCCATGCGGGCTTTGCACAAGAACTTAAACAGTTCCCAGTATTTGTGTTTGCCTTTAATATCAACACAAATAACGTCATATATTAAATTTGAAAGGTCTTTAACCGATTTGCTTCTCGGCTCCAAAGCTAGTGTAATTTTGGCATCAGGATACTCTTTTTTAAGACTCGACAAAGCCGGTAAAAAGAGGATTTCGTCCCCTATACCGCCAAAATTAAGCGCTAATATTTTTTTTGGCTGTTTCATACTCTATGCCTTAAAACGGTTTAGTCTGGCTTAATTTGTTTCTTAATTCTCTAAATCTGGCAATATCTTCCTGAGCTTTTGATGATTCTTTAAACACAACTTGAGAAGAAGGATGAACCATCAATACATAATCCATGTGGATTTCAAGGAAGTTGTATCTTCTTGGAGGTTGGTTTGAATTACGAGGATAAATCTCAACGTTAGTAACCGCCAAAAATCTTCTTTCCTTATCATTCAAAAGGTCAGTCAATTCACGGTTTGTATTTGTATACTTAGAAACGTGAACAGTACCTTTAATATCATGATCTACTGTTAATATGCACACCTCTATAGGAATTGTATCGTTATGTTTTGCCATTTTTCCACCTAAAAATCTGTATAACGGAATTATAGTATAATTTTCATCTATCTGCAATGTCTAAATTACAGACCAATGTTTTGATTTAATTTAAGAGTTTCTACTATACCAAGCAATCTTGAAAAATCATTGAGAAAATCTTGATAGTTTTGAGCATCACTGCAAGATTTAAAGAACGGAATTTCAAACCAGTTTTTTTGTTTAAGTTGAAAACCGCGCCCTGTATCAATGAGTATATAAACATTGTTATTTATAAATATTGCATGTAACTTATAATTGAATTTTTCAGCTATTTTCATAAATCTGTTTATAAAAGCAGTTGTAAAAATATATCTGGCTTCTATTTGGTCTGTAGAACATAATTTAAACTTGCTTGTAAATAGAGGATCTTCAAGAAAGACATCTTCAAATTCAGAACAATTCCCGTATTTATTATTATCTGCTTGGTTTTCCCCATACTTTTCTTTAAGAGCAGCTTCAATCTCTTCGGGAGATTTACCTTTCATGTCTTTTACGGTATTAGCTAAATCTTTTATAGCTCCACCCATATTTGCCAAATTTTGTCCAAAAGACAATGCATCTGTTAAATTCATCGAACCTATGGCTTCTACACCCATCATAGGATATTTAGCTCTGTTTTTATTAATATTGTCACAAGATAATATTGTAATTCCCTTAAAGTTTTTGTTCATTTTTGTACTAAAAACTACACCTTCAAAAGTCGTGGTTGTCGATTTAGTTCGTTTTCCTTCATTATCTCGACTTTGTGTTGTATATGTAGTAGCAAGTTCAGCAATTTCAATTTCTACATCGTTATGTTTGCCTACAATTTTATCATCATAAGTAATACCATTGAACTTTAAAATACGAGCCAATATTGATCGATTTACAGAAATATTTGATTTTTTGTCTTTATATAATTCAGCAAAAAATCCTTTAATACCTGTTTTGTCTTTAATCGCTTTATATAATGAAGAAACCAAATTTATTGGAGGAACATAAGTAAAATCGCCCCAAAAGCCCAACAATGAAGGTATTATTTTTTCTTTAGCAAACATACCGTATGCTTTTTTTATTGTTGTAAAAGGTCCTAAAACAAAAGCAAGGAAAAACAAAACAACCATTGTTATAGCCCAAAGCAAATTATCTTTGGACATAGCTTTGCTGGTTAGCACAATATAAACAATAAATAAAGTAACTGCAAGAATTATTGCAGACCAAATCCAAAAAGCTATATTAATTTTTGAACGAACATTTTCTACAATATTAGTATTTGGCAATACTTTAGAATTGAAATAACTCATGAAATTGTTTGCATTTTTATTTTGTTGCACTTGTTGTTGAGGCATAAAAAATCTCCTAATTAATAATTTATATTAATTATAGTATTTTTATTACAAAACATTATCAGCTATTAAAAGTAAATTGCATATATCATTCACAGGTTGATAAAAAACAGAAATATTTTCAGCCGACTTAAAAAATGGAATTTCAAACCAATTTTTGTCAGAAGACAATACAATATACAATTTTTTATTATAAAATTCTCCACTAATTTTATATTGAGGATTTTTGACAATAAGAGATTTCATTTTTTCTATAAAAATAGGGCTAAATATATACCTTGCCTCTATTTGGTCGTTAGTATAGACATTAAACATCTTATTAAATTCTACATCCTCGGTATAAACAGGTTTCAACCCATTTATATAAGCATCATATTTCAATTCTTTATCTGCATAAAATACAGTTTTATTCTTAAATTCTTTTTTCACATCAACTGACATAATCAAGCCGTGGAATAAACATTCATTAGAATTTTTCATACGTCTATATAAAGATAATTCCTGTATTTCTATACCTAAATCTTTGTATTTTCCTTTAATATAATCATCATACGAAATCGAGGAATGCTGTCTTAAAACCGACAAAGAACGTAACTCTTCAGCATCAATATGATGTGCGGGCTCATTTGAGCCACAAGAGGCTAAAAGGTTGCTAAGTATTGTCGGATTGGGGTTGTAATATTTAAGCCCGTATAGTTTTTCTAATAATATTTTTAAAAATCTTTCTTTTACTACGGATCTATACCTTGTAATCATCATACAAGCTGCAGGATGAGCCAGCATAATAACTATGCAAAAACTGTAAATAAACGTAAACCATTTATTTATATTATACAAATTGTTAATGATATCGAGTTTGCAAAATATCCCCACAATTAAAACTATCGCAACCATATAAATAGAAACATACCACGTCAGATAGTTATATCTTATTTGTTCAAACTCCTTTGTATGTGGTTGTATATATTTATTAAAAAACTCCAAATACTCGTTATTATACATTTTTTATCCTCAAATTATGAATTTAATAGTTTAAGAGTCATAACAACAGTTTCAAACTGTTGAAAAACATCTTTCATAAAATCTTCGTCAGTAAAATCACAATTAAAATCAAACCAACCGTTTTCAGAATACGAAGAATGATTCTCTATACTACTAATAGCAACAAATAAATAATTGTTCAAGATTGTAAACGAAATATTACAGTTATATTTTTTTATAACTGTGCATATCTTTTTACAAAATTCTTCGTTAGAAAAATTTTGTTGATCTTGCTTATTCGTAAAAGTGATAAAATAATTTTGAGCAACTATATCTAAATATGTTTCGCCTTTTTTTAGAACTGATTTTTCAGATATATCTTCGTAATTTTTATTATTAAATATAACTTTTATTGCATCATTATTATCAAATGCTGTATTTCTTTTTTTAAAAAATATTTTACCATACGTTTTTTGATGAAAAGGAACAGATATCAAAACACCATCCCAAACAAGCTTGTTTTTTCTGCCATCATTTTTATACAATTCCAAAGATTTTGCATCAAAATCTCTACCTGAGCTGTTACCTTTAAAGCAGGCATTGTATTTAACAGAAAAGAAATCAGGAAAAAGCCTTAAATCTCTCAAAAGATTATCAAAATTTTGTGTATATTTTTCTTCATAAGAAGTAAAACGTCCCAATATATTACAAACAACATCAAAAGCTTCTTTTGCCATTGTTTTTTTTACCCAAGGGAGCGGCAAAAATCTTTTATCAGACATAGATTTTAGCATGGGCAAAAGACGTGTATTAAAAAATCTGTCAAATTCTTCTACATTATATGTATATTTAAAATTACCCATACAAAATCCTTTTTAACTTCCATTCTGTATTTTATACAAATCAAAAGTATTTTGCATCAACGAACATATTGTCATAGGCCCAACGCCACCAGGGACAGGCGTTATAAATGCGGCTTTTTTCTCTACATTATAAAAATCAACATCACCACATAGCTTGCCGTCATCAGCCCTATTCATGCCGACATCTATAACAACCGCACCATCTTTAACCATATCGGCTTTGATAAGATTTTTTTGTCCGACTGCAGATATAATAATGTCCGCATTTTTTACAATAGCATCAAGGTTTTTTGTCTTGCTATGACATATTGTCACCGTTGCATTTTGATTTAATAACATTTGAGCAACAGGACGTCCAACAATATTAGAACGGCCTATAACAACTGCATTTTTACCTTCAATTGGAATATCATAATATTCCAAAAGTCTTATTATCCCTTTAGGAGTGCAAGGATAGACGTAAGGCTTTCCATTTGTTGCAATTTGCCCCATGTTATAAGGATGAAAACAATCAACATCTTTTATAGGGTTGATTTTTTCTATAACAGCTTTTGTATCAATGTGTTTTGGTAAAGGTAACTGGACCAAAACAGCGTTAACCGAATCATCATTATTCAGCTCTTCAATCTTGTCCAAAAGCTCTTTTTGAGAAACAGACTCTGGCATTTCTATAACATTTGAATGAATACCAAGCTCCTGAGCTTTTTTCTTTTTTAAATTAACATAAATTTTGCTGGCAGGGTCTTCACCCACAATAATAACGGTAAGTGACGGTTTCTTCTCAAGAAAAAGAATTTCGTCAGAAAGATTTTCTAATATTTTTTTTGAAACTAATTTGCCGTCTATTATTTGTGCCATGTTTTTTCCTAATATTACCTTACCTGAGGAAGATTTAATCTAAAATAAAACCCTCTTATTGCATCTTCTACAACTTTTGAATTTTTATCGATAGAATGTTCCGTCAAATCCTTATCTTTTGGAATAAGGCCTAAAACTTCAAGGCTATATTTGCTCAAATAATCATGAACCTTATTGTGTTGCTCATTATCAACGTTATTTAAGATTAAAGCCATTTGCCCGCCTGCAGCGTATTTTGCTGAAAATTCTTCAATTCTTTGCGCAAGAAAAATAGATTCTTCTACAGGTTTTGCAATAATCAAAGTGACATCCATCGGAATATCAACAAGCTGGTGAAGATATTTTAAATCAAATTCGCAATCAAAAACAACTATATCATATCTGTCTATCAACTTTTTAACAGCATAACTAATTTGACCTGTTATAGGACATCTGCAATCTTTTGACGGAACGAGCCAAGATACAATCAAGTCAACATTTTCTTCAACTTCTACAATAATATCTTCTATAGCCCACTCAATATATTCCTGTTTTGTCATGCGAGAAGGAATACCGGTTTTATACTCGTGCTTTCCGCTTCTGATACCATAGATGGTATTTCTTACATCCATGCCATAGCTATGTGCAAGCTCTGTAGATAAATCATTATCAAAAAGCAAAATCGATTTGTCAGGGTAAGTTTCTTTTAAAACTTTAACAAAATTCTTTGTTACAGTTGTTTTTCCGCTACCGCTTTTTCCTGTAATTGCAATTGATAATGTCATTAATTCACCCCATATTTTGTTTTCAAATGCTCTGACAATTCATTAACAAGTTTCATAGCTTTTTGCGCAAGCGGCATAGTTAAAGAACCCGCCCCGCAAGACGGAGTAAAAAAGCTCTGCTGTATAATCAAGTCTCTGTCTATTTTGCCTTTTGATTTGTTAACAAGATCATCAACAGCATCTTCATATTTTTTTTCAAGTTCAATAAGATTTGTTTTTTCAAGTGCATCCTTATCAAGAGTTGGCACAAGCCCCCAAGCTATATAACCACCGTCTTTCAAAAAGCTTTCAATATCTTTTGCATAAGCACCAAGGCTTTTTGCATATCCAAAAGCATCAAAATTAATAATATTTACGCCAGCATCAGTTAACACAGACCAGTCCGATTTTCCGCAACAATGCACAGCACACAAAGCACCAAAATCTTTTATCACATTGGCAATCTCTGCTAAAGCTTCAACAACTTCTTCTTTTTTAACGGTTATAAACGCAGACGTGCCAAATTGTGACATCACAGGCTCATCCATAAACATTATTGTTGTTGCGTTAGGATTAGCTTTTTTAACTTGCATTATTTGCCATATCGCTTTTAGTGTCAAACCTTTTATTAGCACTTCTCTGTATGTTTCGTCATAAAAAGCACACAGATTAGAACTGTCACACAAACTTGTCCCCCAAGTAAAAGGGCCAATTATGTGACATTTTGCAAATTCATAATTACCTTGTTTAAATTTGTCTAAATACAAAGGTATTGCAGACGAAAACGGCTCTGTAATAGCGTATTTGTCAAGGTTGGTAAAATCTTTTTCGTTTACTATAGACTCATAGTCCATAAAAAACTCTTCAAGAGCTTCAAAAAATTCATCTGACTGAGCATCATAAATATATTTGCAGTTTTCTTCGTCGTATATAATCCCGGGAATACCTTGAATATACTGTACCGTCATTTCTTCATGCTTATTGACACCTGACAACTGAGGCCAAAAAGGAATCTCTTTAAATTCGTTAAATATTAAATCTATAGCATCTTTTGAGTTTTTGTGCGGCAAACTTCCGACAGCAGTAGCTTTTAGTGTTAATGTTTTCAAGAAAATACCCCGTGTTATGTATTTTAGTCGTAATCAATTTTACTAAAAATATCTATACGGGGCAATTTCTTTAATATGTTTATCAAAGCTTATTCTGACAAATCAAACCTTGTACTCTCTTGATCTTTTTGCCATTGATTGTTAATAAGTTGGTAACTGCTGCATTGAAGATACTTACCCTGCAAACCATGACTATTACCAATTTTTTTATTATATAGCATATTACGCTGTTCATCATTCATATCACATATCAAACCTCTTGCATTAGCATTTGGATAATACCATTCCATTACATAACGACATTTTCCGTCAACATAGCCTTTAATATTTTCCTTAAATTTTATACTACCGGTATCTCTAGGTATATAAGTCGTGGTTTGAAAATAAGAACAATCTCTAATACTATCTGTAATTTTATCTTTATTCATATTTCTTGCCGCAAAAACAGGCAAAGAAACTATCAAAAATGCTATTATTATAATTAAACTATATTTTTTCATACACAAAACTCCTTATTTGTTGAATATTATAAAAGATTCTTTTAAAAATTCATAACCTTTTAAGAAAGAATCTATATTAACCATTTCGTCGCTTGAATGCATATTATAAATATCTGCAAGACCAAGCAAATAAGGTTTTAAAATCTGACAGTGTTTGTTTTTTTCATGTGCATAAATATGAGTTTCTGCTCCAGCATGGAAAGAAGAAACATCACCTTTTATGCCAATATTGTCACATGCCTGTACGCATACTTTTTGGATAGTTTCATCATCTGATTTTTCAAACGCTTTCATTTTTGACTGAGCAACAAACTCTGCAACAGCAAGCCCTTCATATTTTTTATTAAATTGCTCAACGATTTTATGAATATCATTGATAAGCTGTTGTTCATTATCTTCTTCTGAACTTCTGATAGAATATTTTGCCATAGCTTTTGTGTTAATAATGTTTGTTAAACAGTTATTAGCAACATATTCAATATAACTGTCAGCTTCTATGCCTTTTTGAGCAATTTTTTGAACAACTGGTTCAACACCACCACCTACAATGCAACCAATATTAATTGACGTAACAGTACCGTATTCATCACGTTTGTATTCACCTTGCGGAATTTCATTAACAAGTTCTGCAATAAGTTTTACTGCATTAAGTCTTGTTTTATCACCTATATCAATACCTGAATGTCCGCCTTTTAAAGACGTTACCGTTAATGTACCGTTTGTGTAGCTTGCGCCTGAAATTTGAATTTGACCTAACTTATCAGCATCAAGAACAAGAACGTATTCAGAATCTATTTCATCAAATTTTACGTTATGAATACCTGTCATGTTTTGTTCTTCGTCTTTAGTAAAAACAAGCTCCAAACCGCCATGTCCGCCTTGAACCATATCAGGGTTTTTAACCAAATTCAAAGCCAAATACATAGCGGCAGCAACACCAACTTTGTCATCAGAACCTAATGGTCTTGATTTGTCAGTTTCTATATACTGTCCGTCTTCAGAAATTCTTATATTAACAGCAGATGCATCACCTACAACATCCATGTGAGCTGATAAAAGAATAGGTTTTTTATTAGGATTTGTCGCAGAAATTTTTGCTCTTACGTTTTTAAAGTGGTCTTCTTTAGCATCGATACCTGCTTGTGTTAAAATTTCCACAATCTTTGCAGATACTTTATCTTCTTCGCCTGACGGAGAAGGAATTTGCGCTAATGTACAAAATAAATCTATTAGTTCATTTTCGTTTCTTAAATCTTTAATATCTTTTGTCATAATATATCTACCTCTATTTCAAAAAATCTGTTCCACGGATAAGAATATTTTATCTTTGGAAATTTTACATCAAATTTTTCTTCTAAAAATCCTTCATAAGGCTTCATTTCTTTTTCGAGCTCGTCTATATTTATGTTTTTTAATCGAGATTTAAGGATTTTTCTCACATTTGCCTGATAAGCCCAATCATCAAGAAAACGAACAGCTTGAACCTTTTTGAATGCATTTATATCTGAATTTTTTGCCAAATATTTAACAAATGCACAACATATAATACTACCAAGCGTATTACCTGTAGTGTTCCAGGCGCCATAGCCTAAAAAATTATTCCAATCAATTTTATTTTCAAAAAATTTCTCTACAAAACAGTTATCAGCACCGTTAGCGTTAAGAATATCAGCAATAAAATAAGGTTTTTGGGGAATTTGCAAGTCTCCTGAGAACGCTTCAACATCAACGCCCATAACAAGTTCACCCTGCTCATCTTTAAAATTATTCACAAGCAAAACTATATCGGCATCTTTTTGTGAAGAAACTTCTGCCCCTGCAAGCTCAATCTGCCCCTTAACGGAATCATACACAGAAACATCTTCATACTTAGAAATTTTATTAACAAAATCAGGTTGAGTGAAAACCGGAGCTATCTTTAATTTTTTCTCCTCAGCAATCGCACGTGCCAAAAGAGTAAGTGGGATTTCATCCGCACCTGTTTTTATCAATGCATTAAGTTTATTTGCAGCGATATTAATATTTAAAACCTTTGCCTCAGCAACATTCAAACCGTACTCAGCGCAATCATCTTTTGAAAAAACAAGAGTATTAAAAAAGTTTTCTTCAGACCATTTTATATACAACTTGTTTATCTCAAAATTTCTATTTCTTGTTTTTAAATAATCGTCCAAAATCTCAGAGGGCACACTGGTTTTTGCATAACCGTTTTTGTGATAGTCAAAAGAATACTTAAAAATTTCTTTTCCGTACAAGTTCCAGTACTCTTTTTCTTCTTCGTTAAAATTATTGTTAGAAATACGCATTATGCTCGAAAAAGCATAAACTTGAGTGTTCTTTTTTTCAAGAATTTTTTTAAATTTTTCTAATCGCTCAACAATCTGTTCAAACTTATCATTGCACCTTCTTGACGGAACCAACCCACCATAAGCAATAGTATCAAGCGAAACTATTACCTTATCAACCTCGTGCAAATTTTCTAACCAATCCAAAATACCTTGCACATCGGCTGTTTTTGTCAAATCGCCAAGCAAATTTCTGTCAGGCAAAAACAAATGCAAATCATCATCTATATCTGCAATTTGCTGAGCAAGCGTATAACAAACAGGCCTATTATCTATTGGTATAAAAGCAATTTGAACCATAATACTACTCTGCTTTTGTGTTGGTAAATTGGTTAGAACGAGTGATTCCCACTTTACCTGAACGCACCAATTCTTTAATTCCAATTGGTTTTAACAACTCTATCAAAGAACGAATTTGACGCTCATCACCTATTGCCTCTAACGTATAAGTTCTCTGAGTTACATCGATAATTTTTGCTCCAAAAATTTCAGCAATTCTTAAAATTTCAGAACGGTCTTCGTCCTTAGCAATAACTTTGCATAAAATAAGCTCACGCTCGATAGATTCAACATCACCCAAATCAACAACTTTTAAAACAGGAATAAGTCTATTTAACTGTTTTGTAATTTGTTCGATAACATTTTCATCACCGCCTGATGTTTCTATAGTGATTCTTGCATAACCTTTTTCACTTGTCTGGGCAGCAGTAATACTTTCTATACTGTAGCCTCTACCTGAAAATAAGCCGCTAACTCGAGAAACTATACCGGCCTCGTCTTTAACAAGAACAGAAATTACGTGATTTTTGCTATTATTATTGCTCATCTTATAACCTTTAATGACTAATTTATAGGACAATTATTTGACAGTAAAACCTTATTGATAGGATTACCCGCCAATACCCAAGGATAAACCATTTCATACTCATCAACAACGGCATCGATAAATACAGGTTGTCTGCATTCAATAGCCTGTTGAATAACAGGAATGATATCCTCTTCTTTTGTGATTCTAAAGCCTCTTGCTCCATAAGCTTCTGCCACTTTTACAAAATCAGGGCCAGAAATTTTAGTTTCCGAATAATGCTGATGATATAGCTTTTCTTGCCATTGACGAACCATACCCAAATAACCGTTATTGATAATTACGTTTATAACAGGTATTTGATATTCAACACAAGTTGCAAGCTCTTGGATATTCATCTGAATACTGCCATCACCCGCGATGTTGATAACAAGTCTGTCTTTATCAGCAACCGCAATACCCATAGCAGCAGGGAAGCCAAAACCCATTGTGCCCAAACCGCCTGAAGTAACAAATCTTCTTGGTTTGTCACATTTCCACAACTGAGCAGCCCACATCTGATGTTGACCTACCTCTGTTGTAATCACAGGGTCCATGTCTTTTGTATATTCATAAAGCTTTTGAATAACTGTAATAGCACTCAATTTTTCGCTATTATGTTCAATTTTAGGGCGTTTGTTGCGCCACTCGTTAATTTGTTCAAGCCAAGATTGTTTAACTTCATGATGAATTTCATAATTATTGTTGTTAAAGTCATCAAGCATAGCTCTTAAAACATTTTTGGCATCACCAATAATCGGGATATCGACTTTAACATTTTTGTTTATAGAACAAGGGTCTATATCAACGTGAATGATTTGTGCATCTCTTGCAAAGCGTTTTAAACAACCAGTAATTCTGTCATTAAAACGTGTACCAACAGCAAACAAAACATCACAGTTTGTAACAGCATGGTTTGCCCAAAAATTCCCGTGCATTCCAAGCATACCCAATGATTTTTCATCAGTTTCAGGATAAACACCCTTTGCCATAAGCGTATTTGTAACAGGAACATGCAACTTGTCTGCAAGCTGTTTTAATTCTTCCATAGCTTCAGAAGCAACTATACCACCACCCGCAATAATAACAGGTCTCTCTGCCTCACAAAGCAACTCAAGAGCTTTTGAAATTTGCTTGGGGTGTCCGTTATAATTTGGATTATACCCGGGTAATTTAACCGTTTCAGGCCATACAAATTCGCAAGAAGCACTCAAAATATCTTTTGGCATATCTACAACAACCGGCCCGGGTTTACCTGTAGTAGCAATATGAAAGGCTTCTTTTATTATTCTCGGTAAATCTTTTACATCTTTAACAAGATAATTATGCTTGCAACAAGAACGGGTGATACCGATAATATCAGCTTCCTGAAACGCATCGTTGCCTATCTGAGCACTGCCTACCTGTCCTGTAAAAACAATTAACGGATAGCCATCATAATAGGCATTTGCAATACCTGTAATACAATTTGTTGCACCAGGGCCTGAAGTAACCAAAGCTACGCCAGGTTTGCCCGTAATACGAGAATAACCTTCAGCCGCATGAACAGCTGCTTGCTCGTGTCTTACAAGATAGTGTTTTATAAAATCGCAGTTATATAAAGCTTCGTATATAGTTAAAATTACACCCCCGGGATAACCGAATATTTCTTTAACACCTTCTTTTCTTAAACATTCCAGAAATATTTGCGCCCCAGTTAATTTATCAGTTTTTTGTTGAGTTTCAGTACCGCTCATTTTTACTCCCAAATGTAGTATTTTTTAATATTCTATCATTTTTTGCAGAAAATACCAAAAAAACGCTAAAAATAATAAATTTTTAATCAAAAAATTAAAAAAACAGACCGATTTTTTAACAATCAGTCTGTTTTTTCTAAAGAATTTATCTTATTTGCAACCGCAACAGTTCAAACCTGCTTGCTCTTTCAATTGAGCAGCTTTGTCAGTATGTTCCCAAGGAACATCGATGTCTGTACGACCCATATGTCCGTATGCAGCAAGCAATTGATAGAATTTACCACCATTTTTAGCAGGCAAACCTCTCAAGTCAAATTGCTTGATGATTGCAGCAGGTCTAAGGTCAAAGTTCTTTTGAACCAAAGCTGAAATTTCATCATCAGAAATAACGCCTGTGCCAAAAGTATCAACCATTACAGAAACAGGTTCTGCAACACCGATAGCATATGCAAGTTCAACCTCACATTTTTGAGCCAAGCCAGCAGCTACAACGTTTTTAGCAACATAACGGGAAGCGTAAGCAGCAGAACGATCAACTTTTGTAGGATCTTTACCTGAGAAAGCACCGCCACCGTGACGAGAATATCCGCCGTAAGTATCTACAATGATTTTTCTACCTGTAAGACCAGCGTCACCTTGAGGACCACCGATTACAAATCTTCCTGAAGGGTTGATTAAATATTTTGTGTTAGCATCAGGTTTAATTGCATCGTTTTCAAATACAGGATTGATAACTTTTTCAATTAAATCTTGTCTGATGATTTCTTGTACTTCTTTGTTATCTGACACGCCTTTGATTTCAGGATCGTGTTGTGTAGAAAGTACTATTGTATCGATTCTTGAAGGTCTGCCATCAACATATTCAACAGTAACTTGAGATTTACCGTCTGGTCTTAAGTAGCCTAAAGAACCGTTTTTTCTAACTTGAGCAAGTCTGTAAGCCAATCTGTGAGCAAGGCTGATTGGCAATGGCATAAGTTCAGGAGTTTCGTCACAAGCAAAACCGAACATAATACCTTGGTCACCTGCACCAACGTTTTCTGTTTCTGAAGCAGAAGTATCAGAGTTGTCACTTCTTGATTCAAGAGCTTTGTTTACACCGCCTGCAATATCTGTAGATTGTTCGTCAATAGATGTTAAAACGGCACAGTTTTTGTAATCAAAACCGCCGCCTTCTGCACCGGCATAACCGATATTTTTGATAGTATTTCTTACTACTGCGGGGATATCCACGTAGCAGTCAGATGTAATCTCACCGCAAACAAGAGCCATACCTGTTGTAACAGTAGTTTCTGCAGCAACTCTTGAGCTTTTGTCTTTTGTGAGAAATTCATCTAAAATTGCGTCAGAAATTTGGTCGCACACTTTGTCAGGGTGACCTTCTGTAACTGATTCTGACGTAAAAAGAAATCTTTTTGATGTCATTTTTTTATGTTCCCTTTCTTCGCTCGCATTACTCTGCGAGATTAGGAACATGTTAAATCAAAGGTATAGCAGGGTCAAACAAACTAATACAGAGCGTTACATAGCTTAATCAATTACAACTTCGCCCTGACGAAGCACTTTCATCTCATCGTTAACAGCAAGCGCCACTGTAGAAGCAAGCCCCTGAGCTTTAAATCCGTAATCTTCAAACACATATTCTACATGTTCACCAACATTCGCAACTGCTTCTTCATAGCTTGCAGCAGCTTCTTGACCTGAGAGGTTAGCACTTGTAGTAGCCAAAACATGCCCGTCAATTACCTCACAAAGACTTTTAAAAAACGGATTGTTAGGAACACGGATACCTACGGTATTTTTGAACGATGTAACATAATCAGGTGTTTTGTCTGATTTTTCAAATATCAAAGTCAAAGCCCCCGGAAAATGTTTTTCCATAAGCTCATGTGCGTGCGGCGGAATATCTTTGACATAGGGCAAAAGATTTTCTACTTTGTCTGACATTAAAATAAGAGGTTTTGAACGATCACGATTTTTGAGTTCATAGATATTTTCAACGCCTTTTTCACTATCAGGCAAGCATCCGACACCCCAAACGGTATCTGTAACAAACGATATTACTCCGCCTTGTTTGAGTTTTTCATTCAATTTTTTTACATAACTTGAATCACTGAAAATATCCATAAATTTATCCTTTAAAATCTAGTGTCGCAGTGCCGACTCGAGCCTTCGAGCCGTCACCTGCTCACCTTTTCTATAAGTCCTCAAAAAATGCATTCACGTAACTTTACCCCTTTTTATAAATTTTTATCGGACAATTTCATCAACTTACCTTTTAGTCTTCCGTATAACTCAAACACGTATGGGATTCTTACTATCGCAGCAAAAATACTGTAAACAATTCCGCATAAAAGTGTTATCAAAATAATTTTTACGATTAACAAGAACTGTGTAGGTTCAAAGTATTTATCCCACAATTTGTATGCGCCCAAACATACGTAGTATGTAGCTATTGAGATTACTGCCATTTTAAAGAGGTTTTTAAAATAAATACCGTAATCCATATTCATTTTTTTCTTGATTAAAAGCCCTAACCAAAAACCGTTTATCAACGTTACAAAAGAAGTTGAAAGTGTGATACCGCCTATACCAAGATGTTTTACAAACAAAAAGTTCAAAATAAATTTTATAATTATAGACGATAACGCAACAAGAAACGGTGTTCTAGAATCATTAAACGCATAGAACACTCTTGTAATAGAATCTCTAAATACATAAAAGATTATAGAAATTGACAAATAACATAATGCTTCAGACACCATCATCGTTGCTACTTCGTTAAACGCACCTCTTTGGAAAATCAACTGAATTGCGTTTGTAGAAAGCAAAATAATCAATACAAGGATTGGGAAAGCAACAAAATTGAGCAAACCTACACCCTTGTTAAAATAATATCTGATATTGTCGTAGTCTTTTTCTCCAACAAGTTTTGAAAATATAGGGAACAACGGAACTAAAAACGCTGTAACCAAAACCCCTACAGGGAACTGAAACAGCCTGTTTGCATAACCGATTGCAGACCAAGCACCTTCTTGCAATTGCGAAGCAAAAAACATATCTACATAAATATAAACTTGTCCGACTGTAGAGCTTAAAATTGCAGGGAACAAAAGCTCAAGGATACTTTTGTACTGAGGGTTATTAAAGACCTCAAGATTTGGTTTGAACTTAAAGCCCAACTGCTTAAGTTTTGGCAGTTGATAAACAAACTGACACAACGCACCAACAGTTGTAGCAGCAGCAAGCACTACACCTGAATTATCGTTATGAACAAGAGATATAATTGCAATAATTGCAACACTCATCAAAATAGGTGAGATATTAGGGATTAAAAATTCTTTATAAACAATCAAAATCCCGTAATAAATACCAACAACACCACCAACAGTTAAAACAGGTGCCATTATTTTTAAGTGAATGCTTGCAAGTCTTATCAATTCAGGAGAACCGTTTGCGATAATTATTTTCATAATTACATCAGAAAATACAAAAACCAGTACACCTAAAACCAAAAATACTAAAAATGAACTTGTCAAAAACGTATTGAACAGCTTGTTTACGTTATCGGGTGCTTTTTCATCAAGGTTTGGTATAAGTTTTGAAAACACGGAAACGACCGCACTGTGGAATGGCCCGCCTATACCACCAAGCAAAATAATTGATATTGCAGGTATTTGATAGGCATAAAAATAAGCGTCGGAAACCATACCCGCACCATAGAAATTTGCAATAACTACATCTCTTAAAAAGCCTATCAACTTACTGATTATAGTTACAAAAGCTATTATCCACGCAGCTTTTAGCAAACTCTGAGTTTTAGAAACATTTGTTGTCTGCGCACTGCTCTCACTGTTATTCATTTTCTGTACCTTTTAATTCTACGTATAATCTCACCGGTTTTTTATGCGCTGCAGAGTATGGCAGCAAATATGTAATTGTATTTTCTCCTTCTACAAGGTATGGAGAAAGGTCAAATTTTTCGGGTTTAAACAATTTAGGTGCAAGCTCAAGCTTGAACTCTTGACCGTTTAGAACCATTGTCATTGTAGTGAACTGAAACTTGTTTTCTACAACTAACTTTGCTTTTTTATCTTTATCGGTTAAATAAAATTTTTGTACTGCAGTATCTTTACCGCTCGCACACGACAATGTTACAGGCATTGTTGTTATGGCTGTATCTGTAAAATAGTGCTGAATAATATCCGAGTATGAATAACCTTTTTTATTCATACTGCCTGCACCAAACTGGCTCATACCAACACCGTGACCGTAACCTCCGCCATAAGCTGTTATTTTTATTGCAGAATCTGTCTTTTTGTCATTTTTATCCTGCTTAATTTTTTCGATATCAAAGACTACATTTGCCGAAGGCATCGCTTTATTGTCTTTTTTGAATGTTCTTCTTATAACAAGTTCTTTTTGAACATTAAAAGTATTTTTGTCAGTAACTATATCAATAGACATAGCCTTGCCCGACACACCACGTTTTAGAATTTTTATATCTTTTAATGTTCCAAAATCATTTGGATTATCAAGTTTTGGCTTAACAAATCCTGTTGAAGATTGAACTTTAAGTGTGCTTTTTAAAACATTTTCAAGTTCTTTTTGTTCCCATTCTCTTGTCCATCTGAAATATGGTGAATCATTGTCAAAAGTATCGGGAGTAGAAGTATAAAACTTTCTTGCTTCTTTTTCGTTATTCAATACAGGCGTTTTTTTGTTATCCGGAACTCCTTTTAAAAACGGCTTTGGTACTCCGGGGAATATTCTTACACCGTTAGCCATATCCGTTGAAAAAGCATTTTCATAACTTTCTGTATATCCGCCGGCTGTTGAACTGTACAATGCCAAAATCAACTCATCATTATGCATTGCAACAATATTTTCTGTCTCAAAAACTGCTTTATCAGATAATTCGTGTTCTGTGTTTGCTCCAAAATAAACCTGACAAGCTACAGAGTCGCAAACATCAAAGTTATGATAATTTTTTTCTTTAGGTTTTAACACATAATTTCTTGCAAGCACAGCCTGAGCTTTCAAAGCTTCTATGCCAAATCTTACAGGCATTTCGTTTGGAACAACGCCTCTAAGATAAGATTCCACATCTAAAACATTTATTACATTGAACAGATTGTCTTTTTTAGGCACTTTTGTTATCTGTATTGTGCCTCTATACAATGCGGGTTTGCCTGCTCTTTTTAGCCCAGCAACCGATACATATCCGTTATCTGAAGAGATAACAACAGGTCCCTTAATACAATTTGCAATTTCTGTTGAATCTTGCATAACCGTAAAAAGATTATTTTTAATAACTATATCAACAACTTCTTCAGCACCAAAATCACCAATAACAGTGTTTGTTGATTTGTCAGTAAGTGTAAATGAATCCGTTGCTGTTAACTTTGTTTTGTTAAAATAATAATCTGAAAAATTTTGATTACTTATGCCAACTTTAACAATAGTGCCTTTTAACGCAGGTACAGCCTGAACTTCGGCATTAATATTTATGGCAAAAATTAACAAACTCAGTGATATAAGTATTTTTTTAAACATGTTGTTTCTCTCTTTTACTTCAATTTTATTATAAAAAGTAAAAAAAACGGTAAAAAAGGATAAAAAAAATCGGCTTTTTCTAAAACAGATTAAAGCCGAGATGGATAGAATTAGTATTACGGAGTTTATAGAGGAGTTTACACTTGCATGAAATCTTGGCAAAATATTTTTTGCTATTAAAAACAACAAATATGAACAAATGTTAAGACGAGTTTTTTGTGTTATGCTGTTGCCTATGAAAAATTTAACTTTTTGGCTTGATTGTACACGTGCATATTCGCTTCCAATGTCAATTACGGCTTGGGCAATAGCTTTTGCAGCAGGTATTGCAGCAAAAGGAAGCATTGTATACGGAATCATTGCTTTAATAGGAATAGCTTGCGTACACCTTGGAGCAAATCTTTTTGATGACATATTGGATTATAAAAACTACTTACGCAAACAAGAAGAAGATAAAATCATAAATATAAAAAAAGGCAAATGCAGATGTTTTAGAGAAGGACTTATAACCGTAAAAAAGGCACTGCTTGCTTGTGCAATTTTGTTTGGAATAGCCTTTATTATCGGATTGTTTTTTATATATTTATATAAATTACCCATAATAGAATTAATGGTTATAACAGGCATTTTGTGTTTGATTTACCCAAAATCAGGTTACCTTGGATTGAGCGAAATCATTATCGGTACCGTATTCTCCCCATTACTTTTTACGGGGGTTTATTACGTAATGACAGGCAACATCTCAAATGTATTGTTGTGGATATCATTGTCTTTTGCATTGGTTGCAATATCATTGCTTTATACTGATTTCTTTTTGGATTACAACCACGATAAAGAAGAAGGCAAAAGAACAATCCCCGTTCTTTCTGGGAGCAAAAATAACGCATATTACTTTTACATTTTTATGATGTTTTTAGTCTATGCAATTTTATTTTTAGGCATACATTCTCATTTATTGTCAGCAAAATTTGGGTTTATATTTCTTTCAATATTCCCTGCATTAAAAACAATCAAACAACTGCAAAACTACACAGATAAAGAAATTAAAGACGAAAAAGAATTTATGCTTACAATGAACAATGTTCAAAAATTCATTGCAATATTTGCCATTCTTTGTATTATAAGTTTCTTTTAACCTATCTTGTCTCGTAAATTTGTTTTTGAAGATAACTGTACTTAGGATAATAAGTTTCAGGATCTTCTTTGGCTGCTTTGATTTCGTCAGAACATTTAACAAACAAATCTGCCAATACAGGGTCAAACTGAGTGCCTGCACATCTTTTAATTTCTTCTATAGCAACCTCATGGTCTAAAGCTTTACGATAAGAACGTGTTGAAGTCATTGCATCGTAAGTATCAGCCAACGCAATTATACGACCTGATATAGGAATTTCTTCACCTTTTAACCCATAAGGATAGCCTTTGCCGTCCCATCTTTCGTGGTGACATCTCAACCAGTTAGATACTACCGTAAGTTTTTTAATACCCATCAACATTTTTTCTGCACGTGCAGGATGTGATTTCATCAACTCATATTCTTCATCGGTAAGCTTGTCAGGCTTGCAAAGAATCTTTTGAGGAATACCGATTTTTCCTATATCGTGCAACAATCCTGCTGTTTCGATTTCTTCAAGAGTTGTATCATCAAGATTAAGACTCTTTGCCAAAATCAAAGAATACATAGTAACTCTCAAAGAATGACCGTGTGTATAAGGGTCTTTAGCATCCAGTGCAGATGCGATAAGTTTTATAGTTTTATAAAATAATTCTCTTAAATCTTTTAAAATAACAGTTTTGTTATTAACCAAATCAAATTTTTTGATACCTGAATCTATTGTCATCTTAAGTTCTTCAGGGTCAAAAGGTTTAACAATGTATTGATACAAATGGCAATCGTTAATAGAATCAACAATCGCATCTACATCGAGATGCCCTGTTAAAAGAATTTTAACAATATCAGGATACTCACCCGCAACACGTTTTAAAAACTCTGTACCTTCCATTTCGGGCATTTTTTGGTCGCTTACGATAAGAGCAATCTCATCACCTTTACCCTCAACGATCTCAAGAGCTTCCTTTCCGTTTGAAGCAGTGAGTATATTATAATCGTGTCTGAGTGTTCTGCGCAGCAACTGAAGGTTATTCACCTCGTCGTCTACAATCAGAATTGTATGTTTTTCATTCCTTTGGTTCAATTGAAGAATTTCGCTCAAGCTATCTTCAAAAGAATCTTCTTTTAATAACGTAAAATTTTCCATATATACACCATAATACATTTTTTATTTCGACCAAATGGGGTCAAAACTTTATAACTTTAACCAAAAACTTTACAAAAGTTTAAAAAAAAGCTATAACGTGGTTAATTATATATTATTTTTGGAATAATTAAAATACGGCATTTAAAGCACTTTTAAAGAAAAAGATTTGAGATAATACAGGTAAAAATATGTTTTTAAAACAATTTGAAAGAGGCAGAACTTTTGTTGCCAAACTAGATTATCAAGCAGATTTGCTTGAAGAATTAAATAAAATATGTCAGCACGAATACATTAAAGCAGGTTACATACAGGTAATTGGAGCTATATCAAGCCTTAAATACGGTTTTTTTGATCAAGACGAAAAAGAATACACATATAACACGTACGCTTACGACGAATCTATGGAAATAGTTTCCTGCTCAGGTAACGTTTCTGTCAAAGACGGAAAGCCTTTTTGTCATATGCATATTGTCGCATCAGATAAAAAGGGTAAATGCGTTGGCGGTCACCTTGTTGCAGGTACATCAATTTATGCGGCAGAAGTTGTTATTCAAGAAATTCTTGGCGAAGATTTAGTCAGAGAACTTGATGAAACAACTAAGCTCACTCTTTGGAAATAACAGCTTAAGCGTCTAACTTTTTAACAGCTTCGTTAAAGAATGCCAAAGTTTTTGACTCATCAGCGTCTTTGAAAAGTGGTGTTATTTCAAAACGTCTGAATGCGTTAATTCTTTGAGTAGCTTGTTCTTTAGGCATTTTTTTGTAGATATCAAAAAGCGTCTTGTTAGAAACAAAAGCATCTTGAAACTCTTCAACAGAAGAAATTCCGCTATAGTTTTTGAGCAGAGCTTTTTCCATCAAATTAGCGGCTTTATGAGCATCTGATTCATTTGCTATTATTGATTTAAGTTTAACAAGGTCAACCGTACCATATTCACCTGTTACAGAATCCAAAATTGCATTTGTTTCTTTTCTTAAATTTTGGTTTTTTTGCATAACATCGATAAAATTGCCATCAACTTTAAATTTGTCATTATATTTTTTGAACTGAAATTTTTCTACAAGTTTTTCAAAACTTTTTTCAAAAAATTCATCAGGTGTCATATCTTTAGGAGCTTTGCAGTTTATAAGCTCGTTATGACGAAGATAATTCAACCTGTTAGCAGCTTCTTCCATAGGCCTTTGAGTATAAATTGAAAACAACTCGGTATCTGTTTTCATAGCATCAAAAAGATTATAAATACCTTTTGTTTCACCATTTTCAGTTTTAATAAACTCTTTTAAATAAGATTGTTCTAAAACGTCAGCAGCTTGATGAAATCTGTCGGCACCTCTATTTGCTTCGTCTGTAGAAAAATCATGAGCAACTTTACGCATAATATTAAAGTTTATGTGACCGTCTTTTGTATTTTCCGAGATAATACGATTTACCTCTTGCGCGTCTTTTTTCTTGTTTTCAACTATTTTTGCGATAATTTCGTCATTTAAAAAATTTATCGATTTTTTAGCTTCATCAAATGCGCTGATTGCAGGTTGAACTTCCTCTTCAACAACATGCGCATATTTTTCAAAAACAGGTTGATTATTTTCAAAACCTATACAAATATTTTCAGGTAATGATGGCAAATTTTCACTGATTTCATCTTCAATAACTTCAACAGCGTCTTCTATATCAGGATCATTTTTATCAATTTTCATCAAATCTTTTAAACTGGTTTTATTTTTTTGTTTAGGTACTTCAATTTTTCCTGGTGTTAATGCTTCAGAAAGTGTATCTTCTTTTTTAATTTGATCAACTACCTTTTCACCTAATTTATTAGGCTTTTCTGGTATTACAGCTTCCAAAAGTCTTTCTTCTTCTTTTTGGAGTTTAGCAACAACGTTTTCGCCTAATTTATCAAGGTTTTCGTTATTAATAACATTTTTAGAAGACTTGCCTCTTGTAAAATATATGCCTAAACCAGCCAAAACTATTGCACCTGCAATATAAGGGAGTTTCTTTTTAAAATTTTTGTTAGTCTTGTGGTTTGTACTTTCTTGCATCGGCTGACCCACAGGCGTAGTGTTTTGAGGTTTTGGTGCAGCAGAATATACACCTGCTTGAGGCAAAGTTAGCGTACTGATTGATTTAATATCCATAGAAAGCTCCCTAATATAGTAAGTAATTTAATCTAGTGTCGCAGTTGTCGCTTCGAACCTTCGAGCCGCCACTGCTCACCTTTTCAAGGTGACACTCAAAAAATTCGTTCACGTCGCTTTGCTCCTTATCACGAATTTTTTTCGGACAATTTATAAGACCATGATTTTATTGTCCTACAAAATTAAGTTCAAACAAAATATTTTTTGCTACGTCAAATATTCCATTTTTACAATAGGTAACAATTCCCAAATAGTTAAATTTGTTGCATATACTAAAATTTCCAAGTATTATATATACTGTCAAAAATATAAGGATTTAAAATGTCATCAGACAGTAAAAATATAGAATTAGAAAACGATACAGAAAATAACAAAATAAATATTTCAATAGACGACGAAGATATATCACACGAAGAAGCAGAAAACTCAAAATTTATGGCCGTAATAAAGGCACTAATTGCTAATCTTGGAATTGCACTTGTTAAATTTATCTGCTTTTTATTTTCATCAAGTTCTGCAATGCTTGCAGAAGCCATTCACTCAGGTGTAGACTCTTTTAACAGTATATGCCTACTTGTTGGTATAAAAAGAGGTTCAAGACCGGCAGACAATGTCCATCCTTTTGGCTACGGTTTGGAAGCTAACGTATGGGCAATGTTTGCATCAATATTGATGCTAGGCGGTACTTTTATTGCTTTATACCACGGGTTTGAAAAACTTTTGCACGCAGAAGAAGCAGCAGAATTACTTAAAAACTATCCTTATATCGCAATCGCTCTTTTATGCAGTATCTGTTTTGAAGCTTGGGCTGTTGTAAGCGCATCTAAAGCTGTTTTACACGAAGTCGGTATCCAAGAAAAAAACATATTTAAAGAATTTTTCATTTCTATAAAATACATAGGAAAAATCAAAAGCCCTACAACAAAATTTGTATGGTACGAAGACACAGCGGCTTTCACAGGTGTAATCGTTGCATTCATTGCTCTTACGATTTCAAAATTTATAATGCCTATGGAACTTGCATATATACCTGATGCTATCGCATCTATCATAATCGGTACTATATTGTTTTTCTTGGCAATATACTTGCTTAAAAACAACGTAAGCAGCCTGACTGTTCAAGCTGCAGAACCTAAAGTAGAAGAAAAAATCAGACAAGTCGCTTCAACTATCCACGGTATAACAGATGTTGTTGAACTTAAAACTATCGATTTAGGAGCTTCTGGGTTAATTATCAATATGACTATTGAAGTTGACCCTGAAACACAAATGAAAGATGCCGATGACATTGCTGATATGTTAGAAAGAAAAATCAAAAAAGTAATCAGAAACATTACACATATCACAATAGAACTGCAGGCACACGACGCAGAAGATAACTGGGAAGAAAAATTCCACAAGCTCATCAAAGAAGGCGAAAAACTTGAAACTATAGACAGCCACGAGGCTCAAATGCTTTCTAACTTCTTTGGTTTTGCAAATACTGTCGTTAAAGAAATCATGGTTCCAAGAACAGAAATTTTCATGATTAATGTTGAGCAAAATATCAATGAACTTGCTGATTTAATAATCAACTCAGGCCATACACGTATTCCTGTTTACAGAGATAACGTTGATAATATTATCGGCGTAATCAACGCAAAAGATGTATTAAAGGTTATAAAAAATAATCACATCGACGATCATTTTTCTATAGAATTACTTTCAAGAGAACTTTTAATAGTACCTGAGAACAAATTTATCTCAGACTTGTTGAGTGACTTTACCGCATCAAAAAATCAAATTGCAGCAGTTGTTGATGAACACGGCGGTGTTGCAGGTATCGTTACTATCGAAGATATTTTAGAAGAAATCGTAGGCGAAATTTACGACGAATTTGACAAGGTAGAAACTCCTGAAGTTGTAAAAATAGACGATAACACATTGAATGTATCTTGCAAAATGGATATCGAAGACATCAATGAAAGATTTGATTTAGATATTCCTAACGAAGATTTCCAAACAATCGGCGGATATGTGTTCGGCCTTTTAGGCAGAGAACCTGAACTGAACGATGTTATCGAAGACAAAAATATTACATATACTATCTTAGAAATGGACGGCAGAAGAATTTCTCGTATCAAAATGTACAAACAAACAGCATTTGTAGATGCGCAAGAAATTAAAGCCGAAGAAGAAGAACAATCTTCAAATCAAGAATAATATTTCATATTGTCAACTAACTCGAAACACCTGATGGATTTGTGCAATAAACAAGTCCAAACCACTTCTACAAGCGAAACCGCTTTTACAAAAATAAAAAGGAGCAGCTCATAAGCCGGGTTCTGTTTTTAGATAATCATCTGTCTCGACTTACAGTTGCCTGCAAGCTCAAGCGGTCTGTCAAAAGACGGCGGGTCACCTTAACCTTTTAGTTGACCTTGCACCCGACCGGGGTTTACCTGGCCAAGACCTCTCAGCCTTGCCGGTGAGCTCTTACCTCGCCGTTGCACCATCGCCTGTTTTCACTGACAAAGTCAGGAATCATCGGCAGTCTGCATTTCTGTGGCACTATCCTCACGGTCGCCCGCACCTGACGTTATCAGGCGGTCTGCCCTTGGGTGCCCGGACTTTCCTCACAGAGTTTTTCATCTGCGCGATTATCCGACTGCTCCTAGACAATAATTTATCATACATTATGACTAATTTAAATCTATTACTTCAACTTTGAAAAGTAATACTAATAAATTATTTTTAAATAATCCTGAAATCCTTTTCACTGTAAGCAAAAAGCCCCATCCATAGACCAAGTGGTCTAAATCATTAAGAAGATGCGTTTTTGTAGCTATTTCGACCCCATAGCCGATGAGAGCCTACTACATTTAGAGGTAATATACCATGTGTAAATAATACAATCACACGATTAATAACAATTTAAAAATAAAATCTTGGGGGGAGTAGATGAGAAGAGGTCTTGAATTTAAGAAGAAAGCCAGAATCATTCTAGTAGATGACAATTACGATCATTTGTCAGGTATCAAGGAATTGATTGAAATTGAGAGCGATTTCGATGTTGTGGCAACAGCAACAAGCGCAAGTGTTGCAATCAGTCTTATTAAGAAGTATCGTCCCGAAATCGTGTTAATGGATATCAACATGCCTGAAAAAGACGGTCTAACTGCGATAGCAGAGATTGAAAAACTGGATTTGGGAGTGCGTATTATCGCTTTGACAGGCTATGATGATCCTGACTTAATTTTCAGAGCTATGAAGATTGGTGCAAAAGGCTATATCTTAAAAACAATGGCCTCTGCTCAACTCATCTACGCAATAGACGAAGTTGCAGCAGGCAAAATTTACTTACCTGCAACTTTGTCCTCAAGATTTTTCGAATATTTCCAAAAATCTTTCAAAGAAGAAGCAGAAAATACAGCAGATGAAGAAAATCTTCTTAACTACCTTACACAAAGAGAAGAAGAAGTTCTTGATTTGTTAACACAAGGCATAACCTACAAAGGTGTGGCACAAAAACTGTTTATTTCAGAAACAACAGTAAAAACACACGTAAACAATATCTTCCAAAAATTGCAGGTTAATGATAGAACACAAGCTGTGTTGTACGCATTGAACAACGGATTTTTGAACAGAAGAAAAGTCAAAATCGCTATATAGCGGATTTTGTGTAGGCTGACTGAGCAAAGCGAAGGAACGCCGAAGTAATGAGGACAATAGTGAATGACAGCGAAAGCGTAATGAACGAGTTGTCCGAATGGAACAATAATCCAAGAAGCGGATTCCGTGCGGGGCTGAAGTGAAACGAAACGCCCCATGTGAGGAGAAACCACGCTTTCTCCGAACGCCGGTAATCTAAGAAGCAGATTTGTGTAGGCTGACTGAGCAAAGCGAAGGAACGCCGAAGTAATGAGGACAACAGTGAATGAACGACTTGTCCGAAGAAAAAACTACAAGCGGGCGTAACGCCAGCAGATTAAATAATGGTAAGCGAATTTCCGAACGGATAAAATCCGGAAAGCGAAGACCGAAATGAACAGAAGCGACAGCGAAGTGAATGACAGGTCTGAGCGCAAAGGAAATTCAAGAGAGAAAAATGAGCGGAGCAAACTTTAGACAAAAAAATCTTTTAAAAGATTTGATATATTTAGGACAGACAAAACCTGTCAACAAACAAACCATCAAGGGTTTGTTTCGCTTTGCATTAGAACCTCTTTTAGAAGCCCAAACTCAAAAAGCAGTTGTTTTAATTAGACTCTTTGATACAAAAGAACTTGACGGAGTTTTAAAAAGACTAGAATTCACAAACGCAGAAGTTTACTCCTTTGACGATGTTACAAAAGGCGAAAATCTCACAAAAGATGACATCTGGGGACAAACAGAATTTCTTGTATTACTTTCTCCAAGATATTCTGCCTGCATGTTATGGGATTATTCTACAGAAACAATCAAAGAAACATCTTGTTTGTACTACCTTTTAAACTCAAGAGATGTAAACAACGTTATTCAAATAATCTCTGAAAACTCTAAAATTGATTTAACAAGATACATTCAAGAATACACCCCTGAAAGAAGAAGCAATGAACTTTTAAACCAAGCTGTTCACAAGTTCATCAACTTTGCAGATTCTTTTGTCGAAGAAGCCTCCATGACCCAAGCAGAAGTAGGCTTGTTAGGGGAAAGCGATGATATTATCAAAAAATATGAATACATATCAACAAAAGCAAAAGTAATCTCTCACGATATAAAAAACCACCTTTCTATCATCGATTTGTATTCCAAAATAATGGAAAAAAGACTTGAAATTGTTCCAAATGCAGAACTCCATGACTCAATAACTAACGCAATTTCAAGTATAAAAAAATCCAAAGATGCTATCGAGGTTCTTTTAACAGAGCTTAGAACAATCCAAAGTGTCAAACTTGAAACACTTAATTTTGCGCAAATATTGCAAAATGCCATAAACCTTGTAAACGCAAAAGCACAACAAACAGGCGTAAAATTTGAAGTTTCAAACCAATACAACGGCAATATCTTAGCCGATGAAAACAAACTGTTAAACGTAATGATAAATCTTTTCTATAACGCAATAGACGCGGTAAAAGAGAACGGAACAATAAAAATAAAAACCGAAGAAACAGCAGACAATATGCTCAAAATTTTAATCACTGATAACGGCTGTGGTATAGAAAAAGACAAATGTTCAAAAGTTTTTGAAGAAGGTTACACATCAAAAATTACAGGCAGCGGACTCGGACTGTATATTTCAAAAGAAGCAATGCAAGAGCAATACGGAGATTTAAAACTCATAAGCTCTGATGAAAACGGTACTACTTTTGAAATAACAATACCTAAATTATAAACAAGAGAGGAGGTAAAAATTGGATTTGTTTAATGTAAGAGCCATTGAAGTCTCAAAACTTGCAATGGACGGATTAGTAAAAAGACAAACTGCAATTGCCTCAAACACTGCTAACGCAATGACACCCAATTATCAAAGAAAACAGGTCGCTTTTGAAGACCAGTTAAGAGAAATCATTGCAAAAGACGATGTAAGACGAGATTTGAGAATGCAAAACAGTCAGGCTTATAAAAACGATGAATATAAACCTGGCTATACAATGTCAACAAACCCAATGCAGCAAAATATTGCACAAAGACTTCCTCAAGAGCAATTTATGTATATTCAACAAACACAAGCAGATACAAACAACTACGCTCCTGAGGTAATCAGAGATACAAGATGGATTGACTACGGCAACGGAAACAATGTTAACGTCGAAGAAGAAATGATGGACATGGCTAAGGCAGGTTCTCAATACAACGTTTTAGCAACGTTAGAAGGACGCTTTATGACAAATCTTCAAGACATAATTAAAAGCGGAGGTTCATAATAAATGAGTTTTAGCGCATTCGACATATCAGGCAGCGGCATGTATGCTCAAAGAACAATGATGGATAACATTGCAAGTAACATCGCCAACGTTAACACAACAAGAAACCCTGACGGCACACCGGGGGTTTATATCAAAAAAAACGTAAGCTTTAAAGCCATCTACGCAGACAGATTAGGCTCCCATGCTCCGGCTTTCCCTGACGGTCAACACGAGGCTTTCTTTAGTCCTACAAACAATACCGTAATGCTAAAAGGCGGTATTTCTTACGACGACAGAACAATCTCTCAAGGGGTAGAAGTTGCGGAAATCACACCTGCTAACGATCCCTACAAAACAGTTTATGACCCGTCAAACCCTGAAGCTGACGCAGACGGATTTGTAACTATGCCTAACATCAACGTTGTTGAAGAAATGGTAAACATGGTATCAGCTTCTCGTGCTTATGAAGCAAACGTAACGACAGCAGAAACAACAAAAGGTATGATTTCTGCCGCATTAAAAATCTAGGAGTATAAAAATTGCAATTTAATCAAATAGCAAACAATTCAATACAAAACTATAACAAAATTTTTAACCAGAATATGGAGTCATTCAACATTTCGTCAGACAAAAACGGAATGACAAACTTTGACAACATATTAAACGGAAAAATGCAGGATATGAACAATATTCCGCAAGGACCTATTATAAACACAGGTATTCAAATGAATGTTGGTCTGGAGAATATGGGAATTTCGCCAATCGACAGACTGGACAACGTAGCACAAGTTCAAGAAAACTCATTGAACTCACAAAACCAAAGAAGATCAAATTCTGCTGTAGAAAACATGGCAAATGACATCGGTAACGCTTTTTCTAACAGCTTAAACGATGTAAACAAATCTCAAAACGCAGCTTATGAAGCAGCAGAAACATTTGCTTCCGGCGGAGATATAAGCGTTCACGAAGTTATGCTTGCGTCTCAAAAAGCCAATTTGACAATGCAAATGGCATTACAAATGAGAAACAAACTCGTTAACGCATACAACGAGCTTTACAACGTAAGAATATAGAAACAGTCTATACTACGTATGCTTGTTGACATTTAAGCATTTAGCACACTACAATAATTAAAATACAATAGCGTAATAAAGGAGAACAAACCATTAGCAGAGATTTTTCAAGCGGCAACAAGGACGCAGCTTTAATTAACAGAAACATAAGATGTAAAGAAGTAAGATTGATAGGCAGTGAAGGTGAGAACTTCGGAGTTATCCCTACAATAGAAGCCCAAAGAATGGCCGATGAAAAAGACCTGGATTTGGTAGTTGTATCTCCAAACCAAAACCCACCCGTAGCGAAAATTATGAACTACGGAAAGTACAAATACGAGATGGAAAAAAAGGCTAAAGAAGCCAAGAAAAAACAACATACCGTAGAAATTAAAGAAATCAAAATCAGATATAAAATAGATGTTCATGATTACAACGTAAGAATCAAAAACATCAAAAAATTTATTGCATCAGGTGACAAAGTTAAAATCGTTATCATGTTAAGAGGTCGTGAAATGCAACACACAGAACTTGCTTTTGACCTTGCAAACAGATTTATTGCAGATTTAGAAGGTGAACCTATCAACGTTGAGAAAAAACCTTCTATGGAAGGCAGAAACCTTATCATCATCCTTGCACCTGCTAACTAGGATTTTTCCAAAAGTTAAAGAGTTGCAGATATGCAATACAATCAAAAATTATCTAAATATTTAAAAAAAATAAGAGAAGCAAAGGGTTATAAACTTAACTCCTTTGCATACAAAAATGGAATTGAACCCTCAACGCTTAGTCGCGTTGAAAATAATCTTTTGGAAATAAAAATTTCTGTGCTTGAAAAAATAGCAACAGGCTATAACAAAACCCCCGCACAGTTATTACATGACTTTGAAGAAGAACAAAATAGAAATTAATTTCTACACAAAAATCTTATGATTCTTTACATGTACTTAAATTATATTATCTGTATAAATCATCCTAAGAAAGTGTAATAACAGAAAAATCAGATATCGTCATGTTGAGCCTTTGGCGAAACATCCCACCAGCCCACAAATAATCAAAAGTCAATGCGATTCTTCGCTTCGCTCAGAATGACGATTTTGTATATTAACCTTCTTACATGATATAGGCATGTTCACAAAAAAATCTCTTAAAATACACTTACACAGAGAACAAAACCTTATTTATTATAAAACACAAACCACTATTATTTAGTATGTTCTTCTACATAATTTTTTATTAAAGTGGCAGCCAAATTACTTGCAGAACGATTTTCCTTTTTTGCAAGCACTTTAAATGATTCTATAATTTCTTTTTCTATAACAACTACAAACCTTTGATTTTCTTCTTTTATAGTCAAAGTTAACAAACCCTTTGCAATTCTTTTGTAAACTTATTATAAATTTTATAGGCACTATCTTGAAAAGTAAATTGCAAAGGGTTATTATATAGTTTACAAACTATTTAACAACACTAAAACAATGAAAGTCAAAGAATTAAAAAAATTAAAATACAAAATGCAAAAAATTGCTTTTAAAAGATTTAACGCGGAAAGCTTAACACGAATATTGTTATGTTGTTTAAGAGAAGAGATGAACTGTAAACCCTACGATTCAGAAGTAATAGCAGAAATATTGTACAATCAACTAAATATAATAAAAAAAGAAGTAAACGACATTCACAAAATCCTAAAAATCTAGTGAAAAATACTCTCAATCACTCTGTGCGAATCTGACCCGCCTGTCATAATGAGATTGTATTTTCTTGCAATACGTCTTACCGCTTCTGCAGTATGGAATTTAATTATTCCTCTGTGGCGCCTGTAAGGATAATATGACTCTATACCGTCTAAACCCAAATCTATCAAGGTTTTAACAAAATGATCCAGATTTATCGCCCAATAACATGCCGGATGCGCCAAAACAGCAGCACCACCGGCTGAATGTATAGCTTTTATAACATCTTTTGGGTGGCGATGATTAAAAAGTCTTACAATATCGGCTTCTGTTTCTTTTTTATTTTTTGCACACAGCTTCAACAAGTCTGCATTATTTATATCAACACCATAACCAAGTATATGAACAAGCACACCTTTGTACCAACAATCAAATTCTATTGCCGTCAAAACCATACCTGATTCAAGAATATCTGTTTTTTTATAACCCTCTACAGTGTTATGATCAGCTATTGCAATTTTTCGATAACCTTTATTAATAGCGTCTTGCACAAGTTCTTGCGGAGTGAGTTCGCCGTCAGAAAAATTTGAGTGCATATGCAAATCAACCTGACCCTTAAAATCTTCCTCTGTTAAACTTCTCAAAAAATCCAGTATATTTTTCTTTTGCTCGTCCATACTTTACATGTTAATATAAACATAAGTTTATGAGAGGAATTATATGGCAAAAACTAAAAAAGATTCGGCTTTTGCAAGCGTTTTGAAAATATTTTTAAACGGAGTAAAACTATACTTTTTAAACTTTGAAAAGTTTTTTAAGTATATGGCCTTCCCTATATTTGGACAAATTGTCGGAATCTCGTTAATATTTTTTGCTTCTTATATTTTCACACTACACGTGTCAACATTAACCAATAAAAGCCCTATTTTTGATAATATACCTTTGGTATTTTTAATGCTTATTGTATTGACATTACCCGGGTTCTTTATCTTTTGTAAGGCTTTTTGGGATTATCTTGTTGCGCTTGCAGCTTTAAACTCTATGGCAAGCTCACTTTTAGAAGGCGGTAACATAGAAGACACAAGCGTACATACAGAGTTGATAAGACGCAGAGCAGGTTCTTACATACTATTTTTGTTATTTATTTCTATAATATATTTGATTTTATCATTCCCGCTTTTGTGGGGACTTTTGGCTGTAGTATTTGTGTATCTTGCATTGAGTTTTCAGGTTTTTGCCATTGAAGAAGACAAAAGTGCCTTTGACGCAATAAGAACAGCTATCGGATATGTAAAATTCAATTTTTGGAAAACCGCATCACTTTTGATAATACTTGGCATAACAACTTATTGGCTCGTGCCAGGTCTTATCAGTTGGGGTTTTGAAGTCGGTGATTTAGGCGGTTTTTTCTCTTACCCTGTTGAACAATATATAAGACTTTTACCTTTAGATGATTTTAACGCTATACTGGCACAAAACCATATTCCACTGACATTAAAAAGCTACGATATAGCAAAACATATTGTGCTTGCAGTTGTATCATTTGCAGTAACAGGTTTCACATTACCGTTAAGAAGCCTTTGTTGTACAGAATTGTATAAAGATATAAACAAAAGAAACTATGCAGGTAAAATAGCTGCTGAAAAACTAGCTCAAAGAGCAGCAAGACCTTCTAAAAGAAGAATCAAAGACGAGGATGACGAAGATTAATGTTTATCTGCAAAAATTGTAAATCAGTAGATAAATTTGAATTGATGTTTGCACCTAATTACAAAGGTGCAAAAAACTATAAACAGGAATACAACAAAAACGGTGATATTGTTATTACCGTTGACGGTTACACATTTATTCCTGATTTGAATTTTATGAACCAACACGCAGTCTGCCGTTATTGTGGGCAGATTTATATGTGGGATTACGGCGACACTGCTAAAAAAAATTAAAGCTCAAAACCGTAAGGCAAAAGTTCATCAATAGTGAAAACAGCACATTTAGCATCTTCACTTTCAAGAATTATTTGTAAATCCTTATCTTTTTTAAACTCTGCCATCCACTGTCTGCAAGCCCCACAAGGCATACAGTTTGTTCTATCTTTTGAAAAAATTGCAATCTTAACAAGCTTACCTTTTTCGCCTGCAACTATGGCATTAGACATAGCGTTGCGCTCTGCACACAAAGACAAACCGTAACTTGCATTTTCTACATTACAACCAACGTAATAATTGCCTGTATCATAAAGGGCACAAGCACCCACGTGAAATTTTGAATACGGCACATATGCGTTTTCACAAGCTTGTTTTGCCAAGTTTAAAAGTTCTTGATTATCTAACATTCCGTTGTTTACCTGTAATTATTTATATTCCGTAAAATATATTTTACTACAATTATAAAAATTTTTAACTCAAAATATCCAAAAATACAGTATTTAAGGGATAAAAAAAAGTCTAAAAACAACGATAATGTTGAAAGAATAATGGGGATAGGTATGATTTTTAATAAAACTATAAAATATATTTTGTGCGTATTAGCTTTATTTGCAACATTTTTTGGCGTTGATAAAAAATGTTTTGCAGCCAATCAAAACAAAAAAATTCCAACCGTAGCAGTATTAAGCGACTCCGGTCACAGAAACGGCACAACATACATAATCTGCGGTGCCGCATCAGATATTATTGCAGAAGATATTATTAACGAAATCAACAAAACTGGTCGCATAAAAGCTCCATTACTTGGCGAAACAATGTCAAACATTACACAAAGAAACATTCCTCTTTATTATTTGACATTTTTTAGAGAGTACAAAAATAATTACAACATTGATTTTGTAAATCTCAAACGTGTAACGCAGAATATAAACGCTGATTACATACTTATGGTAACAAGCGGAATGGACATTCAAAGTCACTTTTTAAAAACTACTTGGTGGAACAAACTAGGACTCGCAGAAGGTGACCCTATTGTACCAACCTATAAATTAAGCACTTTAATAACATTAATCGACAAAAAAACCTACTCCATAGTATGGCAAGATATGTATTTAAGAGACTTGAAAGCAGACGATTACGATTTGGGAATAACTCAGTTTTCACCAAGTTATCCACAACTTGCAAAAATCAAAAAATACTCTGCGACAATGTCTCAATACGTAACTCGTGAAATTGATAAAAAAGTTAATCCTTCGCTTCACCCTAAAGAAGAACCTAAAGCCATAGAAATGAAAAGCAAATTCCTCAATGAAGGAACAAAACTCTATTACCCGTCTGTCAATGGAGAAGTTGTAAAGCAAAACTTTAACGATGCAAAAAATAACTACAATACAAAACGAGAAAAACGCAGATTAGAAAAAGAACAAAAAAAACATATTGAAAACGTTAGGCTGTTGGAACAAAAACGTCAAACAGAAGAAATAAAACAGCTTGAACAAAGTATTTCTCAACCAACAAAAACAAAAAATAAAGTAAAACAACAAAAAGAAGAAACTCAACTTTTTGACACAATTAAAAACAATATCGATGATGTTTCAAATTCATTACCACCGGAAAAAGAACAAAAAGTTACACCCGCAGTACAAATCGAATCTTCAATCAAAAAACAAGAACCAAAAGTTCTTACTCCGATAATGGACAAACCACCGCAAAACAATACAAAACCATCTGTTTATTATTCTAAACCTGAAAATAAACAAAACCAGAAAAAAGAATTACCAAAATATGATTGGAATTTAAAAAATATTAATCTTCAACAAATCGGAAAACTGTAATTTACATTAATTAAATTATGTACGACAATCCATGTTGGTTATATTATGATAATAGAACAGACAATATATGGAATAATCCCGGAGGGATATCTTGGTTGAAAAACTAAAAATAAAAGGCGGTAGTACATTAAAAGGAGAAGTTTCAATCAGCGGTGCAAAAAATGCTGTATTAAAGCTTATGGCTGCAGCAATTTTGCCAAAAGGCGAAACTATTATTCATAATGTACCTGAGCTTACCGATGTAAATATAATGCTTCGTGTAATCGAAGAACTTGGCGTAAAAACAAAATATGACAAAATAGCTAAAACAGTTTCTATTGATGCAACAGATATTACAAGTATCACTGCTAAATATGAACTTGTTAGCAAAATGAGAGCTTCATTCATAATTCTCGGTGCATTAGTCACTAGATGTAAAGAAGCTATTGTTGCATTACCTGGCGGTTGTGCCATTGGCGAAAGACGTGTTGATTTCCACATCAAAGGCCTTGAAGCTCTTGGAGCAGAAATAAAAATCGAAAACGGCTATGTACACGCAAATGCACAAAAACTTGTTGGAACAGACATTTATCTTGATATACCTTCTGTAGGTGCAACAGAAAACTTAATGCTTGCAGCTATATTAGCAGAAGGTGCAACAAGAATCCAAAATGCTGCTCAAGAACCTGAAATTGTTGATTTAGCAAACTTCTTAAACGCGATGGGCGCAGATATTTCAGGCGCAGGCACATCAGAGATTGTAATCAATGGTGTAAAACAAGAAGACTTACACCCTATAGAATACACTACAATACCTGATAGAATCGAAGCGGGAACCTACATGGCAGCTATTATTGCTACCAAAGGTAAAGGTATAATCAAAAATGTTTTACCATCACATTTAACTTTCTATAATTCAAAGTTAATTAAGATGGGTGCAAACATAAAATTGATTGAACCTACAGTCATTGAAGTAAGCTGTAATCAAAGACTTAACTCAGTAAACATTGTAACTCAACCTTACCCGGGATTTCCAACCGACTTACAAGCAATTGCAATGGCAATGTTAACAACAGCAGACGGAGTGAGCATTGTTACAGAAAGTTTGTACGAAAATAGATTCATGCAAGTTCCTGAACTTCGCAGAATGGGCGCTGATATTCATCAAGAAAGAAACCACGCACTTATCAGAGGGGTAGAACGCCTTAACGGAGCAAATGTAAAGGCAAGTGACCTTAGAGCAGGTGCATCGTTAATCGTTGCAGCACTTATGGCAGAAGGCGAAAGCGAGATTGAAGCACTTCACCACATCGATAGAGGTTATGAATTGTTTGAAACTAAATTTGCCAATTTAGGGGCAGATATAGTAAGATACAATGATGAAAGTGATATTTTACCAAAAAATATCATAGAGGTTAACAATAAAGGGAACGTCAATGCCTCAATATAAAAGATGGTACGATCATGATCCGGTTTTAATGGAAGTAGTTGAGCTTTTACGCAATTACCAAGACGAATTAAGAGCTCAAGCAGAGGTTTTTCTTGCTAAAATAGAAGAAAAAGTATCCAAAGAAACTATAGACAAATTTTATGAAATGGTTAAACCTATAAACGGCAACAGATGGTATGACAAAGACCCTGTTATATCAAAAACTGTAGAACTGTTAAGGGTCGTTCCACCTGAAATACAAAAGTCTGCAGCAGAAAACTTTATTAAATCTCTTGAAGACATGGGCATCGATAAAAATGCCAAAAAACAACCGCAAGAATAATTTTTAAAATAACTTTTTAATAATACAAAAAAGACTGTCACAAACGTGACAGCCTTTTTTGTATGTATGTTTCTTAAACAGATTAAAATGCACACATTCTGTGAACACGAACAAAGTTAGTTCTACCAGAAATAAGTTTTGGAATAGAACCGATAATGATAACTCTGTCATCTTTTTTGAATTCTGTTTTTTCTAACAACAATTTGTCGATTTTTTTCAACAATTCATCGTTAAGAACAACATCCCAATCTTTTTGATATGGGTGCATATCCCAGAATAGGTTCAATTTTCTGCAAGCTTTTTCACTATCAGAAATAGCCAATACAGGCACAGAAGGTCTCAATTTTGAAAGCAATTTAACTGTATAACCTGTATGAGTGAATGCTAAGATAGCTTTAGCACCTAAATCATGAGCCATTTTTACAGCTGCAGCAGCAACTGCTTGTGGAGTTGGTTCATAGTTAGGATTCATAGGCAAATCTAAGTTGTAGCTTACAAAGTTACTTTGTTCAACATCATGAGCAATCATAGCCATCATCTTAACAGCTTCTACAGGGTGTTTACCTGCAGCAGTTTCACCAGACAACATAACTGCGTCTGCACCGTCAAGAATAGCGTTAGCAACGTCAGAAGCTTCTGCTCTTGTTGGGATTGGGTTATCAATCATTGATTCCAACATTTGAGTAGCTACGATACAAGTTTTTCTATGAGCAAATGCGGCATCAACAATTTGTTTTTGTACCATAGGAACTTTTTCAGGAGCCAACTCAATACCCAAATCACCACGAGCTACCATTACAGCATCAACAACATCAAGGATAGACTCGATATTTTTAACAGCTTCAGGTTTTTCGATTTTTGCAACTATAGGAATATCTGCACCAAAATGGCTCAAATATTTTTTAGCCAACAAGATATCGTCTTTATCTCTAACAAATGACAATGCCAAGTAATCAGCATCATTATCAACAGCAAACTTGATAAAGTTTACGTCACGCTCTGTAATAGCAGAAAGGCTCTTTGTTCCACCAGGGATGTTGATACCTTTTCTTGGTTTAAGTAATTCACCGTCAATAACTTTTACATGAACTCTTGAACCTTCTCTTCTTAGAACTTGGATTCTGATCTTACCATCATCCATAAGAATGTATTCACCTTCACGAACGTCTTCTGCTACACCTTTGTAGTCAACAGGTACAATGTTAGGATCAGTTTGTTCAAGACCATATTCCAAAACGAGTTCTTTACCAGGTTCTATTGGAATAGGTTCGATTAAGTTACCAACTCTGATTTTAGGACCTTGAAGGTCAACTAAAACAGGGATAAACGTTTTTAATCTTTTTTCTACACTTCTAATTTTTTTAATTGTTTCTGCGTGAGCTTCTGCAGTGTTGTGAGAAGTGTTAATTCTGAACATTGTAGCACCGGCGTGTACCAATTCTTCAATGATAGATTCTTCACAGCTTGCAGGTCCAAGCGTGGCAACAATTTTTGTTTTGTTTTTTTTCATCATTTTTCTACTTCCTTATCTCGTTTCGACTAAATAATATCGTTTTAAAAATTTTAAAAGGGCACACCTTTTGGTATGCCCTAAGTCTGTTTATTGATGTTCTTTTTGATAAGCGTATGTAGCTTCCATTTCATCTATAGATGCATAAACGGAGTGACATCCGCAATCTACGTGAACAATTTCACCTGTAACACCTGAAGATAAATCAGAAACAAGGTAAAGACCTGTTTTGCCGACATCTTCAAGAGAAACATTTCTTCTTAAAGGAGCTTTTAAAATAGCTGCTTTTAACATTCTATCAAAGCCTGAAATACCTTTTGCAGCAAGAGTTTTTACAGCACCTGCTGATAAGCAGTTAACTCTTACACCAATTTTGCCAAGGTTATCAGCTAAGTATCTTGCAGAAGATTCGAGAGCTGCCTTAGCAACACCCATTACGTTGTAATTTGCAACAACTTTTTCTGAACCAAGATATGTCAAAGCAAGGATAGCACCACCTTCGTTGAACAAAGGTTTTGCTGCTCTAGCTAAAGTAACGAGTGAGTATGCGCTAACACCCAATGCTGTATCCCAGCCTTCTTTAGATGTATCAATAAAATCACCCATCAAGTCTTCTTTATTTGCAAAAGCTACAGCGTGGATTACGAAATCCAACTTTCCGTAAGTTTTTTCATATTCGGCAAAAACGCTTTTAACTTGTTCTTCGTTTGTAACGTCACATTCAACAATCATTTTTGCATTCATTTCTTCAGCTAAAGGACGAACTCTTGATTCCATAGCTTCGTTAGCGTATGTAAATGCAATTTCTCCTCCTGCTTCATGAATCTGTTTAGCAATAGCGTATGCAATACCTCTGGCGTTAGAAACACCGAAAATAATACCTTTTTTGCCTTCCATTAATTTCATAAAAAATCTCCTTAATTTATATAATTGTATCTTAGTATTAACATGTCTGAATGTCCATATTTTTATTAACTTTCAGTAATTTTTAATAGTGTAAATGTAACAATTTTGACTTTACTACTACAAGCGTATTGGCAAAATCAAAAAAATAGTGCATAATGATAATTAGGTTATTTGGTCATCTAATATTTAATTTGTGTTTATTTAATTATGCCTTAAAAGGTCTAGAAAAGAGGTCTGTAATGAGTGGTGTAAACGGAAACAACATGTTTAGAAGGATATTGTCTAAAGTTGAAGACAATTCAATGGAAAAAACTCCTACATTTAGAAAAGGAATATCAGAAAGAATTGCATCACCGCTTAGAGAAAACTCCCTTGAGAGAACTCCAATGCAAGATACTTTATCGTTTGAGTAAATCTTTTTGAACATATTCAAACAAAAAAGAGGTCTTAATAAGACCTCTTTTTTTAGTTTATTTGAATCTAATCTGCTTATTTATAATATAATAGACTTATAAATAAAATTTATGAGGGTGAAAATGAAAGAAACTTTAGAAAAAATTCACGCTTCAGCGTTAGAAGCTATTGAAAAAATTCAATCTACAGCAGATATAGAAGAAGTTAAAAATACATACTTAAGCAGAAAAAGCGAACTCAATAATATCAAAAAAAATCTGAAAGACATGTCTAACGAAGATAAAAGAATCGTAGGCTCTATGTCTAATATGATTACAAAAGATATCGAAGAAAAATTAAACGAAAAATTTCAATTTTTCTACCAAAAAGAGCTCAATGAAAAACTTGAAAAAGAAAGCATAGACGTAACACTTCCGGGTTCATATACTCCGTTTGGAAAAGTTCACCCTCTTACCCAAACAGTAGATGAAATCGTGGAAATTTTCCAAGGTATGGGATTTTCTCTTGTTCACAACGAAAATTCTCCCGAAGTTGAAACAGAATATTTTAACTTTGATATGTTAAATATTCCACAAGATCACCCTGCACGCGATATGCAGGATACTTTCTATACAAAAGTTGCTCCAAATGTTATTTTAAGAAGTCAAACTTCCGGCGCTCAAGTACACGAAATGCTCTCAAGCAAACCTCCTATAAGAGTTATTGCTCCAGGACGTGTTTATAGATGCGAATCAGTCAGCGCAAGAAAAAATAACCTTTTCCACCAAATAGAAGGGCTTCTTGTAGATAAAGACATTACTTTTGCTGACTTAAAAGGTGTTATGAACGAATTCTTAAGACTTTATTTCGGTTCAGCAAGACCAACAAGATTTAGAAGCAGTTTCTTCCCATTCACAGAACCTTCTGCAGAAATTGACGTTCAATGTATTATGTGTCAAGGCAAAGGCTGCAGAGTATGTTCAGGTACAGGCTGGCTTGAAATTTTAGGTAGCGGTATGGTTGACCCTAACGTATTAAAAGGTGTTGGCATTGATCCTGAAGTCTACACAGGTTTTGCATTTGGTATGGGTGTTGAAAGACTCGCTATGCTTAAATGGGGAATCGATGACATAAGACTGTTCTTTAATAACGATACAAGATTCTTAAAACAGTTTTAAAATTTTTCATTTTACATTATTTAATAATCTGTCGCTAAACTAACAAAAAAATCAGTTTAGTAGTTTTGATACATCATAACAAGAGAGAAAGTTATGGTTGTATCAAGATTATCTTGCAGAGATTACCGTACAAGTTTCGGTTCTAAAAATCATCCTGTAGAAAAATTTCAAATAAAAACAAATAAAGGAACCCTTTATGTAAAAGAGTTCACAAACAAAGATGCTCAATACGAAGCAAAGATTTATGAACTAACTAAATTTTTTACCGATAATTTTATCTACAACACCAAAGATCCATCTTTAACTCAATATAAAAATCCTGAAAATTTTGAAAAATACCTTGATTTACTCGACAGAATAAAAAAATATTACAAACAAATGTTTGAAGAAGATGACGGAAACCTAACTGCATTAGAAGCAAGAAACGCCTTAGGAGAACTTTGTGGTGCAGTTATAACCCAAACATTCAAAGATTATTCTGGAATACAAGACGATAAAACTTGTTACGTTGACTCTGTAGCAGTAAAAAAAGAATACAGAAAAAACCACGTAGGACAAATCCTTATGGAAAAAGCCATAAACTGTTCGAAAGATATTTATACGGATGTTTTTCTTGCTTCAGATAATATGGCTGTGCCTTTTCAATTAAAAAACGGATACAGGATAATGGATTATTCTAATAAAGAAGAAAAAGCTATTATTGACTATCTCAACAAATTTAGGGGAGATTATCCAGACTACATAACATTTATGGATAAAAGACTTGATGAAACAAACCAAACAGAGCCTTGGTATAAAAGAATTTATAATAAAATCAAAAAATAAAAGCCCTCTAAATAAAGAGGGCTTTTTCTTATACTTATACTTTTGCTTCTTCTTCAACTTCTTCCTTCTTAGGAGTCATATGCTCAGGTATAAAACCTGTATTGAAGTTGCCTGAGATAAATACTTCATTTGTAAGAATTTTTTTGTGATAAGGAATTGTTGTCTTAATTCCTGTAATTACGTACTCATCTAAAGCACGCAACATTCTTTTTCTTGCATCTTCTCTATCTCTACCCCAGCATATAAGTTTGCCTATCATTGAATCATAATAAGGCGGAATTTTATAACCTGTATATGAGTGAGAGTCAACTCTTACACCAAAACCGCCAGGAGCAATATAACCTCTTATTTCTCCAGGGCAAGGCATAAAGTCTTTGTCTGCATCTTCTGCGTTAATACGACACTCAATAGCGTGACCTCTTAACACAATGTCATCTTGAGTGAAAGACAATTTTTCACCTGCAGCAACTCTGATTTGTTCTTTCAACAAATCAACGCTTGAAATCATCTCAGAAACGCAGTGCTCAACCTGAATACGAGTATTCATTTCCATAAAATACCAGCTTCCATCGTGGTCAAGCAAGAATTCGATTGTACCAGCACCTTCATAATTGATAGATTTTGCAGCAGTAACTGCAGCAGCACCCATAGCTTTTCTTGTTTCTTCATCAATTGCAGGAGATGGAGCTTCTTCAAGAAGTTTTTGGTGTCTTCTTTGTACTGAACAATCACGCTCACCTAAGTGAACAACGTTGCCATAACTGTCTGCAATGATTTGAACCTCAATGTGACGTGGGTTAATAATATATTTTTCAAGATAAACACCTGCGTTACCAAAAGCGTTTTGAGCTTCTGTCTGACAAAGTGTAATTGCTTCTTCCAATTCTTCAGGAGAATTTGCAATTCTCATACCCTTACCACCGCCGCCTGCAGTAGCTTTAACAATTACTGGGTATTTAGCTTTTGCAGCAAATTCTTTTGCAGCTTCCATGTCTTCAACAAGATCTGTACCCGGAGTAACAGGAACACCGTTTGCAGTCATTGTTTTTCTGGCTGTAGCTTTATCACCCATTTTACGCATAGCTTCTGCTGAAGGTCCGATAAATTTTATACCGTGATCAGTACAAATATCAACAAAATCAGCTCTTTCTGACATAAAACCGTAACCGGGGTGGATTGCATCAGCACCGCTTGTTAAAGCAACAGAAATAATCGCAGGAATATTTAAGTAGCTTTTTGCGCTTTGTGCAGGCCCGATACAATAAGCCTCATCTGCTAAACTAACGTGTAATGAATCAGCATCTGCTTGTGAATAAACAGCAACTGTTTTGATACCAAGTTCTCTACAAGCTCTGATTATTCTGACAGCAATTTCGCCTCTGTTGGCAATTAAAACTTTTTTTATCATATAAAATAAATTCCCTAAGTCTGATAGATAGTTTAATTTTATACCAAACTTGGGAATTTTTCATAATTTTTATATTTATTAAGTTACAATGTAAACTATTTTACAACATTAGCTCTTGGTTGAGGTGCTTGAGACCAATCTATTTTATTGTTATAAATCCACTGTTTAAGATTGTGACCTCTTACACGATCTTTCATAGCTTTAAAATTAGCAACAATATCATCGGCCATTGCTTTAGATGATTCAAACGATCTTGTTGCTGTACCATGGTATGTATATTCTTTTTGAGGTCTATTTACAACGCTCTTAAGTTTTTGAGTAATTCCATCCAATTTGCCTGATTTAGCAAGCTTAATACCTGCAATAGTCAATGCAGCAACACCAGCTACTCCTGCTGCTGTCCAGGCAACAGTTTTAGCAACGGAATGTTTTTTATTTTGTGATTCTTTAGCTTCTTTTGAAGGATTTTGTTTAAAGCTTACATCTGATTTCAATGGTTGAGCGCTAATGCTGTTTATTGTCATAGTTTACCTCTTTTTGCTTGTATAAAAAACGTAAAGACTTTTATTTGCTATTACAAACAAAAATCTTTACATTTAATACAAACTTGTAACTTTTTTAGTGTCGTTTTTTTGAATATATTATTCTACGTACATCAAAACTTGACCGTATTCAACAGCTTCGCCGTCTTTTACGCAAATTTGAGTAACTTTACCAGAAACTTCTGACTCAATTTCGTTCATAAGTTTCATAGCTTCGATAATACAAACAACCTGACCTGTAGAAACTGTTTGACCAACTTCTACAAAAGGTTTAGCTCCAGGAGAAGATGCCATATAGAAAGTACCTACCATAGGAGAAGTAATTGGTTTTCCCTTAGGTGCTTCTTCTTTCTTTTCTTCTGCAGCAGGAGCTGCTACAGGAGCTTGAGCAACAGGTGCAGCCGCAAAAGCTTGAGGCATAACTTGTGCTTGTACTACTTCTTTTTCTTTTCTAATAACAATTGCTTTATCAGCATCTTCAAGAGTCAACTCTGTTAACTCGCTGTCTGATACCATTTTAACCAATTGTTCAATATAATCTAATTCAAATTTCATAGTAACATCCTTTTACTAAGATTTAACTCTTATAGGAAACCGATGTTCCGCAAAAATGTGGTTTTGCATCACAGGGACATCTTCGTGTCCGCACGGATTCCTCTACACTCTATCGAGGTATTCGTTTGTTCTTGTATCTACTCTGATTTTGTCACCGTTAGCGATGAAGAAAGGAACGTTAACAACAGCACCTGTTTCCAAAGTAGCAGGTTTTGTACCGCCTTGTGATGTGTTACCCTTTTCTGACGGAGGAGTATCAACAACTTCTAATTCAACGTGGTTAGGAATATCCAAACCGATAATTTTACCGTCGTGCAATAGAATTTGTACGTTCATATTTTCTTTAAGGTATTTAACACCATCACCAATGTGGCTTTCAGGTACAGGCAACTGTTCGTAGTTTTCTGTATCCATCATAACGTAGTCTGAACCTTCTTTGTAAAGGTATTGCATTTCACGTTTATCAAGAGTTGCTTTTGCAACTTTTTCACCGGCTCTGAATGTTTTTTCAACAACGTTACCAGTTTCAACGTTTTTAAGTTTTGTTCTAACAAACGCAGCACCTTTACCAGGTTTTACGTGTAAAAATTCTACAACTGACCAAAGTCCGTTGTCCAATTCAAGTGTTAAGCCTGTTTTTAAATCATTTACTGATATCATAGATTTTCCTCATTTTCTGATGTATAAAATCTTAACATAAAAAAGAACGAAAACACAATTAACGCCGATAATTTTTAACATTTATAAAGAATAAACACAAAATTTTTATTATTAATTGTATTTAACAGTCAAAAATTATAATATTTTATTATGGCAATTGCGTATTTGTGTTTAGGTTCAAATTCTGGCGACAGACTAAAACTTATCGAACAAGCGGTAAGTTTTATTAGTCTTACCGAAAACATTAAACTCATAAGAAGCTCTGCTCTTTATGAAACAGAACCTTGGGGAATAAAAGAACAAAATTGGTTTTTAAATTTAGCCGTTGAGATAAAAACAAGCCTGAGTGCGCAAGATTTAATGATGAAATGTCTGAATATAGAAAAAACTCTTGGCAGAAACAGAGATAAAGAACAAAGATGGGGAGAAAGACCAATTGATATTGACATAATCTTTTATGATAAAGAAGTAATTAACTCAGAAATCTTAACTGTTCCCCACCCGAGAATGCATCAAAGAGCTTTTGTATTAGTACCTTTGTTGGAATTGATACCAGATTTTATACACCCTGTTTTAAATAAATCAATATCAGATTTATATGATGACCTTGAACAGGTGGAAGACGTTTTTCTTTATGGAACAAGAGGTTGCGAAAATGTCTAATATAGGTATTATAGGCGGAGGCCCGGCAGGGATTATGTGTGCCATTTTTGCAGCAAAAAACCCAAACAACAAAGTTTTTATACTTGATAAAAGCATTATATTAAACACAATTCTCCCAACAGGCGGAGGCAGATGCAACCTTGCTTATTGTGAATACAATTTTAAAGAACTTGCAAAGTTTTACCCAAGGGGAGAAAAATTCTTGTACAGTATTCTTTCTAAATTTTCAACGGCTGACACAATAGAATTTTTTAACAATATAGGCGTAGAAACTTATGTGCAAGAAGATTTAAGAATATTCCCCGTTTCTGATTCTTCAAAAGAGGTTAAAAACGCTCTTTTAAAACAAATTGATAGAAAAAATATCAAAAAACTCTTTGAAAATGTGCTAAAAATAAAAAAAACACCTCAAGGCTTTGATGTCACAACAGACAAAGGTTTTCATCACTTTGACAAACTCGTCATTGCTACAGGCGGAAAAGGAAACGGGCATTCCCTTGCCAAAAGTTTGGGACACAACGTTACAGAACTTCGCCCTGCTTTAAGTTCTTTAATAACAAAAGAAAAAGATTTTGCGTCAGTAAGTGGGATAAGCCTAAAAAATATTGAAGCCCAAGTGTTTTTTAATAACAAAAAAGTTAAAACACTTTCAGGAGATTTCTTATTCACACACAACGGCATATCAGGGCCTTTGGTTTACAAAATATCATCATATTGTGCTTATTTAAATTTTGATGACAAAAACCCGCTTAAAATCGTATTAAACCTTGTCAACAAAGATTCTCAAGATTTTGACAAAGAACTCTCAGAATCCTTAAAAACTAGTGCTCAAAAGGATATTTTAAACACCGTAAGCAACTATATCCCCAAAAACCTTGCTGCAGTAGTATTAAAGAAAGAGAACATCTCTCACGACATAAAATCAGGGCAACTTTCAAAACAATTTAGAGAAAAAATCGTAAAAAATTTAACTTCACTGACATTTAACGCCCTAAAAGTCACTCGTGGAGAGGAAATAGTCACCGCAGGCGGGGTTGATTTAAAAGAGATAGACTCTAAAACTATGGGGTCTAAGATAGTTTCCGATTTATACTTTTGCGGAGAAATCTTAGACATAGATGGTCTAACCGGCGGGTTTAATCTTCAAAACTGCTGGTCAACAGGTTATATTTCCGGAAAAGCCTTGTATTTATAACTCTATGGTTGTTTTTGTAGGCGCAAGTCATAGATTGTTAGGATTGAACTTGTGTAATGCACCTGTTCAATAAACAGACGGTGTCAGTTAACTTATATAAAATTTATTCTCTCTTTTTCAACAACAACGGGTTTTTTATTTACCCTTGTATAGATAGCCCCAATATATTCGCCCAGAACTCCCAAGCAGAACAACTGAATTGAAGCAAAGAAAAACAGGCTGATGATTATAGGTGCTAAGCCGAGAGAAAATTCTTCCCAGAAAATCAGTTTTAAAACAAAATATAAAAATGCAATCAAAAGGCTTAAAAACGAAAATCCAAAACCTAAAAAAGTCATTATTCTAAGTGGAACCTTAGAATGTTTTACGATACCTATCATTGCGTTGTCATACAAAGTATAAAAATTATTTTTTGTAATACCTCTTTTTCTTGAAGGTTGAGTAAACTCTACAAAAGCTTTTTCAAAACCTATATCACAAACAAGACCTCTAATATAAGGGTATGGATCATCCATGCTTTTTATTATTTCTATAACCTTTTTGTCATACAAGCCAAACCCTGTGCAGTTTTTAACAAGGCCCGAATCGTCGTCCGCAATACGGGAAAGCAGCTCGTAATATACACTTCTAACTAAAAACATAAGCATAGATTCTTCGCTTTTAGTTTTTTGAGCTAGAACCACCTTATATCCTTCTTCCCATTTTTGTATAAAGTCTTTTATCAATTCCGGCGGGTCTTGTAAATCAGACGCAAGGTAAATAACAGCATCACCTGTTGTTTGAATCATTCCGTAATAAGGAGAGCGGATATGGCCAAAATTTCTTGCGTTTAGTATAATTTTTATTCTTGAATCTTTAGCTGCTATTTCTCTCAATTTTAATTCGGTATTATCAGTTGAACCATTATCAAGCAAAATATATTCAAACTCATATTTGTCACAAAAAGGTTCTATAGCTTTTGTAACTCTGTCATAAAGAGTATCTATATTTTCTTCTTCGTTATAACAACTTGAAACAAGACTAATTTTTTTCATATTTAAAAACCCAATTTTTGTTAAGTATAAATGATATAATCGCACAGATTCCGGTTGAAACCATGCCTGCAAAATACAGATTTACATTAACCAATTCTGCCAAACGCAAAACTATTATACCAATAATGCTGGTAAACGCATATACTGCAACAAACTTAAATATAAGCTTGTTATTATCGTTTTTAAAAACTAGCTTACCCGTTGTTTTGAAGTTAAAAAGCACCCCCGCAATTGTTGACAAAACAACCGCTAGCGTATAATGCAAACCAAAATACAACAACGCTGCAAATACAAAATACCCAAACGCTGTATTTAAAATTCCAACAAGAATAAATTTTATAAAAAGCCAATCTAATTTCATAATTTTATAATATTATAAATTATAGAGATGGAAAAAAATTTATTTAAAATTGAGAATTTATTTTTAATAGTTTGTTTATTCTGGGGATTAGTGCTTTTAATAGCAAACCCACCATTTCAGGCACCTGATGAATTTGCACATTTTTTTAAAATGTGGGGTTACACTCAAGGTACACTCAGATATCAAATAAAGGACGGTTGGACAGGCATAAAAATTTCTAAAAACATGAAAGAAATATACTACGCCTATGCAAAACATGTTTATTCATCAGAAAAAATTCCATTGTACAAGACTATCACATATAGCAAACTTCCTTTAGAAAAACAAGAACAATATTTTGTCAAAATTGATCCATCAAGTTATTCACCACTATCTTATTTTCCGTCTTTTATAGTTTTATGGTTGTTAAAACTTTTTAATGTTAAACCTCTTTGTATGATGTATATTTTACGATTTTGCTCCTTACTTGTATATTTGTCACTTATGTATGGAGCAATAAAAATAACACCTACACATAAATGGCTGTTTTTAATATTTGCATTATTGCCAATTAATGTTTATCAGGCAGCTTCAATAAGTACTGATGGTATAACATTTGGGACAATAGGGGTATTTATTGCTTTTACATTAAAATTAGCCTCTGACAACACAATAACAAAATTAAATAAACTGCATATATCCGTTTGGTTTTTTTTAATTACTTGTATAGGATTATTAAAATTTGCTTATTTTCCATTAATTTTATTGTATTTTTTAATACCAACCAAAAAATTTAAAGACAAAAAAACATATTACACAAATTTTCTTTTAACCTTAGCTATAAACACAGCAATTATAATTGCATTTTTATTATTTAGTATGCATAAGCCTGGTATGACAGAACACGTGTATAACAACCAACTATTACCAAGTTATGAAATGATAAAAAAAATACTAAGCTCACCATTGCAATATACAAAACTCGTCATATCATCAACATGGTATTTAAAAAACTTTTTCTTCTATAACACGATTTCAAGTGTTGGTGGCAATTTAGTTATGCTTCCACCATTTTTATTAAACTTAACTTGGTTTATATTATTTGTTTCTGCTTTTTGTAATAAAACAAATAAAGAAATAACTGCATTAAATTTTAAAAACAAAGAATTGATTGTTATATCAATCATTTTATCCTACCTGTTGATAGTAACAGCTATCTATATAATTTACCAAACACAGCCATATATTACAGGCATACAAGGCAGGTATTTAACACCATTTATACTTTTATTCTTGTTGTTATTTGATTCTAAAAAAGGTTATATCTCTAATAAAATTATTCCTATTCTTTTGACATTAATTTCACAAGTATTATTACTTTTAACAACTATAATTATTTTCATGTACTACTACTAGGAAAACCAATGACTAACAAAAAAAGCACTTTAACATATATATTTATCTTATTGATATATGCAGTATTAACATTTATTACAGTGTTAAATCATGAAGTATGGAGAGATGAAGCACAAGTTTGGCTTGTTGTAAGAGATTTAAACTTATTTGGAATAATTGACCATGTTCGAATAGAAGGTCACCCTTTAATGTGGTATTTTATGGCATTACCCTTTGCAAAACTTGGAATGTCAATTTTATCAATGCAAATAATCAGTTGGTTATTTATGATAATAGCGGTTGGAATTTTTTTATGGAAATCTCCGTTTAACATAATAACTAAATTGAGCATAATTTTTAGTGCAGGCTTTTTATATTGGCTTCCTGTTATTTCAAGAAGCTATTCCTTGGTACCTTTCTTTATTTTTTTAGCAGCAATTTTTTATCCAACACAGAAACAAAGACCTTATTTATATTCAATAAGTCTTGCTTTATTATCACAAACCCATGTATTAATGTGTGCTTTCTGTAGTATAATGGGTTTTTTATTTTTTTATGACAATATTTTTAAAAACAAAATTAACAAGAAAAATTACATTGGCCCTTTGTTAACTATCTTTTTACCCATTCTATTTTTAGCATTGTACATTTTTACTTGCCCGCATAAAAATGAAAGTGTTTTGGAATACACTGTTCTAGCTAACAAATTTTTTACCAAAACTTATGTAACGTATATGATTCACTTATTTGGAATTATGGGAAACATAAAAGGAATCTTTCTTTCATTATTACTTTTATTTTCAGGAGTGGTCATATTTATTGAAAATAAAAAGTTATTTTGTGCCTTTTTTATAAATTTGGTATATCAATTTTTCATATATAACTATATTTGGATGTCTGCGCCCGAAAAAGTTTGGACAGGAACAACTGTTTTGCTTTTTTGTTTTTGGATAATATTTTTACAAAATAATTTAAACAAAACAAAACAAATTTTATATAACTTAATTTTAATTTTATTTTTCGGATTCAGCATTAATCTAGGCTTTCAACTTAGAGAAAACGACATAAAATATGACTATTCCGGTAGCAAAAATACAGCAAACTTTATAAAAAACAATATAAAAAAAGATGACGTAATAATTACAAATCAACCTATTTTTACAAGTAGTATTGCAGCATACATTAAAGACTACAAGTTCTACTATCCAATTACAGATACGTTCTATACATACGGTTATGACAACCAAGCAAATAATTATATTTCTATAGAAATGCAAGAAAAAAACATACAAAAATTTAAAAATAAAAAAATATATTATCTTTATAGTTCTGTTGATGTACCTGAAAAAGATATCTTATACAAATCAAAAGACACAACACTAATTATGACTGAAAGATTTTACATTTTAGATAGTTTAGACGGTAAGCAAAAAAATGTTCAAAATTGAAAACAAAAAATCTCTAATAATTAATCTCATTTGTATATTTTTGTATGCAATTATTACATTGATTCTTGTTTTTAATCATGAGGTTTGGGCAGACGAAGCCCAAGCATGGTTAGTAGTAAGAGATTTAAATATTTTGGAAATAATCAAACATGTCAGAACAGAGGGACATCCTTTATTGTGGTATGTTAGCTTATTGCCATTCGCGAAAATGGGATACAATGTTTTTGCTGCCCAAATATTAAACTGGTTTTTTATGCTTGTTGCAGCAACAATCTTTTTGTTAAAATCGCCTTTCCATAAAATAACTAATATTTGCATTATTACAAGCTCTGCTTTTTTATACTGGTATCCAATAGTAACAAGAAGCTATGGATTAATGTTTTTGTTGTTAATTTTAGTAACTGTTTTGTACAAACAACAAAAAGACAGACCTTATTTATATGCAACCAGTTTGGCTTTATTAGCTCATACTCACGTAATAGCTTTTGGATTAAGTATTGCTCTTGCTTGTTTGTTTTTTTATCAGAACATCTTAAAAGAAAAAGATAATAAAATTAGAAAAAAATATATCTTTCCGTTTTTGATAATAATTTGTTCAATGCTTTTTGTTGTTTTATATTTAAATGGAAGTCAAAATGAAAATTTTATCGTAAAAAGTTACAACATTAAAAACAATACATTTTGGTTAAAAAATTTATATTTTGAAATCACTAAAAATATTTATGGATATAATAATAAGTTTTATTCAATAATATTAGGTTTTTTTATTGTTTTTAATTTCATTTTTCTTTTAATAAAAGATAAAAAACAGTTTTTTGTTTATACAATAAACATTATTTATGTTATTGCAATATTTATTTTCATATGGGGAATGATTCCACAAAGAACATTTTTGTTGTTATTTGTGCCTATGTTATGTGTGTTCATATTATATAAAAATTTGAATACAAAAGAAAAAATACTCATTAACACAATCTTTTCTTTAGTATTTTTGCTCACTTGGCCAAATACACTGGATGTTATAAAAAAGGATTTAAAATACCCGTTTTCTGACAGTAAAAATACTGCCGCATACATAAAAAACAACATTCCTCAAAATACATTATTAGTAACAAATTCTCCAATTTCAGCAGCTTCAATACTGGCCTATTTACCAAAAAACAATTGGAAAATATTTTATGTTCCATACAATAATTTTTTCACATATTATGATTGGAAAAAACCTATTTTAAACCCTTATCAAACAATACCAGTTAATGAAATTTTACAACAAGTGCCAGAAGTTTATGTCATTACTGCTGTATATTTAAACTATAGCAATATTACACCATTGTATGAATCTAATTTAAATACAATAATGGATAGCGAAATTTTCAGAATCTACAAATTTGAAAGAAAAAGTAATGAAAGACAGTAAAAATTTAGCAATAAACATAATTGTTACAATGTTATATGCTTTATTCACGTTAATTATGGTATTCCACCATGAAATATGGGCAGATGAGGCTCAAGCTTGGCTTATTGCCAAAAATCTTTCAATATTTGATTTTAGCCTTTTTAAACATTTAGTAAATGAAGGACACCCATCATTTTTTTATCTTTTAATTATGCCTTTTGCAAAATTAAATACATCTATAATATTTATGCAAATCTTGTGTTGGTTTTGTTCTGTTGTCAGTGTATTTTTACTTTTAAAAAAATCACCTTTTAACAATTTTTGCAAATTTTCTATAGTTATAAGCGGTGGTTTTTTATATTTCTTTCCTGTAATTGCAAGAAGTTATTCCATTTTGCCCTTAATCGTTTTTATACTCGCAATATATTATAAAAAAGCAGAAAAACACCCTTATGTGTATTCTATTTTATTATCAATTTTAGCAAATACCCATGTAATAATGTTTGCTTTTTGTGTTTTACTCGCTGTAGATTTTATACATAAAATTTTTAAAAATATAAAAAACAAATCTTCACAACATATTATATCGATCTTTATAATAATTTTGTCATTTTTGACAACAATTATCCAACTTGCAGGAAGCGAAGCCTCAAATGGCACAATAGATTTTAATTCACAAAACATACTAACTTCAGCATATAGTGTACTTTGCCAATTTTTTGGTGGAGCTGTCAGTTATATAGATACTTTTATGATACACAATATGTTCATGCCCCCTCACGTTATTAATTATTTTGTTTGTTGTCTTTTATTTAGTATATTTTTTATAGTTCTTTTTATTATTCTTTTTTTAAAAGATAAAAAACTTTTTTTTATATGTTTTACCAGCATTGTTTTTCAATTAATGATATATGCTTTTGCCTATTCTACACTCATTTATCCTACAAGAATATTTTCAGCTTTTTTAATAATCATTTTCGGGTACTGGATTTTATTAGAACAAAAATCTGATAATCAAAAAATGCTAATTAATATAGTTATAAGCATATTCTTTTTAATCACAAGCGCCAATGGAATCTCTTTTATTCAAAAAGATATTAAATACAATTATTCAAGTGCAAAAGAAACTGCAGAATATATCAAAAACAATATTAATAAAGATGCCTTAATTATCCCAACAGCCGACGCTTTTGGACTTGGTGTTTATTATTATTTACCTGACTATAAATTTTACTCTGTTTATAAACACAAAGAAATAAAATATATGGTTTGGAATAAAGAAAATATTACAGATATTAAAAATTACAACATTACCTTTACAAAATTGCTCGAAAAAGAAATAAAAAAATATAATTTAAAAAACAAAACAATTTACATACTTGCTTCAAATTTTATGAATACAAATCAATTTGAATCTACTTTACCTGAAAAATACAAATTAATGTATGTTTCTAAACCTTGTTTTGCAATTGGAGAGGCTTTTAAAATATATGTTTACCAACAAAATTAATGAACAAATAAAAAATAAAAAATCTTTTATTATTAACATAGTATGGATTTTTTTATACGCTATTTTTACACTAATCATTGTACTGCACCACGAAATTTGGGCAGATGAAGCTCAAGCTTGGGTTGTTGTAAGAGATTTAGATATTTTAGGCATAATAAGACATGTCAGAACAGAAGGCCACCCGCTTTTATGGTATTTTTCTTTACTACCGCTGGCAAAATTAAACTTATCAGTATTATCTATGCAAATTTTAAATTGGCTTTTGGTGGTCATATCTGTTGGCATTTTGATATTTAAGTCACCATTTAATTTTTTCAGCAAATTTGCAGTTGTTTTCAGTTCGGGTTTTTTGTATTGGTATGTAGCAATAGCAAGGAGCTACTGTCTTATACCTTTATTCATGTTTTTAATTGCATCTTTTTATCAAAAACAAAAAGAGCATCCTTTTATTTACGCCTTTTTAATAATAGCACTTGCAAATACCCATGTAATAATGCTTGGTTTTTGTACTGCTTTAGCAATAATTTTTCTATGGAATAACAAAGATAAAAAATCAATAATTGCAGCAGGGCTAATGTTTTTATCTTTTGCCTTTTTAACAGGTTATTTGTGGAACAGCCAAAACGAAAATGTAGTAGTAAAAAATTCACTTATATTACCATTATCGAAAGGTATAATACATGCTTTAGACAGAGCTGTTTTTAATCTTTATGGAAATGTTGGATGGTTTTATACTACTTTATTTTATTTTTTCACAGCCGTAACTGCTGTCATAACTTTCTTTAAAAACAGACAAATGTTCTCTGTCTATATTTTTAGCATGTTTTTCCAATTTGCTGTTTATATTTTTATTTGGGGACAACTTCCACAAAGAATATATACATTATATTTTGTAATTTTATTTTGTTTTTGGATCATGTTCAAAGACTTTAGCAACAAACATAAAATCTTCATAAATATTGCAATTGTAATTGTCTTTTTATCGACCTTACCCGGTAATCTTGACATAATCAAACAAGATATGCAAAAAAGTTTTTCAGATGGTGAAAATGTCGCAAAATTTATTCAAAAAAATATTCCCGAAAATGCATTTATTGTATCAAATTATCCGCTAACAACCGTAGTTATCAGTGCATATTTACCTAAAAACAGTAAAAAATGGAAATTTTTCTACTATGGATATAATGACTATTATACATATACCATTTGGACAAAAAAAATCTATCCAAGTTATCATCCAATACCACTAGAAGAATACTTAAAAACACACAAAGAAATTTATGTTATTATGAGCGCAGGTTCTTTTTACGAAGACTTAATACCAATTTATGCTTCATCAGATAAAGTCTTTAATAACCAAGAAAAATTTGCAATTTATCATATAGTAAAAAGACAAAATTAAGTGAGGACAAGACAATGAAAAAAACATTATTAAACACAGAAAACATATTCTTAATACTGTGTTTGTTTTGGGGCATTGTTTTTTTATTTTTAAACCCTCCTTTTCAATCTCCTGACGAGCTTGAACACTTTTACAAAATGTGGGGATATACACAACACATACTAAAATACGAAATTAAAGATGGACAAACAGGGCTTACTTTACCAAAAAGTTTTTCTAACATACACGAATTTTACAACGCATATAGAATGTCGAATGAAAAAATTCCTTTTAACGCAACTTTAAACGCTGCTAAAATAAAACTTGATAAAAACAACACTCAATTTTTAAACTTTACACCAACAAGTTACACTCCTTTATCGTATTTTCCGTCTTTTATTGTTTTGTGGATTTTAAAACTTTTGAATATTAAACCTCTTTTTATGATGTATATTTTAAGGTTTTGTTCTTTGTTAGTTTATCTGGCATTGATTTATTCAGCAATAAAAATTGCTCCCTGCAAAAAATGGTTGATATTTTTCTTTGCATTATTGCCAATAAATGTCTATCAAGCAGCATCAGTAAGCACTGACGGTATAAATTTAGGTTTTATAATGTTATACATTGCATACACATTAAAACTTGCTTATGGTGATTCTAAACAAATAAGTCATAATGAGTTTTTTGTGTGGGGTGTTTTAATTACTCTTGTAAGCATTTTAAAATTCGCTTATTTTCCATTAATTTTATTATATTTTTTGATACCAAAAGACAAATTTGAAAGTACAAAAAATTACTTAAAAATTTTTTCAATAACAACAGTAATCAATATACTAATTATTTGCTTGTTTCTTTTGACAATTATGCAATCACCAATAACAAGCAACTATGGGCTTGAACACCAATTTGTAAATAAAATTGATTTGATTAAAGAAATTATTTTTGCACCTTTTGCTTATGTAAAAAATGTTTTGGCTTCAACAAACTTTTTAAAAGGATTTTTATACCAAAACATGATTTCAAGCATAGGTGTAACACTCGCAATGATACCTACACAATACATTCATTTTGCATGGATAGGGTTGATTGCATCAGTATTTTACAAATCAGAAAATGAAACCGAGTGCGATATAAAAATTGTGGATAAACTAGTACTTTTTGCAGTTATTATACTTATTCACTTTATTATAATGACTTCTGTTTACCTGATATATCAAACAAAACCCTATATTATAGGAGTTCAAGGTCGATATTTAACCCCATTGATATTACCTTTAATACTTCTTTTAAGTTTAACAAAATTTTCAATAAAAAATAAAGTACTACCGATAAGTTTGGTTTTATTATCTTTATTTTTACTTTTCCAAACTTTTATAATGACTTTTGTCAGATACTACTAAATTACGGATAAAACAAAATGAGCGAAACAAAAAAAAGTCTTATAAAAAACATCTTAATCACATTTTTATATGCAATCTTTACATTAATCGTGGTATTACATCATGAAATTTGGGTTGATGAAGCACAGGTTTGGCTTCTTGTAAAACATTTGAATATATTTGAACTATTCAACCATCTTGTAAACGAAGGTCATCCGTCCTTCTTTTATTTACTAATTATGCCTTTTGCTAAAATAGGTTTGCCAATACTTGCCATGCAAATTGTATGTTGGCTCAGTATGGTAGCAAGCGTTTTTTTATTATTAGAATATTCACCTTTTAACAAATTTACTAAATTCGCAATTATTATGAGTGCGGGTTTTTTATATTATTTGCCTGTTATGGCTCGAAGTTATTCTATTATTCCCTTATTAATGTTTTTAATTGCTATTTTATATCCCAAACAACAAAAATACCCTGTATTATATACATTATTACTCGTATTTCTAGCTAATACACACGTAATTATGTTTGTATTTTGTTTGTGTTTAGCTTTAAAATTTCTGTACGATATAATTAGCAAAAAAAATACAGACAAAATCCATTTATTCTCTTTGATGTTGGTAACACTGGGAATTATTGCCGTCATTGTGCAATTATCAGGCTCTATAGAATCTAATAATGCAATCACTTTTGATCTTAAAAATATAGGCGATAATACTAAACAAGTACTGTCTTTGTTCTTTTTAAACATAACAGATTGTGTATCTGATAGTATTACTGCTCAACAACTTGGAGCATTTTCTAAAACGGCATTTTTTGTAGCAACAGTTGAGTGGATATTCTTTTTGTTATCATTTATAGCTTTATTTTTTATAAATAAAATAGCTTTTACTTTTGGATTTTTTTCAATTGCATTTCAGTTTTTTATTTATATTTTTAGCTACAATGTTATGTATCCTACAAGAATTTTTTGTGCACTAAATATACTGCTTTTTTGCTTTTGGATTTCTTTTAAAAATATTGAAATAGCTGCTAAAAGAAAACTATTCATTGAAATCATTCTTTCATTAATATTTATTTTGACTTTTATGTGCAGTTTCAAGAGTATTTATATTGATTTAAAGTATCCTTATTCAAGTGCTAAAAATACTGCACAGTTTATAAAAAATAAAATTGATAAAAAAGCACTAATTATCCCAGATATTGATGTTTACATTACATCCGTAATGGTTTATCTACCCGATTACAATTTTTATAGCATTTATTACAATAAAAAACTGAAATTCAGTAAATGGACTGTTACCGGTTTTTACTCTCCACATGTTATATCTCAGTTGTTAGAAGAAGAAATGGAAAAACAAAATAATAAAAATGCCTATATTTTATCTTCTTCTTTATTAGAAAATTTTTATCGTTATGACATATTGATGCCGGATAAATACAAATTAATTTACTCTTCTCCTCCGGCAATCAAAAATGGAGAAGCCTACAAAATATATAAATACATTAAAAAAGGAGAATAATTGGAACGATGAGTAAAACTAAAAGTTTATTAATAAATGTTCTAATCACATTTTTATACGCTATTTTTACACTAATACTGGTTATACACCACGAAACCTGGGCAGACGAAGCACAAGTTTGGTTGTTAGCCAAAAATATGAACATTTTTCAATTATTCAAACACCTTGTTAACGAAGGCCATCCGTCATTTTTTTATTTACTGATGATGCCCTTTGCAAAGTTGAATATATCAATTATGTTTATGCAAATTTTTTGCTGGTTAAGTATGGTTGCTGCTGTATTCCTGTTTTTGCAATACTCACCATTTAACAAATTTGCTAAATTTGCAATTATAACAAGTGCGGGTTTTTTGTACTTTTTCCCCGTAATAGCAAGAAGTTATTCTATTTTACCACTATTAGTTTTTGCTCTTGCATACCTTTATCCAAAATCTGACAAACATCCGTTTTGGTATGCTTCTTTAATATTTATGTTGGCAAACACACACATTATTATGTTGGCCTTTTGTGGACTGTTGACTATAGATTTTTTATACAAAAACATTTTTATTAAGTGGAAAACAATGGAGCCAAAGCAAAAAAAGATATTTTCCACAGCTTTTGCCATTATGACTATTGGTTTGATTGCAGTGGTATTGCAATTACACGGAACTACTTCAAGCAATATAGTTATAAAAATTGATACAAGCGAGTTAGATGTAAGCATTACCAAAGTATTAAGCCAATTCTTTATAAATGCTGTTGATAATCAATGGCCGGATATAGGGAAAATAATGTTCCCTGTATTAAATGTACCATTGATTATACTTTCTGTATTATTATATTTGTCTTTATTTGTAATTCTTTATATAAAAAACAAAAAACTCTTTACTATAGCTTTTCTAAGCATTTTATTTCAACTGATTATTTATATTCTCGGTTATAACCACTGGATATTTGTTACAAGAATATTTTGCGGACATATCATTTTATTGTTCTGCTTGTGGTTACTTTTAAACCAAGAAAATCTATCCGAAAAATTAAAAATAACAACAAATTGTATAATCGGTTTGTTCTTTATTTTTACACTAATGAACGGTCTTAAATATTCGATAATGGATATTAAATACAACTATTCTGCTGCAAAAGAAACCGCACAATGGATAACTCAAAATATAAACAAAAATAATTCTGTTATTGTAACTGATAACGATCCACATGCTATTGGAGTTGTCTATTACCTTAAAGGAAAAAACGAAATTTGGTCTGCCCAACACGAATACAGTATTAAATACGTTGTTTGGGATCAAAAGATATTCTACATACTAGATAAAAACGGTTGGAACGAATATGCAAAATACGCCTTAGAATACCTGCCAAATTTTAAAAACAAAAAAATATACGCTCTCGTACCATTTTTTGATGCAGACAGATTAAACGTTACTGAACTGAAAAATTACAAACTGATATATGAAAGCCACCCTGCAATCGTAAAATTTGAAGGGTTTAGAATATACGAATATATGGGCGAAAACAAATAATTAATTTTTCATTAATATTTAAAAATTTTTCAAAATGAAATGCTATAAAGGAATAGTAAAATAAAATAAATGTAAAAAGTAATATCAAAAAGGAGGACATTATGTCAATCAGACCGTTAGGCGACAAAATCGTTATCAAAGTTATTGAAGATACAGAACAAACTTCAGGCGGTATTTTTATTCCTGATTCAGCAAAAGAAAAACCACAAAAAGGTGAAGTTATTGCTGTAGGCCCTGGCAAAACTCTTGAAGACGGTAAAAAAGACGAAATGGATGTCAAAGTAGGAGAAATTGTTTTATTTGCAAAATATGCAGGTACAGACGTAAAAATGGGCAATGATATCTTAAAAATCTTGTCTGTTAAAGATGTACTAGGCGTATTGGAATAAGGTGTGTGAAATCTTATAAAGGTTCGATGAGTCGAAGCTTTATGAGATGAAACCGTTCCCAACCGCCGTTATGAAGAAACGAAGTTTCTGAAATGAAGCAATCTTTGATTGCACAGGCGGAAAAAATAAGGTGTGTGAAATCTCGTAAAGGTTTACAGACAAAGAAAAATTTACTAAGGAGAGAAATAAAATGGCTAAAAAAATTGTATTTAATGAGGAAGCTAGAAAAAGCTTGCTTAAAGGTATAGATGCAGTTGCCGACGCAGTAAAAGTAACACTCGGACCAAAAGGTCGTAACGTTATTTTGGAAAAGAAATTCGGCGCTCCACAAATCGTTAACGATGGTGTAACTATCGCTAAAGAAATAGAACTTGAAGACGGCTTGGAAAATGCAGGCGCACAACTTCTTAAAGAAGTTTCTTCAAAAACAAACGATGTTGCCGGTGACGGTACAACAACAGCTTCTGTATTAGCTCAAGCTATTGTTAGAGAAGGTTTAAGAAACCTCACTGCAGGTGCTAACCCTATCAGCATCAAACGTGGTATGGACAAAGGTGTTGAAATGGCTGTTGAAAAAATTAAAGCTATGGCAAGACCTGTTGATTCTAAAGAAAGCTTAGCTCAAGTTGCTGCAATTTCTGCAGGTAATAACAACACTATCGGTGACTTGATTGCAGAAGCTATGGAAAAAGTTGGTACTGACGGTGTTATCACTGTTGAAGAATCTAAATCTTTCGGTACTAACCTTAAAGTTGTAGAAGGTATGCAATTTGACAAAGGTTATATTTCACCTTACTTCGTTACAGATGCAGAAAGAATGGAAGCAGTTTTAGAAGATGCTTATGTTCTTTGTGTTAACAAAAAAATCAACTTGATTTCTGACTTAGTACCAATCTTGGAACAAGTTGCACGTGATGGACGTTCTTTATTGTTGGTTGCAGAAGATGTTGAAGGCGAAGCTCTTGCAACATTAGTTGTAAACACAATGAGAAAAGTATTAAGAGCAGTTGCTGTTAAAGCTCCTGGCTTTGGTGACAGAAGAAAAGCTATGCTTGAAGATATCGCTATCTTGACAGGCGGCGAAATGTTCACAGAAGAGCTTGGTATCAAACTTGAAAATATCACTGTTCAAATGCTTGGTAGAGCAAAACGTGTTACAGTTACAAAAGACAACACAACAATCGTTGTTGGTGACGAAACAAAAGCTAAAGTTGCAGAAAGAGTAGCTTTAATCAAACGTCAAATAGAAACATCTGATTCTTCTTACGATAAAGAAAAACTTCAAGAAAGACTTGCAAAACTTTCTGGCGGTGTTGCTGTTATCGAAGTTGGTGCAGCTTCTGAAGTTGAATTGAAAGAAAGAAAATTAAGAATCGAAGACGCTCTAAACGCAACAAGAGCTGCTAAAGAAGAAGGTATTGTACCTGGTGGTGGTGTTGCTCTTATCAGAGTAATGCAAGAATTAGCTAAAAATCTTGATACTTGCTCATACGGTTCTGATGATGAAAAAGTTGGTTTCAGAATCTTGTTAGATGCTTTACACATACCTATGAAACAAATCGCTGATAACGCAGGCGAAAAAGGTGATGTTGTTGTTGAAGAAGTTAAAAAACTTCCAGAAACAGAAGGTTTTGACGCTTTAACAAACACTTACGTTGATATGTTCCAAGCAGGTATTGTTGATCCGGCTAAAGTTACTCGTTCAGTATTGGAAAATGCTGTATCAGTTGCTTCTATGTTATTAACAACAGAAGCTGCTGTTGTAGATATTCCTTCTAAAGATACGGCTCCTGCTATGCCTCCAATGGGTGGTATGGGCGGTATGATGTAATTATTAACATCAAAAGCTTTTATAAAAAAGAAACAGACTCAAAAATTTGGGTCTGTTTTTTTATATTTTCAAAAAAATTTTTTATTTTTTTAGCAAAACGGAAAATACGCTCAAAATTACGTATATGTAATATGTTAAATTTCAAAATAAATATAATTACAGATATGGAATTTAGCGAAGAAAACATAAGAAAAAATTTAGGAAACTACCTAAAAACGCTAAGAGAGAATAAGGGAATCTCTCTTAATATCTTCGCATACGAAAACGACCTTACAACAGCTACAGTAAGTAGAATAGAAAACGGCCTTGTCGATACAAAATTCTGCACCCTTATAAAATATGCCAGAGGGTTAGAAACACCATTAGAAAACATCATTGTTCATTTAAACATAAATTATTCAAACGAAGACTAAAAGTATTAATTACAAATAATTGTGTCTTTTAACACGTCCGCCATCAACTTCATGAACGTTTTCAATCGTAATAAATGCAGACTCATCAACATTTTTAACAACCTGTTTTAACTTTGCAATTTCAAGCCTGTTTATTACACAAAAAATAATCTTTTTTTCAGCTCCTGAATATCCGCCTCTGGCTTTTAAATAAGTAACACTAACATCAAAGTTTTCCATAATAGCGTTACCTATATCAGTGTGCTTTTCTGTAATTATTCTAACCGCTTTAGATTCATTCAAACCTTCTATAACGATATCTATTACCCTGTAAGCAATAAAATAAGATATTATCGAATACATTGAACTGCGCCAGTTATTATAAACAAACCCTGCAGCAGTAAAGATAAAAAGATTAAAAAACATTATAATTTCGCCTACTGAAAAGCCCCATTTTTTTGACAATCGTATAGACAAAATTTCTGTTCCATCAAGTGAAGAATTGCTTCTTAAAACAAAACCTACACCTGCACCAAGTATCAAACCGCCAAAAATACACGCAAGAAAAGGATCTGATACATGTTTATGAGATACCCATACAGGTATGAAAGAAACACCTAAAGATAAAATTGTTACTGCATAAAAAGTAGAAAAAACAAACATTTTACCCATTTTTTGCAAAGCAAGAAATATAAAAGGTAAGTTAAGCAAAAATATGCACCAACCAAGAGCAAAATTCGTTTTGTAATTAGTCATAATTGCTATACCCAAAATTCCACCGTCAATGATTTTATTCGGAATCAAAAAACATTCCAAAGCAAATGCCGCGACCAGAGCACCAAGAGACATTACAAAAAAGTTTATCAAATGTTTCTTCATACAACAATAATAGCATGTGTACTGATTCATGTACAATAATATATATGTCTTATAAGCTAAAAGCTATTACAAATAAAATTGGTCTTGTTATTTTCATTATTTTGTGTATAATCTTATTAGCAGTGTAATAAAAGGTTTTTTACTGCTGTTGTTTATTTAAACAAAAGAGTAGTTGGTTGAATCTCTCTCTTTTGTTTAAGAAGTTTTTTGTTTACTTATAGATATGAGCGTTTGCAAATTTAATTACAAATACATCAAAGATAAAGCCACCCCCGGAAGTTGGAGAAGGGGTTACGAAGGCTTTCAAAAAGACATTGTAATGTCTTATGAAAAGAAAATTGCCGGTGTTGATGCAAAAGTAAAAGGCAACTTTAAAGATGCCTATGAAACAAGCCTTACTTTTACAAAAAACGGCGTAAAAGCTGATTGCAGCTGCCCATTAAAAGAAGAATGGTGTAAACACTCTATTGCCGTAGGTTTAAAAATTATTGAAGATAAAGTTTTTGATGAATATCTTGAACGTGTTCACAAAATAAAACCGGAATATCCCGATGAAGATGTTCCTCCTGTTGAACACCCTACCGGCAGATATGTCTTCCATTTCAACCCTAAAAGAAGACAAAACTTTTTCTCAATCCTTGTTATGGATAGAGAATCAGGCAAAGTTATAAGAGATTTAGAGGCTATTTTAAGAGCAATCATTGAAGTTCAAAGAAACGACAAATCTTTTGTATTAAACGATGAAGAAAAACTTGAAATAGCAATTTTCCAACTGCTTTTACAACGTTCAAGATTAGACAAAAAAGCAGGCTGGTATGATGTACCTATAAACAAATTTGACGGATTCTTCCAACTTTTATCTAAAGCAGAAGAAGTTATCGATGGAAAAACAAAAGAAAGATTACGTTTTGACGACCAAGAATGGGATTTGTCTTTGTCTGTCAATTTCTCAATGGTAGGCAATGTTCTTCTTTCTCTAACTTGGGAAAGACCTGACGGAAGCGATTCTTATCCGTTTGAAGAAATCAGATATTTTTCAAGACAGCTAAAATGGGGAAGATATAAAAACGTTATTTTCCCAACATCAACACCTGTATCAGCCTTACCTCAAAGCCTTATTAAAGCAAGCTTTACAGATGTAAAAGACGCTGATGGAGCAAAATTCTTATACGAAGAATTACCTAAACTTCAAAAAGCAATGAAAGTAACTGTCTCAGAAACAATAGAAAAGTTGTTCCTAGAGCAAAAACCGCCAATAAATATTGTTACAATGGGTCTTGATTATGACGGTTCATTAAAAGCAGAACTTGAATTTGAATACGATGGTACTCGTGTTCCATACTCAAAACACACAGAAAAAACCCCTTATGTAACAATCAAAAAACCTAAAGAAGATTTATTGTACTGGGTGAAAAGAAACCCTCAACACGAAGAAGCCGCATACAACATGCTTCTTGCTTGTAAATTTGCACCAATGCAAACAAACAATCTGGCGTTAGAAAAAGAAAACGCTATAGATTTTTATAACTACTATATTCAACAAGCAGGCGACGGCTGGAGATTTGAAGAAAAAGACGACATGTCATTCTTTAAACTTACAAAAGATCCTTTTGAATTATGCGCGGATATAGACTTTGCAATTGATTCGACAGACAGTTTTGAACTCGAATTGTACGGTAGAGTCGGAGAAGAAATTATTCCGTTTGACGATGTTTACTCATTAACCATCGATAACAGCAAATACGTAAGAATAAGAAACTTAGGTTTTGCTGAAGTTCCTACAATGGATATTTATTCATTAATGAGAGCATTCAACACATTCGATGTTTACAAAAACGACGACAACAAATATATAGTAAAAACCTATCGAGCAGGTTTGATTTCAGAAATGGAAAATCTTGGACTCAAACTAAAAATGAGCAGAAGATTTAATAAATTCTGGAAACAAATTTCTACCTTCTCAACAATGGATGTTCCTGCGCTTCCTAAAGGAATCAAAGCAGAATTTCGTGAATACCAAACAAGAGGTTTTGGCTGGTTATGGTTCTTGTATCAATACGGCTTAAACGGTATTTTGGCTGATGATATGGGTCTTGGTAAAACATTACAAGCTCTTGCTTTGCTTCAAAAAGCAAAAGAAAAAAACAAAAAAGCACCAAACCTTGTAATATGCCCAACTTCTGTTGTATTCAACTGGGAAAATGAAATTGAAAAATTTGCTCCCGGGTTATCTTGTCTAAAACTTAGCGGAACAGAAAGAAACGATTTATTTAAAGAAATACCTAAATATGACGTAGTTATAACAAGCTACGCATTAATCAGACGAGATATAGCAAAACTTAAAAAATACGAGTTCAGATATGTTATCTTAGATGAATCTCAAAATATCAAAAACGCAGAATCTATGACTGCTCAAAGTGTTAAACAACTCAACTGCAGACATAAATTGGCTCTGTCTGGTACACCTATTGAAAACAGACTCGAAGAATTATGGTCAATATTTGATTTCTTAATGCCTGGTTTCTTGTTTGATAAGAGTGAATTTAACTATAGATATGTAACTCCTATTATGGAAAGAGAAGATAAAACTGTGGAAAAACGTTTGAAATCACAGATTTATCCGTTCATTTTACGTCGTATGAAAAGAGACGTTGCAAAAGACTTGCCAGATAAGATTGAAAACGTTGCATACTGCGAACTTACACCTGAACAAAAAGACTTTTATCTTGAAGTTATGGATTCAACAAGAGAAGAACTCTTTAAATCTATCGAAGAAAAAGGTATCGAAAAAAGCAGAATGTCTATTTTCTCTGCGTTGTTGCGCTTGAGACAAATTTGCTGCCACCCGAGACTTTACGACAAAGACAATGTCAAAGGCATAAAACAATCAGGCAAATTTGAGCAACTCAAAGTAATGTTGGAAGAAATTATTGCAGAAAAACACAGAGTTCTTCTATTCAGCCAATTTGTAGATATGCTTGATATAGTTAAAGAATGGCTTACTAAAGAAGGTATCAAACACGAATACTTAACAGGAAGCACAAAAGATAGACAAGAAGTTGTTGAAAGATTCAACTCTGACCCGACTATACCTATTTTCTTAATCAGTTTAAAAGCCGGCGGTACAGGTCTGAACCTTACAGGTGCAGATTACGTAATACACTATGACCCTTGGTGGAACCCTGCTGTTGAAGATCAGGCAACAGACAGAGCTTATCGTATCGGTCAAACTAAAAAAGTATTTGTTTATAGAATGATTACTAAAGGTACTGTTGAAGAAAAAATTCAAAAACTTAAATCAAGAAAAAGAGACCTTGTTGACAGCGTAATTTCTGTCGATAGAAATATTGGTAAATCATTAACTTACGAAGATTTAAAAGATATCTTCTCTTTGGATTAGTAAAACAATAATAATTTTGCCTTTAATGACCTTTTTATCATATAATTAAAAGAAAAAGAGGGTGAGGATTATGCTGCAAACACTAAATAAAATTAATTCTATACGCGATTTAGCACAAGAAGTTCTTCAAATCGAAGCTGATTCTATATTAAAACTAAAAGAAAGAATCGGTGAAGATTTTGAAAAAGCAATAGACATTCTATACAACTGCAAAGGTAGAGTAATTGTTACAGGTATGGGCAAATCAGGCCATATCGGCAAGAAAATTGCAGCAACTTTATCTTCAACAGGTACACCTTCATATTTTCTTCACCCAGCAGAAAGCACACACGGCGACTCAGGTCTTATAACAAGAGAAGACGTTGTTATAGCGATATCAAACAGCGGAGAAACAGCAGAATTAATGAATCTTTTACCTCTTATTGAAAGATTTGGCGTAAAAATGGTTGCTATGACAGGAAAAAAAGAATCAACTCTCGGTAAAAAAGCCGATGTTGTTCTTGATATCTCTGTTGAAAAAGAAGCATGCCCTCTTGGGAAGGCTCCTACAGCAAGCACTACAGCAACATTAGCAATGGGTGACGCTGTTGCAATATGTCTTTTGAAAAAAAGAGGTTTTACAGAAGAAGATTTCTTAATGTTCCATCCGTCAGGCGCTCTTGGCAGAGGTGTTTTATACCACGTTTCTGATTTAATGATTACTGGCGACAGAATACCGGTATTAAGCGAAAACACAAGATTCCACGAAACAATACAATTTATTTCAGACAAAAAACTCGGCTGTGCGATTATGGTTGATAACAAAGGTCTTATGACAGGTATTCTCACAGACGGTGATATAAGACGTACATTATTAAAATACAACGATACTTCAAACCTTGTAACAAAAGATGTAATGACAAAAAATCCTAAAATAATTTTAGAAACAGACCTTGCAGCAAAAGCTTTACATATAATGGAAAAACACTCAATCACTTCTCTTGCTGTATGTGACAAAGATGGAAAACCAGTCGGATTAATACATATCCATGACCTATTAAAAGCAGGTGTTGCATAATGGAAAAAGAACAAGAAATTTTAAAAAAAGCTTCTAAAATAAAAGCCTTAGTACTTGATGTTGACGGCGTTATGACAGACGGTTCGTTAGTTTTTGATGAAAACGGCGTTGAATACAAAACTTTTAACGCAAAAGACGGTCAAGGTATTGTTATGCTAAACAAATCAGGATTTGTTACTGCTATTATAACAGCGAGACAAAACGGAACTGTTCGTCATAGATTTAACAACCTTGGAATGACAAAACTGGTAGAAGGCTGCAAAAACAAAATAGCTGCACTTAAAGAACTGATGGCAGAATACAACCTGAATTATGAAGAAATAGCCTATATGGGCGACGATTTGCCTGATATATGTTGTTTAAAGGTTGTAGGATTGCCATCATGCCCTTTTGATGCAGTAGAAGAAGTTCAATCACATGCCTTGTTTATATCAACTAAAAATGGCGGTAGAGGCGCTGTTAGGGAACTCTGCAACATAATATTAAAAGCAACAGGGAAATACGAGCAAGTAACTTCTACTATAATCAATAAAGACTAGTTTTTTTCTCGTTATTACCAAATTTATACCTAAAAAATAATTGTCAATTTTACACTTTTTAATATTCAATTTTTTGCAAAATTTTAAATAAAAAAATAGGGCTTTGGTCTAGAAAAGCCCTAGCTGTCTGGAATTAAGAATAGTTGGAAGTATGAAAAAGATTTAATTATATATAACTTTAAATAGGGTCTTTATACAATTAGCCGAGTGGGTATTTTTGAATAATTCTTCTGATTTTATATCAAATTAATAAAAAATAGTACAAAAACACTTATTAAGTGTACAAAAAGCACTTTATCAAAAAATATAGTATTTACAAGGGTTTTCAGAACTTATTAAGAATTTTTTAAGAAGGGTTGACAAAAAAATCTTTATAGTACATAATAAAAATGTACTAAATAGTGTAGATAAAACACTTAATTAAATTCAGTCACAACATAAGGACAGAAAAAATGAAAATTAATAGCATTAATACAAATAGCTATTCAAATATAAATAATAACCACAAACTATACGCTACTAGACCTGTATTCAAACAATCTCAAACAGATAGCGTTGTTTCTCCGGCTATTTTAGAAGCTTTTGTTGAATCTTCTAACGATAAGAAAAACAAAAACAATTTTGTGAGCAAAATAAATTTCCTCAAAGACGTTTTATTCTCTGATGAAAATACAAGACATGCTCAACAATTGAAAAAAGCTATCGAAAGCTATGATTCAACTCAAAATATATTATACAACGCATAATATATTTTTAAGCCAAAACATTATAACAAACTAATTTTTTCCCCCGTTTATAATTTTAATTTGAATAGATGCAGTAAACTCAGACCGAAAGGTCTGATTTTTTTAATATTTTATAATTAATCAGCTAAATTAGATTTTATCCACTCAATCATTGGTCTTAGAGCTCTAGCTCTATGAGAAAGAGTATTTTTTTCTTTTAAAGTCATTTCTGCCATTGTTTTATTCAAATCAGGTATAAAAAACAAAGGGTCATAACCAAAACCATGTTCACCTGATGGTTTTGTATCTATGTAACCATCAATACGTCCTGTATTTGAAAACAATTTTTCTCCATTAGGAGCAACTAGAGTCATTGTGCAAACAAAATGAGCTTTTCTGTTTTCTTGCTCAACATCTTTCATCTCATTAAGTAATTTTGAAATCTTAGACTTTTGATCAAGAGCATATCTTGCTGAATAAATTCCAGGGCGTCCGTCTAAAGCATCAACGCATAAACCGGTATCATCAGCAAGAGCAGGAATCCCCATTATTTTTGCAGCTTCTGCTGCTTTTATGTAAGAATTTTCTTCAAAAGTTTTTCCGTTTTCTATCGGATCAAATTCGCCTTCTACAAGAACAAATTCCACACTATCAGGGTGAACTTCTTGTATCATGTCATTTATTTCTTCCAATTTATGTGGGTTTGAAGTACCCAAAGCTATTTTTAACATAATATTCTCCTAATTTTTATTTATTTTATCATTAATAAGCAAATTTTATTCTTTATGTTTTTTACACAAAATATGAATATAAAAGCAGTAAATTTTGCATATAACAATAAAATAATTAAACTATCTTTTAAACAAGACATCGATTACGACTCTTTAAAAGATTCTTTTAGCGAGCGTTTTGAAGGTGATAAAAAAAATATTGCTTTTGTAAAGACAACAAAAAATAATCATCTCAAATCAATAATATTTAAAAGACCAACAAAAATTAAAGATATTTTTTACGAACTTTCATTAACAAAAGATACTTTTATATCTGATGAACTTTTAAAACACTTACACTCTCCTGAAGATTTAGAAAAAACAGCAATAGAACTTGAATCATCAAAAATAGGAAATACAAAAGTAAAATCTCTTATAGGGATAGGAGCGTTTGCTTTAGTGTTTGAAACAGAAGACGGAAATATACTAAAAATCACAGACGTAAACCATTTTCCACAAAACAGAAAACCCGATGATTTTGATTTACCAATAAAACAAAAAGGCAAAATAAAAAACTGTTATTATTATTTTGAAGAAAAAATATCACAAGAAAATTTGTCACAAGAAGAATTAAGACAACTTGTAAAACATATAAAAGGTAAAGGTTATCATATGAAAGATTACCTTATGCATTATGATGAAGAAAATGATGGAGCAACAATAAAAACATCTCAATTTGGTAGAGCAAAAAACGGTAAAATATATCTTATAGACCCTGGGTGTGCTATAGCTCCAAACAAAGATTTTTTTAATATAAAAAGAATAAAAAACAAACTAAAAGAAAAGTTCTTCAGTACATAAAACTATTTTCCAAAACGTCTATTTCTTTTTTCAAATTCCTGTATTGCTTTTGTAAGTTCACTTTTGTCAAACTCAGGCCAATATGCATCTGTTACATACAATTCAGAATAAGCAAGCTGCCACAAAAGATAATTACTTATTCTTTTTTCTCCACCTGTACGTATTAACAAATCAGGGTCAGGGACATCTTTTGTATAAAGATATTGTGAAATAAGTTCTTCTGTAATATCTTCAGAATTTATACCTTCTTTTACAATTTGTTTTACAGCATTTGTTATTTCATCTCTTGAACCATAATTAAATGCAATATTAAGATTTACACCTGTATTATTTTTAGTTTTTTCTTCTGCATTTTTAACTATTTCTATTAAGTTAGAATTAAGTTGAGAAATATTACCCAAAAATCTTATTCTAACATTTTCTTTATGCATATCATCAAGCTCATTTAGCAAAGTTTTTGCTAACAAGCCCATTAAAAACTCAACTTCTTCTTTTTTTCTGTTCCAATTTTCTGTAGAAAATGCATATACAGTAAGATACTTAATTCCAAATTTATCAAACAATCTCATTGTACTTCTCAGAGAATCAACGCCTTTTTGATGTCCCATAGCAGATGGCAGAAATTTTTCTTTTGCCCAACGTCTGTTTCCATCCATAATAATTGCAATGTGTTTAAGATTTGTTGATTCAACAATGTTTTTTATGTTTTGATCTGATAAAAGTTCCAAAATTAACTACCCTTTTTTAAATCCCTTTTAATATTATATTCTAAATAAAAATAAAAGGCAGAGCCAAAAACTCTGCCTTTTAAAGTTTTGTTTAACTAAAAACTACTTTTGTAAAGCAGCTTTTAGTCTTGCCATAGCTTTTGCAAGTGCAATTTGTGCACGTGCATTATCTATTTCTGCTTCGTGTGAACCAAGTCTTGCCTCAGCTCTTTCTTTAGCAGATTTAGCACGAGTAACATCGATATCGCTACCTCTTTCAGCCAAATCAGTCAAGATAAGAGCCTCATTGTTTTTAAACTGAAAAATACCGCCCATTGTTGTAAAATATTCCATTTTACCGTCTTTTTCAGCTCTGGTTACACCAATATCCAATGCACTCATGAAAGGTTGGTGATCAGGTAATATACCAAATTCACCTTCAACGCTTTTGGAATAAATGCCATCAACCTCTTCATTAAAAAGTTCTTCTTCATGAGTTATAATTTTTAAGTTTATTTTTTTTGACATAGATTTTATGCTTTCATTTCTTCAGCTTTTTTAACAGCTTCTTCTATTGTACCAACCATATAAAAAGCTTGTTCAGGTATATCGTCATGTTTACCTTCAAGAATTTCTTTAAATCCTTTAATAGAATCTTCAAGTTTAACATATTTACCAGGGATACCTGAGAACTGTTCAGCAACAAAGAAAGGTTGAGAAAGGAATCTTTGAATTTTTCTTGCTCTGTTAACAGTCAATTTATCATCTTCTGAAAGTTCATCCATACCCAAAATAGCAATGATATCTTGCAAATCTTTGTATTTTTGAAGAACTTCGAGAACTTGTCTTGCAACACTGTAGTGTTCATCACCGATAATTGTCGGATCTAATACTCTAGAACTTGATGCAAGAGGATCAACAGCAGGATAAATACCTAAAGAAGCAATTTGTCTTGATAATACTGTTGAAGCGTCAAGGTGAGAGAAAGTTGTTGCAGGAGCAGGGTCAGTCAAGTCATCTGCAGGAACATAAATAGCTTGTACAGACGTGATAGAACCATCTTTTGTAGAAGTAATACGTTCTTGCAATTCACCAACTTCTGTTGACAAAGTAGGTTGGTAACCTACAGCAGAAGGCATACGACCTAACAATGCTGATACTTCGGAACCTGCTTGAACAAATCTGAAAATGTTATCGATAAATAACAACACGTCTTGTTTTGAAAAATCACGGAAATATTCTGCAGCAGTCAAAGCAGAAAGACCAACTCTCATTCTTGCTCCCGGTGGTTCATTCATCTGTCCATAGATAAGAGCAACTTTATCAAGTACTCCGGATTCTTTCATTTCGTTCCAAAGGTCATTACCTTCACGAGTTCTTTCACCAACACCACCAAATACAGATACACCTGAGTGTTCTTGTGCAATGTTGTGAATAAGTTCCATAATCAAAACTGTTTTACCAACACCAGCACCACCGAACAAACCGATTTTTCCACCTTTTTGATAAGGTTGCAACAAGTCGATAGCTTTAATACCTGTTTCAAAAATTTCAACATTAGTATTTTGATCAACAAGTTTTGGAGAGGGTCTGTGGATAGGAAGATAATTTTCTGTATTTATTTCGCCCATTTCATCAACAGGTTCACCTAAAACGTTCATAATTCTTCCTAATGTAGCTTGACCTACAGGAATTGAAATAGGAGCTTTTGTGTTAACAACTTTCATTCCTCTTTGTAAACCATCAGTTGATGACATTGCAACTGAACGAACTTTGTTTTCACCTAACAATTGTTGAACTTCGGCAACTGTTTTTTGTCCGTCTTCACTAAAAATTTCTAATGCATCATAAATTTCAGGCAAATTTCCATTACTAAACTCAACGTCTATAACTGGCCCGATAATTTGGGTAATTAACCCTTCATTTTCTGCTAATACAGTCATTTTATCCACCTTTATTCTTTAATATATAATTTATTATACATTTGTAATCATCATTATACAAAAATAAATTTTTTCAATGATTCAGAAGGATGAAATAAAGAACTAATCTATTATACAGGCACCGTTTTCTTCTACTTGTAAAGTTAAAATTTTTGATTTTACATTTAAATCTAACCAAACTTTAGAAACAGTCTCTCTAATTTTATCGAGATTGTTTCCGTGTGATACAACAAGAACAGAAGGACCAGCACCACTGATTACAACACCCATAACATTTTCTTCATGTTTTAGGGCTTCTTTAATTTCCTTTAAACCAGGAATCAATTTTTCTCTGTACTGTTGGTGAAGTCTGTCGTTTAAAGCAGCTTTCATCAATTTTTCATCGTGAGTATTTACAGCTTGAACAAGCATTGCTGTATGTTTTAAATTAAAAATTGCATCTCTCATAGGAACTTCCGGAGGAAGAACAGAACGAGCAATATCAGTAGCCAACTCATAATCAGGAATACATACAGTAATGTTCCAATCTTTTGGCCAATTCATTTTGCTATAAATAACACTTCCATCTTCTTCTAAAGAAGAAACTACAAAACCTCCAACCACTGCAGGAGTAATATTGTCAGGATGATTTTCAATCTCTGTTGCAATAGACAATAAAGCTGCTTCATCAGCAGGACGACCCAAAAGTTCGTTTGCAGCCATAAGACCTCCAACAATAACAGCAGCAGAACTACCTAAACCTCTTGCTATAGGTATATGAGTTTTTATTGTAATTTTTAATTCACTTGGAGTTTGTCCTATAGAATTGTACAAAAGTTCAATAGCTTTATAAACAATATTATTTTCATCTGTAGGAATAGAAATAATATCTTGCTCGTGAGTTTCATCAATTATGTTAATCTCAATACCAGTTCCAGGCATAATTGTTTCTTCTACAGTAACCGTATTATAAATAGGCAACGCTAATCCTAAACAATCAAAACCAGGTCCTAAATTTGCTGTAGTAGCAGGTACTTTAACACTAACTTTCATACTTAACCTTCTATTTATCTATATAGCAAAACTATCTGATTTGAATCGGCATTATCAAACAGAGATAATCATCTTCGCTGTCAGGTCTAAACAATGTTGCTGACAAACTGCCACCCAAACCTATTTTTACTTTTTCTGATTCCATAATTTTTAAAGAATCTAAAACATATCTGTAATTGAATGCAATTGTTAATTCTTCATCTGTATATTCTGCAGAAATAGAATCTTCACCCAAACCTGCATCAGGAGTATCTGCTTTTAAGAATAAAGTATTTTCTCCAAAAATGAATTTAACAATATTTGTTCTTTCATTAACCATTACGGCAACTCTTTCAAGAGCAGAAATCATTTCTTCTCTCACAACAATCGCATTTTTTTCGCAACTTTGAGGAATAAGTTGTTTGTATGGAGGATATTCTCCTTCTAAAATTCTTGAAGACATAATCATCGAAGAAGTTTTGAAAATAATTCTTGTTTTTTCAATTATCAAACATAATTTTTCATCATTAACAAAAGAAGCAATTCTCAAAAATTCTTGCAAAGTTTTAGAAGGAATTACACAACTTATGTTTGTATCTTTTTCGTTTGTAATTTTTTCAATAATTCTTGTTAAACGGTTTCCATCAGTAGCAGCCATTTCAATATTTTCTTTTGATATTGAGCAATAAACACCACTGATAATATTTCTGTTTTCATAATTTGCTGCAGAAAAAGCTGTATATTTTATTGATTTAATAAAAGGATTCAAATCAATTTCAACACATTCTTTATCTTTTAATTCTTCTTCACAAATTGTTTGAGGAAATTCATCTGCACTTATTCCTATAAGTTCGAATTTAGAATTTCCGCAAATTATATTAACAACATTTGTTTCTGCATTCAAAGAAAAAACTACAGGTTTGTTGCTTAATTTTGAAACAATTTCAGAAAGTTTTTTTGCAGGCAAAGTAATTTTTCCAGGAGTTTGAACAGAAGCAACTGTTTTTGAAACAATATTTATATCTAAATCTGTTGCTGCAAATGTAATGTAATTGTCAGAAGATGCAACAATTAAAATATTTGAAAGTACAGGTTGGATACCTCTGGCAACTGTTGTTTTTTCAACAATTTTTAAGTTAGTAAGCAAGGATTCTTTTTCTATAGTAAATTCCATGTTTGACATTTTTTCTCCTGACAGTTTTTCTTTTTAAATTTTTTTTATTTTCAAAATGATTTTATTTAAAAAATTTTTTAAAATATTTCTTTGAAAGTTTTTTGTTTTTAATTTTTTTATTTATAAATTAATTAATATAAATAATATAATAAATAATAATAAGTAATAAAGAAATAAATTTCTGTATAAAACTATTATAAACTAAACAATATAAAGCAACAAACCTGTTCAAAACTTTGTTAATTTTTTGTAGAAAAATTTTCAATAATTTTTCAAAACTTTTTAAAAAATTATTTTTTAATTTTTATTTGTAGAAAACTAAAAAGTTTTTGTAAAAGTTTGAACATTCAAAATATAGTTTTGAACAAGTTTTCTACAGGTCTGAAATGCAAAAAATTACATCATGATATTACAAAAAATTGGCATGGTAATCATGAAAACCTTTACCATGCCTTATTTTTAACTTTGCTTAATATTTTTGAAATTATTTGCTTTTTGTTTGTGAACCCATCTCGCCATTTTTTGCTGTTCAAAACTCAGTGCAAAATTATACAAGCTTTGAATCAAATTTCTACCTGACGGAGATTTACCAATGAACAAAAAATTTCCTGCTTTATTTTTTGCAATATAAATTTCTTTTTGCAAAATTCTATCAACATTATTTTTTGCAGGAATTTCTATTTTTAATTTAAGCCACACGTACAATAACGATACAGATGGCTTGTCTTCGTTTTCTTTTAAAAAATCTGAAAATTCTTTTAATATCATTTTACTTTATTAAAAATTGTACTTCTTTAAAATTTGGATGTTTTGATGATTTTAAAAGTTCAAAAATTACCATTTCTGTTGTTAAAATTTTTGCACCTTCTTTTTCCATCAAATTAATTCCTGCTTTAAATTCGTTGGTTTCTCTTGACGCACAGGCATCTTTTACAACAAAAACATTATATCCGTTTTCTAATAAAGCAAGAGCTGTTTGATAAACACAGATGTGAGTTTCTATACCAAAAATAAAAACATTTTTTACATCACCGATTGCTTCTTTTACTCCGTCTGTTAAAAGAGCATTAAAACTTGTTTTTTCAAAAAACTTTGCACTATCAGGCAAGTTGTATTTTACAGTCGGAATTGTTGCTCCCAAACCTTGAGGATATTGTTCTGTTAATATAGTTTTGATGTTTAAAATTTTTGCAGTTTTTGCTAGTATTTCTGATTTTTTTGCAGCTTTATCTTTTCTTAGCATTCCTACTAATTTTTCTTGTACATCTATAAATAAAAAAGCTGAGTTTTGTGCTGTAATATCAATTGTCATATAATACCTTTCTTTTAAATATTTGATTGTGTTTGATAATCATTTATAAATTCTTCGAGCATTTCTTCTATTTTTTCTTCGCTCAATTCATTTGTATCAATATAGAATTTTTCTCTTTTTTCGTTTTCTTGTATTTTGTGTAATATTTCAATGTTTATTGTTGTGAAACCCGGATAAGTTACAATAAAAGAACTTTCTGCATCTTCTGTTTTTAAATTAAAATAACTTCTTTGTTCAGTAACATTTTGAGTAATTTTAGTTTCAAAAAGTTTGTCTTCATTTCTTTTTTGCATTTGATAAAAAAGTGGTGACAATATATTTTCTAATTTTTTTACAAAATTTTCTTTATGTTGTTTAAAATTATTTATATTTACTGTTGTTTTTATTTTTTCTTTTTTTTCATTTTCTTTTGCACAAATAAATGAATTTCCTTTTAAAAGTGCTTTTGATAATGCATTGTTCGCAAGAACTTCTGCTTTATCAAAAGGAATTTCTTTTGTGTCTATGAATCCTGCGCTTATAGTAAAATCATCCGTTAAAGCTTTTTTTATTTTATAAAGAATTTTTTTTGTATTTTCACAATTTGTGTTTCTAAACCATAAATATATTTTAAAATCAGAAGCAAAACCCAAAATATCACATGTTCTTACATTATTTTTTATAATACTCATCAATGAGTCTGGTGAAATTTTGTTTCTACTATTGATATCAGGAGCAACAACTACAAAACATCCCCAATCTTTTTTGCTTTCTTCTTTTAAAACTGTATAAGTATAGTTTTCTGTAAAAACTTGATTTTTTCTATCTAATATTTTTAATTGAGATAACAAATCTTTTTTACTTTTGTTGTCTTTGACTGCTTCTCTTTTTTGAAGACACCACAAGGTCCTTATTGTGAATTCTGTTTCTGATGATGTTGTTTTTATAAAATCTGTTACACCTTTTTCAAAGGAAGTACATAGCAAGTTTTCATCAAGTTCGTCATAAATAAGAATAACCGAACATGTTTTTAGTTCTTTATTTTGTTTTACCTTTTGCAAAAAATTTAAAAAATCATCTTCTCTGTTTAATTTGAGATGATACAAAACAAGAACAGGCTTTATTTTTCTTACAACATCAAAACAATCAGCATGTTTTATTGTTTGCAATTTGTCTTCATTACGAAGCAGTAGCACTTTTTTATTAATTTTTTGTGCCACTTTTTCATTATCTGTAATAAGAACAATATTGTTTTGCAAAAACCTTCTCCGATTGTGTTCTTTTACTATTTTATCTCAAAACTTGTATTCGTGTAATTTATTACGAATTGTTAGCATGTTCAAAAAATATAACATGTTTTTATTAAAAACTCATACTTTAGTTTGTTAAAGTTGCAACTTTTTGAGAATCTAGAAACCTTTTAAATAGCCGAATTAATAAGTGTGAAGGAAATAAGACCTTCAAAAAATCACCTATAGTGAGGCTTTTAGCCTGCTACGATTTTTTGGCCAATAAATCACCACGTAAAAAAATAGAAGTACTGTAACTGTAATTGCTGATGCAAATTAATGCACTCAGCCAGAGAGGAAATTAAGAAAGGAAAACTGTATTATGCCTATTATAGTAAACACCAATATGGCTGCGCTAAAAGCGCAGAAAAACTTAAACAATGCGACAAGTTCGATGAATACAGCATTGGAAAGATTATCAACAGGTTTTAAAATAAACCGTGCCGCTGATGATGCAGCAAATATGTATATTGCTACAAACCTTGATACTCAGATAAGAGGTTCTAAAGTAGCTAAAAATAATATTTCAACAGGTACAAACATGTTAGCCGTAATTGAAGGTGACCTTGACGTAATGTTAGACAACCTTCAGCGTATAAGAGATTTGACAGTGCAAGCATCAAACAGTATTTATAGTGAAAATTCTATGAATGCACTGAAAGATGAAATAGAACAAAGATTGGCTGAAATTGATCGTATTTCTTTAAACTCAAATTTTAACGGTTTAACTTTGTTAGATGGAAATAGCCAACTTGCAGATGTAGGTTTAAGAATGCAAGTAGGTGCAAACTCTGATGAAGCTGCAAACTGTGTTAAATTAAGTGAAGATTTCTTCCAAGCAGTAAACTCAACAACATTGGGTGCTGATTACGCAGGTGGAAATACTCCTGCTTTGACTCCTGGAAATGGTTTGAGTGGCAACGTAGATGCGGCATTTGCAAATGCCAGTGCTGCAGCACAGTATATTAATTTACTTGATTCTGCTATTACGTCGATAAATGATAAAAAAGCTGCAATCGGTGCAACTCAAAACAGACTTGATGCAGCTGCTGATTCTTTAACAACGACAATTGAAAATATGACAGAAGCTAAATCTTCTATTATGGATGCTGATATTGCAGAAGAAACAGCTAACTATACAAAATATCAAATACTGCAACAAACAACCTCTTCACTCCTTTTACAAGCAAACCAATTGCCTCAGATTGCAATCAGCCTTGTCAATGGAGGTTAGTAAGAAAAATAATCTTACAGTTACAATATATACAGTATTTCTTTCTGAGCCTGCGAAAGCGGGCTTTTTTTTATTATAAAATTTTGAACATTTTATATAAAATTTTTTTGATGATAAAATTATAATTAATGGATAAAATAAAAGGAATTGAGAATGTCAGAAAACAACACGCTTAATGCACCTACACTTAATGCTATTAGAAATACAAGAATTCAAAAATTAACAGAATTAGCTGATAAAGGTATTAATCCTTATCCTTATTCTTATGATAAAAATGCTTCTGCAAAAAATTTGCAAGAAAAATACAAAGATTTACCAGCAGGTGAAGAAACAAATGATGAATATTTGGTTGCAGGTAGAGTAATGGCAATCAGAAATACAGGTATGTTTATTGACTTGATGGATGCTTCAGGAAAAATTCAAATATTTTCTCATAAAGAAAATATGGATCCTGAAAAAATTAAAACTCTTAAACTTGTTGATATTGGTGACATTGTAGGTTTCCAAGGAACAATAAGAAGAACACCAAGAGGCGAGTTAAGTATTAAAGCTACTGATTTTAAACTTCTTTCAAAATCATTGCTTCCTTTACCTGAAAAATTCCATGGATTAACAGACGTTGAAACAAGATACAGACAACGTTATGTTGATTTAATTATGAATGAAGATGTAAGAGATACTTTCAGAAAAAGAAGTTTGATTATTCAAAAAATTAGAGAATATCTTGCTAAAAACGGATTTTTGGAAGTTGAAACTCCTATTTTACAAACAACAGCTTCAGGTGCTAACGCAAGACCATTTACAACTCATCACAATGCTTTAGATATGGGTCTTACTTTGAGAATTGCTTTAGAACTTTACTTAAAAAGACTTATTGTAGGCGGTGTTTCTGAAAGAGTTTATGAAATAGGCAGATGTTTCAGAAACGAAGGTATCGACACTCGTCACAATCCTGAATTTACAATGATTGAATTGTATCAAGCTTATGCTGATTACAATGATATGATGACTTTGACAGAAAACATGGTTGCTTATGTTGCTCAAGAAGTTCTCGGCACAATGAAAATTAAATATGGTGAAAACGAAATTGATTTGACTCCACCATGGGACAGAAAAACAATGCTCGGTGCTATTAAAGAAGCAACAGGCGTTGACTTTATGGAAATCTATGACGCAAAACAAGCTATTGAAGAAGCTAAAAAACTTCATGTTTCTGTTGATGAGGATATGAACTGGGGACAAGTTGTTGAAGCAGTATTTGAAGATAAAATTGAACCTTCGTTGATTCAACCTTGTCACATAATTGATTATCCTAGAGAAATATCACCTCTTGCAAAAGTTCACAGAGATAACCCAAGATTAACGGAACGTTTTGAAACTCGTATCAATGGTTGGGAACTTGCGAATGCTTTCTCTGAATTGACGGATCCTATCGATCAAAGAAGCAGATTTGAAGCTCAAGCTCTTGCAAAAGCAAACGGAGATGAAGAAGCAATGGAACTTGATGAAGACTTTATCACTTCTCTTGAATACGGTATGCCACCAACAGGCGGTATGGGTATGGGTATTGACAGATTGGTTATGTTATTAACAGATTCTCAAACAATTAGAGACGTAATAGCATTTCCAACAATGAGACCGATAGATAACAAATAATTTTATAAACAAACAAAATCAGGCTTAAGTTTTTACTAAGCCTGATTTTTTATTGATTTTTTTTACTTTTTTGCACAAGTGAACTTTTTTTGAAATAATTTTTGTATGAAAACTACGAAACATAGATTTGAGAATTTTATAAAAAGAAGTTGTTTTTTATTGCCTGTAATTTTGATGAGTAGTTCTTTACAAACAGAGGCTTTGCAGGTTGTTTATCCAAAAACGCTTAATACTGAAATCAGCGCAGAATCAACTTTTATCATTGGTAATACAACCCCTGATTCAAAATTGAAAATAAATGACGTAGATGTAAAAGTTTATGAAAACGGTTCTTTTGTTCAGGTTGTACCTTTAAGTGAGGGGGTTAATCAAATTAAAATTGATTCTCAAAACGAAAAAGAACACGACACTCTTACTTATATAATTAATCGTGTTGCTCCAAAAATTTCTAAATCTATGCAGGCTGCTTTAGAAGAATTTCCTGAAAATCAATATATTTATGCTTCTGTGCTAAAAAATAATTCACCTTTAAGAGCTGAGCCTGATGAAAATGCAAAGAGGATAACTCATCTTAATAAAAATACTGTTCTTATGGTTAACGGAAAAAAAGGTGATTATTACAGAGTCTCTTTAACACCAACAGAAAATGCTTGGATAAGAAGTGATTTTGTTGTTAATTATTCGACCATTAATGAAAAAATGTATGCAACTGTTTCTCAAGTAGCTTTAACAGAGGATAAATTGTATAACTATATCACGACAGATTTATCTTTTCAAGTTCCTTACAAAATTGTAGAAACAGAAAACGGTTTAAAAATGGAATTGTATAACGTAGATAAAAATACTGCTGATACAATGACTTTTCAAACAAGCGAAGATTTAAAAAATTTAACAGTTAATTCTGTTTCAGTAGATAAAACTTCTACATACTATATAGAGTTGAATAATAAATTGTGGGGTTATGACGTCCTTCAAAACGATAACAAACTTATTTTAAAAATTAGAAAAACACCTCAAATAGACAAAGAAAATCCTTTAAAAGATATAACAATCTGTTTGGATGCAGGTCACGGAGGTGATGATGCAGGTGCAATAGGACCTACGGGAGTTAAAGAAAAAGAAATTAATTTGGATGTTATAAAAAGACTTCAAAAAGTTCTTGAGGATGCTGGAGCAAAAGTTGTTTTAACAAGAACAGAAGATATAAATGTTACCTTGTATGATAGAGTAAAAATAGCTAAACAAGCAGATTCTTTAATTTGTATAAGTATTCATGCAAATGCCCTTGCTGACGGAGCTGACCCTTTTAAAAAACATGGAACTTCTGTATTTTTTTATAACAAAGAAGCATCAGAACTTGCAAAAACAATGAGAGATGTAATAACTCAAAAATTGGGAACAAAAGATGACGGAGTGAGCAAATGTAGTTTTGTAATGACTCGTCCTTCTATGCCTTTATCTGTTTTAATTGAAGTTGCATATATGATTCATCCTGAGGAATACAAATTATTGTTAGATAAAGATTTTAGGCAAAAGGCTGCAGAATCAATAAAATCAGGGCTCGAGCAGTATTTATTAAATTCTGTTAATTCTAATGGAACTAACCAAATATAGTGTTGACACACTTATTATGCGGTGATACAATATAAAAAATTTAAATTAACGCTTGTAAAAGGGACTTAGCTCCTTTATACACGAAGTTTATCCAGTTTTTTAAGAAGAGAATTTATAGGTAAGACTAATGCAAGTTTCTGTAATTAATACAACAGAACCTAAAAACGTAAGCATACCCAGGGCTATGGCAGTTGGTGGTGCAACAGGTCTTGCTGTGAGATATGCTTTGCCTGTTTATAAGCCTGAAATGGATTATGTTTTATTTAATAAGTCTGATGTTATTAAAGAAGACAATATGAAGGCTGTGAAAAAAGTTATAATCGAAAAAGCTCAAGAAGCTTTTAAATCGGATAAAGAAAATGAAGCGTTAAAGTTATTTATAAAAAGAGCTAAAGCAGAAACAACTCAGCAAATAAAAACTGCAAAAAATGCTATTAAAAAAGCACCTCAAGAAGTTCAAGAAAATGTAAAAAATCTTGTTAATGACTTGGCTGCAAGAATGCAAGCTTCAAAAAATATCACTATTGCAAACATAAAAAATGCTGTAAGACAACAAAGACCTTATTCTCATTTTATTCTGCCCGGTGTAGCTTTGGGCGCTTTGGTTGCTTATGCTTATAACGTTGTAGGAACAATAAAAGAAGATTAATTATTCAAACTATGTATAGGAGCAGGAATTCTTCCGCCTCTTTGTACAAATTTGCTTGATGACAATGTATTAATTGGCATTATTGGAGCTTCTCCAAGCAATCCGCCAAATACAACTTTGTCACCAACTTTTTTGTTTGGTGCGGGAATAACTCTTACGGCAGTTGTTTTTTTATTTATCATACCGATTGCCATTTCATCTGCAATTATTCCTGAAATTGTGTCTGCTGACGTATCACCTGGAATAGCTATCATATCAAGGCCTACAGAACAAACAGATGTCATAGCTTCGAGTTTGTCAAAAGTTAAACAACCTCTTGTTGCTGCATCTATCATTCCTGCGTCTTCTGAAACAGGAATAAAAGCACCTGATAAACCGCCAACGTGAGAACTTGCCATAATACCGCCTTTTTTAATAGCATCATTTAACATAGCAAGAGCGGCTGTTGTTCCGTGAGCACCTGCGTGTTCAAGCCCCATTGCTTGGAATATTCCTGCAACGCTATCTCCAATTTCAGGTGTTGGAGCTAAAGAAAGATCTATAATACCAAAAGGAAGATTCATTCTTTGAGCCATTTCTCTACCAACGAGTTCACCAGTTGATGTAATTTTAAAAGCAATTTGTTTTATTTTGTTTGCCATTTCGCTAAAGTTTGTACCTTCTGGCAAAGACTCTATGGCTGCTCTGACGACGCCAGGGCCAGAAACACCTATGTTTAAAGCACATTCAGGTTCTCCATATCCGTGAAAAGCTCCTGCCATAAAAGGATTGTCTCCTGGTACATTACAGAAACAAACAAGCTTTGCTGCACCAATACCATCTCGGTCTGCTGTTAATTCTGTTGCTTTTTTGATTGTTTTACCCATTTTTAAAACAGCATCCATATTTATCCCGGCTTTTGAACTTGCAACGTTAACAGATGAACATATTCTTTCTGTTTGTTTAAGAGCTTCGGGGATACTTTCAATAAGAGCTATATCTCCTTTTGTGCAACCTTTTTCAACGAGTGCGCCAAAACCTCCTACAAAATTAACTCCAACTTCTTGCGCTGCTTTATCAAGAACTTTTGCAAGGTATACATAATCGTATTCTTTGCAAGATTCTCCTACAAGAGAAATTGGTGTAACGGAAATTCTTTTATTAATGATAGGAATAGAGTATTCTTCTTCAATTTCGTTTGCCATAGACACAAGATTTTTTGCATAATGAGTGATTTTGTTATAAATTTTTTCACCAACAACTTTTACATCAGGATCGCAACAATCGCGTAAGCTCAAAGCAAGTGTTACTGTTCTTATATCAAGATGGTGAACACGAATCATGTCTATAGTTTCAAGTATTGAATCAGCATTTATATAACTCATTTTTTATTCCTATTATTAAATATTGTGCATTTTGTCAAAAATTTGTTTTTTTTGAACCCAAATTTCCATTTGTAGTTCTTCACCTGCTTTTTGTAAAGCTTCTTTTATTTCTTTAAAAGATTTTTCAGATTGAGAAATATCTCCAAGCAAAAACATTACAAAATAATCTTGCATGATAGATTGTTTTATATCTTCGATGTTTACTTTGTATTCTGCAAGTACATTTGCAACTTTTGCTACAATACCTATTCTGTCAACACCTGAAACGGTTATTATAATTTTGTTTTCAGATCTATTTTCTTGCATAATTCTTCCTTTTTTCAAGTTTTATAAAATAATATTACAATATTCAATAAATTAAGTCACCGCTATAGATAATTTCTTGTTCGTTATTTTCAGTTAGTACAATAAGGTTTCCGTTTTTATCGATGGCTTTTGCTGTGCATTCTTTTCTTGTGTCATTGTCTCGTTGTTGGATAAACACGGTTTTTTTAAGAAAGTTTGTGTATTTTATATAATCCTGTTCAAAACTTTCAAAACCCTTTTGTATAGCATTTTCGTAATTTTCAAAAAAATTATCAAGAAATTTTTTTAAAAACAAATCTTTATCTATTTTTTTTCCTGTTTCTATATTTAAAGATGTTGCCGGTTTATTTATTATTTCTAATATTTTTTCGTTGGCGTTTAGGTTTATACCTATTCCTAATACAACACCTGACAACTTGTTATTTTTTATAACCCCTTCACATAAAATACCGCAAACTTTTTTGTTGTTTATCATTACATCATTTGGCCATTTTATTTGCGGTGCTACATTATAAGTTTCTATTGTTTTTGCTGCGATAACGCTCATGTATTGAGTAAGATTGGCTAAATAGTCTTTTTTTTCAGGTTTTAAAATTAAAGACAGGTAGATATTATCGCAGTCTTGAGAAATCCAAGTTCTGTTAAATCTACCTCTGCCTTGAGTTTGTTCATCAGAAATAATAACGGCTTTGTCTTCTAAATTTTCAAAATTAGATTTGCCGTAAGTATTTGTAGAGTCTATGCTGTCAAATTTTAAAATTTTCATTTCTCAACTCTTTTACGCAACATCAAAACAGAGCCTTGTTCATCGTAACAAGCGTTATCAATCCAATGACCAATGAGGTTTTGTTTTGAATCATACATAAATTGTTCTTTTTGAGAAACTACATAGGTTGCATTTTTAAAAGCACCATATTTGTTATAAGCAACTGAGCGGTGTGGATATACATTAAAAGGTTTGTTTAATACATCTACTTTAAATAAAGATCCTGTTTCACTGTAGTAATAATTGTGATAAGGGTCATTTTCATATCTTACGCCATAAGTTCCATCAGAAAACATTGCCAAATATCTGTTACCGACTTTATGAACTCCATTTTTCATAGAATTATAGTTAGACATATAATTTGGATCAGTCCAATAGTCTCTAAATTCATTAGGACCAAGTGCGTAATTTATATTATTAAATGTTTCTTCTCTAGCCAATTCTGCATTAATTTGGGCATTGCCTTCAAGTACCAATGCGGAAGCTGGCAACATAATAAGAAAAGACAAAATTGTTAAAACTAATTTTTTCATAATTAAATATTATAATAAAAATACTCCATTTGTCAGGAACAAACGGAGTATTTTTGTGAACTTTTAAAATTAGTTTTTATTATGCTTTAGCTTTAGCTGATTCAACGATAACAGAGAAAGCTTCAGGTTCTTTAACAGCCATTTCAGCTAACATTTTTCTGTTTACTTGGATATCAGCTTTTTTCAATGCGTTCATAAATTTAGAATAGCTTAAGCCGTGTTGTCTAACAGCAGCGTTGATTCTAACAATCCACAAACGACGCATATTTCTTTTTCTGTTGCGTCTGTCTCTGTATTGATATTTAAGTTTTTTCATTACAGCAGTATTAGCAACTTTGAAGATTCTGCTTCTTGCGCCGATAAAGCCTTTAGCTAATTTTAATATTTTTTTATGTCTTTTTCTTAAGACGTTTCCGCGTTTTACTCTCATTTTTTAACCTTCCTTATCTTGAATATTTTTTGTACGGTAATTCTTTGGAAATTAAATCCAAATGTGTTTCAGATACTTCGCATAAGCCTGTCATTCTTCTTTTTCTGTCAGCAGACTTGTGTTGAAGTAAGTGTTTTTTACCTGCAGAAAGTCTCATGATTTTGCCGCTTGCTGTTACTTTGTAACGTTTTGCAGCCGCGCGGTGTGTTTTCATTTTTGGCATAGTTTTTTCTCCTTTCAAAGTCTGAACTTACGGGTGGTGAACCACTTTTAACCGCAGCTCTGTTTTTATTTCCCGAGCTATTGTGACATGCCGTCCACAATAACCCTTTGTACATTAATTGTATGCAAAAAAGAAATCCATGCAAGCATGGAAAGCCTTTTGACCTTGTAACTGTTAATTTAATTTAACATGTTTTTATTGATTTTTTTTCTTCTCAAATTGGGGTTTATATCTGCTGTTTGTTTATCTTTGTTTTCATAGTTCAACTGAATATCTGTTTTGTAAGATTCGTGCCAGTTGGTTAGGTAGTATTTTCCGTTAATGTCTATAATTCCGTTTTCAAAGTGTTTTGCAGCGTAGCGACTGTTGTTGAATTCACGAATTTTGCTGTTTTGATAAACTTCATTTTTTTTGTCTTTAACTATGTTTGTGAGTCTGCCACTAACACCTAAAAATGTGGTAATTTCTTTTAATTTAGATTGGTAATCTAATAGATATTTCCCTATTTGTTCTTTGTTTTTTATTACTTTTTTATTACCGCTTTCAAAATCATCTTTGTACATTTTTGTCAGTTTAGCAAAAATTTCATTGTACAAATCAATGAGATCATTTTCCCTGTACCCGTTAACATCATCCATATCATTAGGTAAGGCTCTGGCTATAAAGTTTATGTCATATTTTTCAAGTAAAGGCGACAACGTAAACAAAACATTTGCCATTCTTGTTGTATAAATATTTCTGAATTTTTCTTCTTTTTCAACATTGTTTTCATTGTAGTGTTTTAAAGAACGGCTGTATAAAGAGTGAAAGGGGTTTGCAGAAATGTTAAATTTTAAAAAATCACAATTATCTGAATTTATGGCTTTTTCTACTAATTCTTCCATTCTAGTTTGTGTTTTTTTATCTTTTATATTCCAGCCTGCTGTGTCGAATAAAACAGGTAATCCTGTTATTTCGTTTACCATTTTTGATAAATCAATATAATCGTATGTTTGGCCGTTTTTATCTTCTAAATAAATTATTGAAGAATCAGAGTCGTGAAATAATGTACAATAACCGTCATCTTGGCTTTGAAAAATATTGAAACCTAATCTGTTATTGAGTTCTTTAAAACCTTTATATAAATTTTCAAAATCTTCAAAAGATATTTTGTTTATTTTGTTTTCTGCTTTTTGATAAGACGGAGGCATTGCTTGTGCGTAACAGTGCACGCACATATTGTAACAGCCCCTTTGTGCGGGGATTTCTTTTAAAGTTTCTGCAATAAGATTAATTTGTCTCATCGAAAGATTTTCAAAAATTTTTATGCCTTTTTGTATACCTTCAATGTTATCTAAATCTTTTTTAGTTAATTTGTGATGCTCAAGGCCTTGTCTTTCTAATTTTGCTGATCTTTCTTCCAAATATTTTTTGATAGAGTTTTCGTCATTTATTCCAAAAGATACTTGGTACTTAAAAGAAGGCAGGTTATTAAGATTCAGACTTTTTGTTTCAAAAGTTTTTGTGTTTTGAATTTTTGTTTGAGGCTGAATCTTTTTATTTTTATGTAAATTTATGTTTTGTATGGGGGTAATCACGAGTGTTTTAAATCAAAAAAAAATTTTTTTTGCTATACAAAAATTCTTTATGTATAATCTGTAACAATACGGTGAAGAAAATGGACATAAAAAAGGGTAAATTATTTGTAATATCAGGTTCATCAGGTGTAGGAAAAGGCACACTGTTAAAGCAGCTCGTGCAAAGAAATCCCGAACTCGAGGTTTCAATTTCTGCAACAACAAGAAATCCCCGCCCGGGTGAAGTTGATGGAGTAAATTACTTTTTTACTTCTAAAGAAGATTTTTTAAAAGAAGTTGAAAATGGAGATTTTCTTGAGTGGGCCGAATTTAACGGAAATTATTACGGAACAAAACAAGCTTGGGTAGAAAGAAATCTTAACAAAGGCAGAAACCTTATTCTTGAGATAGAGACAAAAGGTGCATTACAAATTAAACAAAAAATGCCTGATGCAGTTTTAATATTCATTTTGCCTCCGTCTTTAGAAGAACTTGAACATCGTTTAAGAGGCAGAAATACTGAAGATGAAGCAACAATTCAAGGTCGTTTGCACGAAGTTAAACGCGAAATTGAATGTTCAAAAAATTATGATTATAGAATAATTAACGATGATTTGGAAAAAGCTCTTTCGGAACTTGAAAAACTTGTAAAATCTGTTATTCGTTAAAAACCCATTGTTTTCTTGTTTTCCATTGAACAATTGTTAAAAGAAGAATTATCAAAAACAGGATATATGCTCCTGCTGAAGCTTCTCCTATATTAAAAAATTCAAAAGCATTTTTATATATCCAATATACAAGAACATTTGTTGAGTCCATTGGCCCGCCTCGTGTCATAAGGTAAATTAAATCAAATACCTGAAAAGAAGATATTGTTGTTATTACCATTACAAAAAATATTGTAGGGCTTAAAAGCGGCAATGTTATTCTAAAAAATGTTTGTATTTGGTTCGCTCCGTCTATTTTTGAGGCTTCGTAAAGATTTTGATTTATGCCTGAAAAACCTGATAATAAAATAACCATATTGTATCCGATAAGCTTCCAAGACGAAACTATAATCAAAGCAAGCATAGCTGTTTTTGTATCATAAAGCCAGTTTATGTTTGCTTTTAAAATATAGTTTAATAGCCCGTTATTAGGGTCAAAAATCCACTCCCACGCAATAGCAACAACTATCATAGGGGTTATAAACGGTAAAAAATAAGCTGTTTTAAAAAATTCTGTTCCTCTTATTTTATTGTTTAACACAGCTGCAAGAATCAACGGAATAATTATTGCTATTATTGCTGTTGATAGAGCAAATACAAAGGTATTTTTTAAAATCAATCCAAAACTTGGGCTTGTAAGTAGTGTTATGTAGTTTTCAAATCCTACAAATTTTATTTTTGTTAACAAATCCCAGTGACAAAAGCTTAAATAAAAAGAGAAAAAAACAGGGATTACAATAAAAATCATTGTACCGACAAGTGCTGGCAGTACAAAAAAATCTGTTAAGTTATTCTCATTAAAAAATTTTTTTACTAATTTTTTCACAAAATGATTATAACATGTTGTTGTTTTACCTTTAATGCTTTTTATGCGATAATTGGTAAGCATTTATTTTTGGAGAGGCTGTTATGACTGAAACACTGGATTTTAGAGCATTTGGAAAAAACGATATTAGAGGTATCTACGGTGAAGATGTAACCGAAGAACTGTTTTATTATGCAGGTCGAGGCTATGTCAAATTTATTGTGGAAAATATTAATAAAAATTTGCCAGAAGAAGACAAAATAGCAGCAAAAGATATTTGGGTTAGTGTTGCTCGTGATGCAAGAACTCACTCTGAATCTTTAACAAATTCTCTTATAAAAGGTGTAACTTCTACAGGTGCTTGTGTTTTAAATATTGGTATGGTGCCTACTCCTTTGGGATATTATTCAGAATTTGCTCAAATTCCTGAAAGTGTTATTAATGTGGGCAAAGTTAACGGCGCTTTGATTGTAACTGCAAGTCATAACCCAAGTGAATATAACGGTTTAAAAATGACTTTTGATAAAGCTTCTTTAACAGAAGAACAAATTAAAGAAGTTAAAAAATATTCTATGGAAGAAGTTGACGCGCGTGATACTTCTAACAGACACGGTATTATAAGAAAATACGATATTATCGAACAGTATTCTGAAAATATTGTTAACAAATTTGCTTCTATCGGCAGAGGTATAAAAGTTGTGACAGATTGCGGAAACGCAACAGCAGGTGTTGTTGCTCCTCAATTGTACAGAGATTTGGGTTGTGAAGTCATTGAATTATTCACAGAGCCTGACGGAACTTTCCCTAACCACCACCCTAACCCAAGTGATGAAAAAACTTTAGAAACTATTAAAAAAACAGTAGTTGAACAAAAAGCTGATATTGGTATAGCTTTTGACGGTGATTCAGACAGAATAGGGGTTGTTGATTCTCAAGGTAATGCCTTAACAGGTGACAAATTGCTGTTGATTTATGCACAAGATATCATTGAACCGCTTGCAAAACGTGGTGAATGCCCTGCTGTTGTTTCGGAAGTAAAATGTTCTCAAGTTTTGTATGACACAATAAATAAAATGGGCGGCAATGCCATAATGACAAAAACAGGTCACGGCTATATTAAGTCTAAAATGAAAGAAGCTAATGCTATTTTGGCAGGTGAAATGTCAGGTCATACTTTCTTTAAAGACAGATATTACGGTTTTGATGATGCCGTTTATGCTGGATGCAGAATTATTGAAATTATTGCAAAACAAAGAATGCATAATCCTGATTTTAAAATAGAAGATATGTTAAAACCTTTTGACGGTGTTTGTACTTCTAAAGAAGTAAGATTCCGTTGTCCAAACGAATTTAAAAAATCTGTTTTAGCTGATATGGAAAAAGAAGTTGAACAAAATCCTGATTTGTTTGGCACAAAAATAAAAGACATCATAACTTTAGATGGTATGAGAATAGTGCTGGAAGACGGTTTTGCAATGATAAGACAAAGTAATACGGAACCTGTTTTCACATTAAGATTTGAAGCAAAATCTCAACAAAATTGCAAACACTATGAAGATACCTTTGTTGATTTGTTAGATAAGACAGTTAAAAAGTATTGTTAAACTGTATGCAACGCACAAATTTCGACAGAGTAAAAATACTTGTTCAGGCTATAGCAGATGTTATAAAAGAACAGAGAAAAAGTTTGTCAAAGTCGCAAAGACTATTTGCTGATGAATTTGAAATGCAAAAATCTTTACTAAGCAGACTCGAAAATGCGAATAATGAGCCCAAAATAGGTTCTTTATGGATGATTTCAGAGGCATTTGGTTTAAAACCTTCAGAATTTTTTAAATTAGTAGAACAAAAATTGCCAAAAGATTTTAAGATTTTAGATTGATTAATAATGTGCTGTATATAAAATAGTACTTTTGATGTTAAAATAATTTTATGGGCAAAAAAATAGTAGCAAACAATAAAAAAGCATTTCACGACTTTTTGATTTTAGATAAGTACAATGCAGGTATGGTTTTAACCGGTACTGAAATAAAATCAATCAGGCAAGGTGCTGTTAATTTAAAGGACAGTTTTGCTAAAATAGAAGATAATGAAGTCTGGCTGTATAATGTCCATATAAATCCTTACGCACAAGGTAACAGATTTAATCCTGACCCTGATAGAAAAAGAAAACTTCTTTTAAATAAAAACGAAATTTTAAAAATGCTAGGCAAGGTAAAAAAAGAACAATATACAATTGTTCCTTTGAATATTTACCTTGAAAACGGTTGGGCAAAAGTAGAAATTGCTCTTGCAAAAGGTAAACAGCTTCACGACAAAAGAGAGGCTATTGCAAAAAAAGCTATGGATAGAGATATTGCAAGAAATATTAAAATCAGATAGTTTTTAATGTTTACGTTTCTATATATTGTGCTGAAAAAAGCGGTCTTGTATGGTTAAATATACATAAGAATTGGGGATGGAAATGCAATACGTACCGTTACACTTACACACTGAAAACAGCCTTTTAGACGGCGCAATCAGAATTAAAGAGTTGTGCAAATTTGCCAAAGAAAATGATATGCCTGCTGTTGCAATTACTGACCACGGCAATATGTACGGTGCTATTCAAATGTACGAAACAGCTAAAGAAATGGGCGTAAAGCCACTTATTGGCTGTGAGTTTTATGTTTATGACGGTGATATTACAGAAAAAAATCCTGCAAAAACTCATCCCTACCACCTTGTTTTGATTGCTAAAGACCAAACCGGTTATAAAAACCTTGTAAAACTTGTTTCTATAGCAAAATGTCAGGGGATGTATTATAAGCCAAGAATTAACCATGAGTTAATCGAGCAGTATCATGAAGGTTTGATTTGTCTTTCTGCTTGTGTTCAAGGTGAAGTTGCTCAAGGTTTTATTCAAGGTGAAAAAGAAAAATCTTACGAAGCAGCAAAGTTCTATAAAGGTCTGTTTGGCGAGGATTATTATATAGAACTTCAAGACCACGGGCTTGAAAAACAAAAAATGTCTAATCCGGGGTTAATAGAACTTGCAAAAGAATTAGATATAAAAATGGTTATTACAAATGATAGCCATTATTTAAGAAAAGAAGATGCAGACTGGCACGATACTTTGCTTTGTATTCAAACAAACGCACTTAAAGAAAGCAATGACAGATTCCGTTTTCCAAATGACGAATTTTATGTTAAAACTCCTGAGCAATTAAGAGATTCCTTCCGTTGGATGGAAGCTGATATGTTTGATGAATGTATCAAAAATACGGTAGAAATTGCTGACAAGTGTCATTTGATAATCGAAATGGGAAAATATCACATTCCGTATTTTGAGATTCCTCCAAATTACACATCAGAATCTTATCTTGATTACATGTGTATGCAAGGCATTAAAAAAAGATATGGTGGTTTAACCCCAGAGTTAAAAGAGCGTTTGGAATACGAGCTCGGTGTAATTAATAAAATGGGTTTTGCCGAGTACTTCTTGATTGTATCTGACTTTATTCAATATGCAAAAAGAAACGATATACCAGTAGGCCCTGGTCGTGGTTCTGCCGCAGGTAGTTTAGTTTCTTATGTTCTTGAAATTACGGACTTAGACCCTATTAAGCATAATCTGTTGTTCGAAAGATTTTTAAACCCAGAACGTGTTAGTATGCCCGATGTCGACGTTGACTTTTGTGTAGAACGCCGTGGTGAGGTAATTGATTATGTTACCAAAAAGTACGGGGCAGATAAGGTTTGTCAGATTGTAACTTTTGGTACTCTTGCTGCAAGAAACGCTATGAAATCGGTTGCTCGTGTTTATGATATTCCTTTTGCACAAAGCAACCAATGGGCGCAGTTGATTCCTGCCGAACCTAAAATAAAAATTGATGATGCCCTAAAAGATGGTATGGAGCTTAAAAAGCTTTATGATTCTGACCCTACTGTCAAAAAGCTTGTTGATATGGCAAAAGCGATAGAAGGGCTAAAAAACAATACAGGTATGCACGCTGCAGGGGTTATTATTTCTAAGATGCCATTGTCAGATGTTGTGCCTGTTGAACCTTCAAAAGAAGGAATTATCGTAACAGAATATACGATGATTGAAGATGAGCACATCGGTCTGTTGAAAATGGACTTTTTGGGCTTGCGAAACCTGACCATTATTCATAACGCCTTAAAGATGATTGAAAAAAAGACAGGCGAATGGCTTGAAATTAATAACATTCCGCTTGATGATGAGCTGACTTTTGAGCTTTTGCAAAGAGGTGATACAGACGGTGTATTCCAGCTTGAATCTTCTGGTATGAAAAAGCTTGTTAAAGACTTAAAACCTTCTGTATTTGAAGATTTAGGCGCTTTGGTTGCCTTGTTTCGTCCGGGGCCATTGGGTTCTGGGATGGTTCAGGATTTCGTTGAACGTAAACACGGTCGTCAAAAAATTGAATATGCTCACCCGTTACTTGAGCCTATCTTGAAAGACACGTACGGTACAATTGTTTATCAAGAGCAAATCATGCAGATATTCCAAACTTTGGCTGATTATTCCCTCGGTCAAGCGGATAACGTACGTCGTATGATGGGTAAAAAACAGATTGAAAAAATGGCTGAACAAAAAGGTTTGTTTGTCGAACGTTCTGCTGCCCATGGTATGACAGAAAAAGGAGCTAATGAACTTTTTGAACAGATTGAAAAATTCGCGGCATACTGTTTTAACCGAAGCCACTCTGCTGCTTATGCTTTTGTGTCTTATCAAACAGCGTATTTAAAAGCTCATTATCCTGTTGAGTATATGTCTGCTTTGTTATCAAGTGTTTCAAGTGATCAGGAAAAAACTCAGCTTTACATTGCAGAATGTCAAAAAATGGGGATTAAGGTTCTTGCGCCTGATATTAATAAGTCTAATGCGAAGTTTACTCCAGACGGAAACAACATTCGCTTTGGGCTTGCATCTATTAAAAACGTGGGTGAAGGTGTAATTGAACTTATTGAAAAAGAAAGAGAAACTCAAGACGGTGAGTTCAAATCTTTGTACGATTTTTGTACAAGAATTGATACCAAAGCACTTAATACAAGGACTTTGGAAAGTTTGATTAAATCCGGTGCTTTTGCAAACATTGAAAAAAGCAGAAAACAGCTTATAGAAAACCTAGAACCGTTGATGGCTTCTGCAAAAAGACAAAGTGAAGCTAAAATGCTTGGACAAGCAAGTTTATTTGCAGGTTTGACGACAAGTACCGGTGTTGAGCTTGATACATATACATTAACAGGCAGTGAAGATGAGTTTGATGACAAACAGATTCAAGCTTTTGAAAAAGAGTACTTAGGCTTTTACGTTACAAGCCACCCGCTTTCAAGCATCGTTGATAAGCTGCCGTTTTTAACAACTCACAATATTGCTGAGTTAAAGGATATGCCTAACGATAAGCCTGTTACTGTGTGCGGTTTATTGACACAGGTAAGACAAATTCCTACTAAAAAAGACCCTACAAAGTTTTTAAAAGCAGGTATTATTGAAGATTTAACAGGTAAGGTAGAGTTTGTTGCTTTCCATAAGACTTTGATTGATTACAATTCTTTTATCGAAAACGAAAAGAAAGTTATTCTGTCAGGTAAAATTCAGAAAAAAGATGAAGACCAATACAATATAATTGTTGATTCCGTAAAAGCTATTGAAAATAGCAATATTGTTACTTTGTCACTTTTAGATGAAATGAAGTTTGAAGATTTAGTTGCAGTAAAGGATGTACTTGCTCGTTTTAAAGGTGGAGATCCTCTTGTTCTGAGTCTTAAAGAGCCTGACGGCAGCAATGCAAGGATATTAAGCGATTCTCATTTTTGGGTAGAATCTTCTAACGAACTTATACACGCTATTAACAACAATTTTGCAAACAGAGTAAGTATTTCGGTAAAATCTTTGGATGAATAACTTAACAAAAAAAGACAAGTATTTTTGTACTTGTCTTTTTTTAAATTATGTTAGTTTATTTTATTCTTCTTTGCCGCAGCAATTTTTATATTTTTTTCCGCTGCCGCAAGGACAAGGATCATTTCTTCCTACTTTTTGTCCGTTATGTATCGGCGAATTCATCATAGATTGCTCATCTTCTTCTGATGGTGCCTGAAAGCTTTGAGCAGCTTGTGCAAGTTGTGTTTGGATAACATCATCATCTCTTCTTTGAACAATTTGTACTCCGAATCTTGTTCTAAACAGGTATTTTACTGTTTCAGACTGGATTTCGTACATCATATTGTTGAACAAGTCATAGGCTTCTCTTTTGTATTCAATAAGAGGGTCTTTTTGTCCGTAAGCTCTTAAACCTATGCCATCACGGAGCATATCAATGTTGTGTAAGTGATCAATCCATTTGTTGTCAACAACACGTAAAAGAATGTCTTTTTCTATGTGGCGCATAACATTGTCATGTGCAAATGGTTCTTCAGGTGCAAAAACTGCTTCATATTGAGCTTGTATATCGTTATAGAATCTTATAGTTTCTTCTTCGTGTTCTCTATATGCATCAACAGCAAGTTTTTTTAATTTTTCAAAGATTGATTCGTAGCTTAAACCTTGAAAATCTTTTACTTCAAGATAATCAAGCTGAGGTACAAGAGAGTGAACTTCTTTTACCATTCCAAGCATATCTTCGTAAATATATTCTTGAGGGTTTTGCCCCGGTGAAATGTAGCTTTTAATGATTCTATCCATTTCACATTCAATCATGTAATAAATATCCGGTGTAAGGTCTTCGCCTTTTAATACGCGGCGTCTTTGTTGATAGAATTTTTCTCTTTGAATATTCATAACATCATCGTATTCAAGGACGCTTTTTCTTATATCAAAATGATAAACTTCAACTTTGCGTTGAGAAGCTTCTATCTGTCTTGTGATAAGACCTGATTCAATAGCCATATCTTCTTCAACGTTAAGTGTGTTCATAAGGTTGATTATGTGCTGACCACCAAATATTCTCATCAAGTCATCTTCTAAAGATAAGAAGAATCTTGTAGAACCGGGGTCACCTTGTCTTGCTGCACGACCTCTTAGCTGGTTGTCAATACGTCTTGATTCGTGTCTTTCTGTACCAATAACGTGTAAACCGCCAGCTTTTACTACCTTGTCGTGTTCTTCTTCAGTGATTGCTTTTGCTGCTTTTAGAGCTTCGTCTCTAAGAATTTCGTAGTCAGGGTGGTCTATTGTTATGCCTTTTTTGTCGAGTTCTTCTTTTGCAAGATATTCAGGGTTACCACCTAGCAGAATATCAGTACCACGACCGGCCATGTTTGTTGCTATTGTTACGGCGCCGTAACGACCTGCTTGAGCAATGATGTAAGCTTCTTTTTCGTGATGTTTTGCGTTCAATACGTTGTGTGGGATTTTTCTTGCTTTGAGTAAAGAAGAAAGATATTCTGATTTGTCGATACTGATTGTACCAACCAAAACAGGTCTGCCTTCTTTGTGCATTTTAATGATTTCTTCAACAACTGCTATGTATTTTTGTTTTTGAGATTTATAAACTACGTCAGGCAAGTTGACTCTAATATCAGGTTTGTTTGTCGGAATAGTTGTTACTTCAAGGTTGTAAATCTTTCCGAATTCTGCTTCTTCTGTCATTGCAGTCCCTGTCATACCAGAGAGTTTTGGATATAATCTGAATAAATTTTGGAAGGTAATACTTGCAAGAGTTTGAGTTTCGTCTTGGATTTGTACTCCTTCTTTAGCTTCTACTGCTTGGTGGAGTCCGTCAGACCAACGTCTGCCTTCCATCAAACGACCTGTAAATTCGTCTACAATAACAACTTCGCCGTTTTTGATTACATAGTCTGTATCTTTTTGGTAAAGTTCTTTAGCTTTTAACGCTTGCAAAAGGTGATGAGCATATTGTGTATGAACATCAAATAAGTCTTCTATGCCAAGCAATTTTTCTGCTTTATCAATACCTTCTTCAGAAAGAATAACGTTTTTATTCTTTTCGTCAACTTCATAATCAGTATCTTTTGTTAGTTGAGGTGCTACTTTTGACATTGTTTGATAAAGTTGAGCAGATTGTTCCAATCGTCCAGAAATAATTAGTGGAGTTCTTGCTTCATCGATTAAGATAGAGTCAACTTCATCGATGATAGCGTAGTTATAAGGACGCTGAACAAGCATATCCATACTGCCAGCCATATTGTCTCTAAGGTAGTCAAAACCAAATTCGTTATTTGTTCCGTATGTGATATCGCAAGCGTATGCTGCTTTTTTTCTTTCAAATTCATTAGGGTCTCTTCCTTGGTTAGAAAGAATAACACCTACTGTTAATCCGAGGAATTTATATATTTTACCCATCCATTCGCTGTCACGTTTTGCAAGGTAGTCGTTAACCGTAATAACATGGACACCTTTACCTGTAAGGGCGTTAAGATATGCAGGTAATGTTGCTACAAGAGTTTTACCTTCACCGGTTCTCATTTCTGCAATGTGGCCGTTGTGTAAAAAGATACCACCAATTAGCTGTACATCAAAGTGGCGCATATTTAAAACACGTTTGCCTGCTTCTCTCACAACGGCAAAAGCTTCAGGAAGAATTTCATCGAGTGCTTTTTTTTCAAGTTCTCTGTCTTTTTTGAAATCGGATGAGTATTCTCTGTTTTTTAAATGTTCTTTAAATTCTTCTGTTTTTGCTCTGAGTTCTTCGTCAGACAGCTTCTCCATTTCAGGTTCAAGTTTGTTGATGTGTTCAACAATTGGCATCATTTTTTTAACTTTTTTTTGGTTAGGATCCCCTAAAAGTTTTAAAAGTAAATCTATCATTATATAAAAATTCCTCAAGTCTCAAATATATACTCCAATTTTACCACGCACAAAGAATTTTGAACATAATTAACTTAATTTTTAGGATTAAGACAGCCAGACTATTTTAAATTGACAACTAATACTAAAATACTTATAATCATTCATAATATAACCGATAAAAAAGGAGTTTTTATGAAAAAAGTAGCTATAGCGGTTGTTACCGTAATAATTATTGCACTAATTGCAGTTTTAGGCTTTGCAATATATTGGGGAAGTGAACAAAATCCAAAGGGTTGTATCAATTTTGAAAACTCTAAATATGTTCCTATGTATGAAATATTAGATAATGTAGCTTATGATGTAGATGGTCCAGAAATGGCCAAGATTCATGCGGTTAAGGATAGTTGTCTTGCTGTTGTAAAGGGGCAAGATACTTCTGTTGATAAGTGTCAAGCGTTGTCAAATTTAAAATTGACATTGGAACTTATATTTGCTAATGCTGCAAACAGTAAAGATGCTGGATTAGTTTCTTCAACAACAAAAGAAATAGTAAATTTGAAAAACGGACTAGATAAAGAGATAACTACTTCGTGTAAAGCTGAATATGATGAATTGAACGAAATAGTTTCTAATATGGAAAAATTATCTAAGGAAGTTAATTCAAAAAAATAGGTTTAAAGTATCACGTTTTGTGGCATTATATATATAGACAGATAATAGTTGGAAAATAAATGCCTGAATACAAATTTGATTTTAAACTCGATGATTTTCAAGAAGAAGCGCTATTCCATATCAACAATGGTAAAAGTGTGGTAGTATGTGCGCCGACCGGAGCAGGAAAAACCTGTATTGCGCAAATGGCTATACACAAGGCTTTGAATGAAAATCATCGAATTTTTTATACAACTCCTTTGAAAGCTCTTTCTAACCAAAAATATAATGATTTTTCGGAAAAGTACGGTGCAGATAAGGTTGGGTTGTTAACAGGCGATACTTCTATAAATCGTGAAGCTCAGATTGTCGTTATGACTACTGAAGTTTTTAGAAATATGCTTTACGGTACAAACTTTGGTTCTGTTTCAGACAATTTAAAAGATGTTAGATTTGTAGTGCTTGATGAAGTTCATTACATGAACGATGAACAAAGAGGTACGGTTTGGGAAGAAAGTATAATATATTGTCCGACAAACGTCCAAATTATTGCACTTTCTGCTACTGTTGCTAACTCTCAACAGCTTACAGATTGGATTAATACTGTCCATTCAAGAACAGAACTTGTTTATACAGATTTTAGGCCTGTACCGTTAAGATATTATTATTATGATTCTTCAAAACCTAATGATATTTTGCCTTTGTTGACGCCGGAAGGAAGATTAAATAAAAAAATTAAACCAGAATCAAAAGCGAAATATTTTGGCAAACGAGGCGGTAAAATGCCGCAACGTCAAGTTGCTAAAGATGTTGTTTCAATTTTACACAAGAAAAATATGCTGCCTGCAATTTATTTCACTTTTTCCAGAAAAAAATGTGATGAACAAATGGAAAAATGTGCAGGATTATGTTTGACAACACCTGAAGAACAAAAAGAAATTAAAAAAATTGTTGATGAATATATTGCAGAAAATCCGTATTTGTATAACAACAAACATCTTGAATATATTCTATGTGGTGTAGCTTCACACCATGCAGGGCTTTTACCAGCTTGGAAAGTTCTTGTTGAAAAATTATTTCAAAAAGGTTTGATAAAAGTTGTTTTTGCAACAGAAACACTTGCTGCTGGTATAAACATGCCTGCTCGTTCTACAGTTATCAGTGCTGTTTCAAAACGTACGGATTCTGGTCACAGAATGCTTACTCCAAGCGAGTTTTTGCAAATGTCAGGTCGTGCGGGCCGTCGAGGTATGGATGAAATCGGTTATGTAACAATCATTGGTACAGCTTTTCAATCTCCTGAAGAAGTAGCAGAACTTGTGACAAGTGATGCAAATCCTTTGGAAAGTCGTTTTTCTCCGACATATTCAATGGTTGTTAACCTTTTGCAAAGGTTTACGCTTGACGAAGCTAAAGAGCTTATTTTAAAAAGTTTTGGCTACTATTCTTCTACAACAAGGCTTACACCTTTGATGAAACAACAGGAAGAATTAAACAATGTAATTGAAGGTTTTAAATCTTTTAAATGTCCGTTTAAACGTACTTCAAAAGATATGTTTGAGTACAACAAATTACGCAATATTTATGTGGAACAAAGAAAAACCTCTAAAGTTTTACGCAAACAGATGAATAAAAAGAACCCTGAAAATGTTCAATACTGTCAGGATTTCGAAGCAAAAACAAAAGAACTTTTGCACAAAGTACAAACATATCAATGCGATACTTGCAAACTTTATCGCAAGCATATGAAAGAAACAGAACTTTTAGATCGTTTTCAAAAACGTGCAATGAAACTTGAAAAAACAATAGAGTACGAAAAAGATATCTATTGGAGAAAGTTTTTAAATCATACTTATGCACTTGAAAAAATGGGATATTTAGAAAACAATTATCCTAACGAAAAAGGGCTTACGATTGGCGCAATTAGGGCAGAAAATGAGCTGTTCCTTGCTGAAATTATTTTTAGCGGCGTTTTAGACACCTTAAAAGTTGACGAGCTTGCCTCTGTTATTTGTGCAATTACAACTGAAGATTTGAGAGCTGATGTTTATCCTGAAATACCTATAAGCAAAGGTACAAGAAAGGCTCTTAACAAAATTAAAGATATCAGAAGACGTGTAACTATAATCCAACGTGATTGTGATATAGAAACTGAAATGTATATAAATTCTTATTATTCACCATTGATTGAGTATTGGGTAAATGGTGGAGAATGGGAAGAACTTATTGAACAAGTTCCTTCAGGAGAAGGTGATGTTGTAAGATGTTTTAAACGTACAATTGATGTTTTAAGACAACTCACAATTATACCTAATGTTTCTGATGAGCTTGTTCAAAATGCACGTGCAGCAATAGATGCAATAAATCGCTCGCCGATAGATATTGATTAATTTTTTACCATATTAGTCATATTATTTGCTAAGTGCTAAAAATGATGTTAAATCATGTAAAGATGTTTATTTTTGTGAGTTGTAGGTAGGCAACATAATTTTTTCAGCAGATTTATATTTCTGTAAAAAGGAAAATTATATTATGAATCCAATAAATGGAAATTTTGCTTATCACACAGCTACAAAAATAACATCACAAAATACAAATAAATCATCTGCACAGTCAAAACCGTCTTTTGGGGCTTCAAATGCTAATGGGTCTCAAGAGTTAACTCCTGAACAAGCTGCTGCATTGGCGGCACAAAGACTTAATAAGCAAAAGAAAATTCCTCATATTACAGAAAAAGATATTAATTTTGAAGTTACCTGTGTTGGTCATTCTCAAGTAGAAGGCAACACAAGAAAGATATATGACTATCGCTGCTCAATGCAATATGCTTACGGTTTGGACTGGTATAAAAATTTTGAAAATCCTCATATTGTTCGTAACAAGAATGCTGACGAAAAAATAAATGGTGAAACAACAGCTATTGTATTTCCATTAAATCCTTCAACTCCGGGGCTTAGAGGTGGCGATCATATGGCGATGGTCTTGAGCGGACATATTGAAAAACCTGTTCTTGATGAGCTGGTTGTCTACATGGCAAAAGTTGGTATTTTGAATGAAAATTCGATTGCAGGCATAAAATATTATGTAAACTCATTGAATCCAAAAGATTTTATGGCAAACCCAAAAATTAAAACCGCAATAGCTCACTTCCTTCAACAAAAAGAAACGGAACAAGTAAATTCTGCAACTAAAACTCAAACGGTTAATAATGATAAGACAGATTCAAAACTCAAACCATCTGACATAAATATCGTAAACATTGACCAAAAAACAGATAAAAATAATACTCGTGAAATAAAAGATTACTTGAGATATTATTTAAAAAACGGCAAAAAATTTACAGTAATTCACGACAAGTTTATACAAAACAACCAAGAAAAAGATATGACAGCTATATTGATTCCTACTCCAAAAAGTGATTGGGATTGTATTACTGTTACAATAGACAAAAACATTCCCGAACAGGAATGTAAAAATCTTATAAATCACCTTGTAAAACAAAAAATGGCAAATGTGGAAAACGAAAACTTTAGAAATGCCATTGTTGAGTACTTAAATAACAAAAATTAAATTGGATTTGAAAAAATGAATGTAAGAAGTATCAATAATTTTTTATCTTTTCAAAAACAAAACAGAGAGCAAAAAACAAAAACAAATAAATCTGTTTTTACAAATACTTTTAAATCGGAACCCAAAATACCTGTGATAGGTTCTAATATAAGAGGCTATCTTGTTTCTTTCGGTGGTTCTAGAGTAGATAAAGGGCTTGATAGGTTTTACGAATTTAACAAAAATAAAATGCCTTCTACGGTAAGAAGGTATGTTGAATCGCTAGATGATAAAACAAGATTAACACCTATTGAGGCTCAAAAAAGAGCATATTCTTTCTTAAAAAATGCAAATACAATTCAAGATATTAAGAATTTCTTTCCTGACGAAGAGTTATTCAAAAATCTGATAGATCCGATGCAAACAAAAGCTTCTATTGGTTTGCTTGCTTCTGTTAGGGAAAATGATGAGCTTCTTGCTCTTTCAAATCAAGGTGTTTTAAAAAGCAAAGAAAATTTAACAGTTTATCTTGTTAAAAAAATCTTTCTTGAAGCAAAAACCTATGACGAAATAAATAAGGATTTAGAAAAAGATTTAGATGAGGATTTTAAAGCTGATTTTAGATTTAAATATCCTAATTCTGCTTATATTCAAGACGGTACACTCAAGGGCTTGGGTATAAAACTTCCTAATCAAAATTATCTAAACTCTTTAAGATATACAAGAGAAGGCTATTCTGACAAGGTGGGAGAATATATCTCGGAAGTGCAAAAAGCTTTTTGGGCATCGTTAAGTGACAGTGAAAGAACTGCAAGAGCAAAAAAATCCGTAGAAAAGTTTGAAATTTGGTGGAATTCTCATACACAAAATGAAAAATTGGATATGATAGCTGCCCAAATGACTGCTCTTGATATGTTGAAAGATTTTAAGAAAGAGCAAAAACAGCAAGAAAAGAAAGATTTGTTGGTTTCTTCAAAAAATAATGAACAAGCTGAGACTAACTCTGCTCAAAAACCGACCCAAAGAATCAAAACAAGTTCTTCTAAATTAGGCCAAGATGAACTTTTTGTTAAATGGGCAACAAACAATCTTAAATTGTTTGAAGCAAACCTGTCGGAAGCTCAAAAAGATACTTTGCATTTAAAACGCATGCATATTTTATCATCCCGTTGGGCAAATATGACAGCGGAGGAAAGAACTGATTACATATCAAAAATGAAATCAGGTTCTGAACCTTTGAGGTTTGCCATGATTGATGCTTGGAACCATAGCAAAGATTTAATTCGTGAGCTTTCTGCCTTTATGCAGCAAAAACAAATTACAAAACCTGCTGATTTGTTATTTTCTTCAGAAGAATTTAGTCAATATCAGTCTGAAATTATGACAGAGTTTTGGTCATTGCATGAAGATGAAGCAAAAGAGTTTGGCAAAAAAATAATTCTTGCTTGGGAAAAAGTTAATTTGGCAATTTCTCGAGGAACATTTGAAGAACTAAAAAAAGAAATAAATCGAGATAGATATCAGCGTATAAAAGATATTGATAGTGAAAAAAATCTTCAATCATTAAAATCGATAACAGAAGAACCTAAAACTAATGATATGCCGAAATATATGCAAGAGTTTATGTTTGCATATAACAACAAACATTTTGCTATTGTTAAACAACTGCCTCAAGAATATTTGGATGATTATTTTAAGACGACATTATCTGAAATTCCTGAAGAATATGTGAAACTTTGGACAAAAGCTATATTGTCCGAATATGCTGTTTCTGATGAAGAAAGATTGAAATTGCAAAAAATAACACACATGGGTAGCGATAAAACTCAACGGATAAATAATCCTATGTGTGCAGCAGCAGCTGATGTGTTGTATTCTTTAACCCAAAATCCGAACGTATTTCAATTAGTCCCATCAGAGATTAAAAATGCTTTAATGATGTATTCACAAGGTCAAGATTTTAGTGTTTATTCAAATTATGCTAATAAATATATTGATTTGAATGTGACTAAAAAGAAGATTGATGTTAATAAAATGTCTAAATTATATTCTGAATACAAACAGCCACTTTCTGATTTTGAAATAGATAAAATTATTAAAAATTATTTTTACCAACCTGATGTTAATGAACGTGTTGGTTCAAATCTTTTTGTTAAAAATGATTTATTTGCTAAACATTCAGAAAAACCAATGTTTGAAAATACAGCAACTCCAAAACAGTTGGAAGAATTTTTACAAACCTTCGGTAAAAGCGCATTGATTTTGTTTGATGACAAAAACAATTATCCAGCAGAAGTAAAAAAAGCTTTTTATAATAAATTTAAAATCTTTTGGGAAAGTGATTATCCTGATGTAAACATGAATTGTTGTTTTGATAAACCAAATGCTTTTGAAAAAGAAAAAGAATATAAAAATTTAGAATACAAATTTTTACAAAAATATAGTTTTGTTCCTCAAGCTTTTACAAAAGAATATTTTGCAGAAGTGAATAAACATTTGAGATATGAAAACTTACAGCCTGATGAATTTGAAAAACAAGTATGCACTAAAAGAAAAAAATATGATGATATTGCAAACATAGTTATATTGCCAAAACAAAACATGCCTGTATCTTTAAAATTGCAATCTTTGGCAATGGAAGAAGCTCTTTCTGATATATTATTTGAATCTACCCAAAACGAACGTTTGTATTCATTATATTTTGAAGAATTAGCAGATATTATGGAATCAGCTTTGCTTGTTAAAAAGTTTCCGACAAAACTGTCTTTTGATATAACAGGTAGTGATAAGCCATTGGAATTGATCGTAAATAAAAAACCTGCTTTATATAAAATATTAGCTTTGTATAAAGATTATTTAAATGAGTTGCTTGAAATAAATAACACTTCCGATACAGAAGATACTCAAGATGTTGAAGAAGAGGTATTGTTTACACTCAACCCTGAAGAAGACAATTCTCTAAGAGATAAAAACGTTAAAAATCGTATTGTCGGCTATGGGCTTTAACAGCTGATTATTTAATTTTTTTATTTAAACAACTAAAGATAAAAACAGATCAAGTTTTTCAAAACGATATTTTTAGCCTTACCTTTATTGTTTTTTTAATGTTTTATATGATAAAATGCGTTGAAGAAAGGAGCACTCGGTTTGGCACAATTAAATTATAAGCTTTTACAAGACGATGCTAAAAGAAAAATTTTATTTTGGGGTGCAAGTAATCTTTTAAAGGACTTTCTTGCAGATAAGCATTTTCCGAATGTTGTTGGAATCATAGACATGGATTCACAAAAATGGGGGGCTGATTTTTGCGGTTATAAGATTTTTTCTCCATACGATATTTCGAATATTAATCCGGATAAAATATATATTTCTTTTATCTCTATAAAAGATTCTTATAATCAACTCAAAAAAGAGTTAAGACAAAAATTTCCAAATATAGAAGTTGTTGATAATTTTGTGAAAAATAAAAAGTATTATTGTCCTTATTGTCAAAAAGAACAACATTTTATTGATTATGGAAGGCCTGTAAGGCAAAATGTCTGCTGTATTGAATGCGGTTCGCTTGAGCGTCATCGTTTTTTGTATTATGTGTATGAAAAATTTATTTTAAATATTAAACAAAAAAAACTAAGAATCTTACATACTGCACCGGAAAAGAGTATTTATGAACTTTTTTCAAAACAAGAAAATATTGAATATTATTCGATTGATTTATTTCCTGAAAAGTACCGATATGCAATAAATTGCCAAAAAATGAATGTTTTAGATTTGAAGTTTGAAAATGATTATTTTGATTTTATTATAACAAATCATGTTGTAGAACATGTATTAGACGAAAAAGGCTTTTTTAGTGAATTATTAAGAGTTTTAAAACACGATGGCAAAATTATATTGACCACTCCTTATTACAATGATCTTGATATTACATTTGAGGATGCTTCAATAGTTACGCCTGAAGATAGAGAAAAATATTACGGTCAGGTTGATCATGTAAGAAAATACGGTAAAGATATTTTTGACAGGTTTAGTCAATACGGTAGAGTACAAGAAATTTCTCCAATCTTTTTTATATCAAAAAATTACAAGAAAAATAAAATAAAATTAACTGAAAACTCTGCAATAATTATTGAAAAGTGAGAAAAAATGATTTCAATAATACTACCTGTTTATAATGTAGAAAAATATTTAAAAGAATGTTTGGACAGTATCTTAAACCAAACATTTCAAGAATTTGAAATTATTTGCGTAAATGATGGGTCTGATGATTGCAGTTTTGAAATTCTTGAAGATTATGCCAGAAAGCACAGCAAGATAAAAGTAATTACACAAAATCACCTTGGTGTTGGTGCCGCCAGAAATGCGGGTTTACTTGTTGCGACAGGAAAATATGTACATTTTTTAGATTCGGATGATACCTTTGAGCCTGAAATGTTTGAAGAATTATATTCCGTGGCAGAAAATAATAATTTAGATATGGTTGTATGTTTAGCTAAAGGAATAGAAAATGGTGTTGCTATTGAGGATAATGATTTTTGGCCTATAAATAAATATATTGTAAAATATAATCAAGTTTTTAATTCAAATGACTGCATAGATTCCATTTTCAATATGTTTGCTCCCGAACCTTGGAGTACTTTGTATAAAAAAGAACTTTTGTTAAAAAATAATATACGTTTTTCAAGTTTGTCATCAAGTAATGGTGCTGATTTAAATTATATTGCAAGAATATGTGCAGACAGAATAATGATATTAAATAAAAAGTTTGTTAATTATCGCTATAAAAGGGAAAACGGAATTACTTCAAAGAGAAATTATATAAATTATGTTAAAGCAAGATTAATTCTGAAGGATTATCTCATAAAAAATGCTTTATATGAGAAATATCAAAAAAGTTATGAGAACAATTTTAAAGATATAATGAGATATATTATTAATAATGCTTCCGGAATTGCGTATGAAAATTTTGTAAGAGACCTGAAAAATGAATTTGCTGATGAATATAAAATTTATGAAACACTATTATTATCTGAAGAAATAAAAGAAGATAAATTTTTAAACAACATAAGAGGGAAAAAAGTTGTATTTTGGGGTGCAAGTAATTTTCTCAGAAATTATATAAAAAATAATAAAATTGCTAACACCGAAGTATTGGGCATAGTAGATAAGAATGAGGTCTGTGTTGGCAATTATGTAGGAGAATATAGGATATATTCAATAGATGATTTAGGCATTTTAAATCCCGATGTAATTTTGGTTACTATAGAAAATAATTCAAAATATATTTATCCGTATATAAAGGAATATGTTGCTGAACATTATCCTGATATTCAGGTTGCACCGAATATATTTGAGTAAAATATCACAAAATGTTGCTTTTAAATTGGTCCTTCAGTTTAAATAAAATTAACCCTAAAATTGATTATTCAAAACCCAATTTTTTTATATTTTCAACATTTTTTGAATTACCCTAATTAATATCATATAAACCTTGTTTATAAACGAATATTTTACAGGTGTGCAATGAATGTAATTAAGGTTTTTATTAAAATTTCTGTCATCTTTTAATGTATCTTTATAATAATGATTTTGCTATATTTTATCATAGGTCGGATTTACTAATCTGAGCTACAACTATAGTTGTTGACTACTTAATCATCTTGTTCAAACAATTAAAAAATTCTTTCATACAACAAAATTTTAGGGAATAATAGACATTTAAGCCATCTTTTCTGTCTTCAATTAGCCCTGCTTCTTTTAGTTTAATCAAGCTTTTTGAAATATGAGGTTGCTCATAATTTAATTTTTCAACAATCTCACAAACACATTTTTCGCCATCTGTTAAAAAGTCTATTATTTCAAGCCTTACAGGGTTAGACAGTGCTTTAAATATTTGTGCTTTTTTTTCATATAAATTATTCATAGTTTGTCCTTGGGGTTGACTATATTCCAAAAATGGAATATAGTGTTATATTATATTCCAATAATGGCATATAGTTTTGTTTCTGTCAATTTTGTGAGGTAAATATGTTTTTAAAATTTGCAGATTGGTTTGTATATCAAATATTAGGTTTTTCGGCAAAAACAAGTTTGGGTTCGGCACTCCACTTTTTTGTATATGATGTGCTTAAAATATTATTTTTGTTATTTGTGATAATTTCAGTAATCGCATTTTTAAGAAGCTATCTTGATAGCAATAAATTTAAATCATACGTTGAAAAACAACCAAAGTTTTTGGCTCATCTTTTAGCGGCCTTGTTTGGGGCGATAACGCCGTTTTGTTCTTGTTCTTCTATTCCATTATTTATAGGGTTTATAGAGGCAAAAATTCCCTTTGGGGTTGCTATGAGCTTTTTAATTACTTCGCCTATGATTAATGAAATTGCAATGCTTGTCCTGGCTGGTGTTTTAGGTATAAAAATTACTTTGATTTATGTGGTTACTGGTATTGCTGTTGGTGTTATCGGCGGTTTTCTAATGGAAAAATTAAGGTTTGAAAAATATTTGCAAGATTATTTGAAAAAATTAGGTACAAATACAGGCGGTTGCTGTTGTTCTTGTTCTTCTGCACAAGAAGCATTAACTATAAAATCAAGAGTCATAGATGCGTTTATTTATGCAAAAGATTTGATGCAAAAGATTTGGTTATTTGTTTTATTAGGCGTTGGAGTTGGAGCATTTTTACACGGATATGTTCCGCAAGAATTTTTTATGAAATATATGTCAAATAACAATTTCTTTGCAGTTCCTTTAGCGGTTATGGCAGGAATTCCGCTTTATGCTGATGCAACAACTATTATCCCTATTGCACAAGTTTTAATTCAAAAAGGTGCTGCTGTGGGTACTGTTTTAGTCTTTATGATGGCTGTTGTAGGGTTGTCGTTGCCAGAGATGATTATTTTATCAAGGGTTATGAAAAAAGAACTGATAATCAGATATGTGTTTTTTATGTTTGTTACATTTACTATTGTCGGATATTTTTATAACCTTGTTTTATAGCAACAAAAAATTACTTTTTTGATATGTCTTTCTCTAAGAGCTTTTGCAGGTTTTTGTCTAATTCTCGATTTATAATTTTCATAATTTCAATATCAGGAATTCCTTGTTTATAGTATTGTCTTGTAGTTTCAAGTTTCTCAATTGAAGAAGAATTGAAATCTAATTCGCTAATTAATGATTTAGCTTTTAAATCACACATTCTAAAGCTTGCTTGTCCTTTGTCGTAAAATCCCATTTCTATTCTGTGATTTGGTATTTCGTATAATTCACCCATATAACCTACCACTTCAGGCATTTTTGAGTTGTAATGTCTAATGTTTATTTCAGCTTGTTTGTTATTTGCTTGAATAGCTTTTACCATTTCAGGTAAAGTCAGTGAGTGACGTTCAAGCCACCTTTTTGTTCCGGGTAAAATTTCTGCCTTTGTAAAGCCTTCCGGCATAAAGGTTTTTATTAAAAAGTCGAAATCTTTTTGAACAGATCGAAAAGATGAATGGTACAAAAAATGAGTGTTTGTATCTTTATTAAACAAATACATAACAGAGCAGTCATAAACCGATGATGTAGAAAGCGGGTTGTTTGCTTTAGATTTTAAAAAGCAATCAGCCCAACCGTCCGTGTTTGTTGAAAAACCGTTTTTATAAAGTTCCTTAAGTTTTTCAAAATCAACACTATCATCAAAGCTCTTTAATGGTGTGGAATCTTTACACTCTGTTCCAAATTTCCCAGCTTTTAGTTTTTTTAATTTGAATACTTTTTGCGCAGGTTGATTGCTTTGTCTTATAAAAATATCAGACAATAATTTTGGCGCCTTAAAACTTATGCCAAAACTTGGCACATAAGGTTTACGCTTAGGACAAGAATATGAAAAATTATTATATTTGGCTGTGATTTTCATTATATTTACATAAATCACATAAAAAATTTTTTTGACAGATAAAATTATGTGATGTTAAGAACAAAAATTCTTTGAATCCTCCGACGAAAAGACAAATAAAAATTAAGAAGAAAACGCGCCCAAGAACTCTGTTAAAAACGATTAAGTATCGTTTTTAATAGAGGCAAGCAAAGTCAGAAACGGAGTTTCTGCGTGCTGTATAAAAATTCTTCGAATCCTTCGGCAAAAAGACAACTAAAAAATTAAGAAGAAAACGCGCCCAAGAACTCTGTTAAAAACGATTAAGTATCGTTTTTAATAGAGGCAAGCAAAGT